>JAAYVZ010000124.1 GCA_012516935.1 Holophagae bacterium
GCCGAGCGCGGCGGCGATCAGGTGCTTGATGACCTGCGAGTCGCGCGACGTGCGGTACAGCGTGGCCTTGATCGCGCGCACCTTGGGGTCGGCCGCGGCCTCGCGCAGGAACCGCTCGACCGAGGCCTGGAACGACTCGTACGGGTGGTGCACCAGCACGCTGCCGGCGTCGCGGTCGAACCCTCGCAGGCCGCAATAGAAGTCACCGCAGCGACTACCGAAAAACGACCGCCCGATGAACGACAGCAGAGGGTTGCCGAGATAGCGGTGGAGCGGCGGCATGGCGCCTCTCCGGATGCCACCCGCGAAGCGGTTGCCCATCACGAGCTGGTCGCCGGCGCGCAGCCGCTCGACGAAAGGATCGAGACCGAGGAAGTCATACGAGTCGTCGGCGTCACCCATGATCACGAAGCGGCCGCGCGCGGCGAGGATCCCTCCCAGGAGGGCGTTGCCGTAGCCTCGGTCGCGCACCGGCACGACCCGCGCGCCGGCCTGCTCGGCGAGGGCCGGCGATCCGTCGGTGGAGCCGTTGTCCGCCACCAGCACCTCACCGGTGATACCGCGCCCATCGAGGTAGCTCCTCGCTTTTCTGACACAGGTCTCGATCGTCTCCGCCTCGTTGAGGCAAGGCATCAGGATGGTGAGCTCCACCTCGGGCCCGGTGCCGTGCCCGGACATACCCTCTTCGCTCACCGCCGCACCTCCTCGCCGGGCGACCGCCAGCGCATGATTGCCACGGGGCCGTCGCGGAATACCGTCTCGAGGCTGTCCCGGCGCAGCTCCATCATACGCTGGCGCCCGCCGGCCGTCAGTGAAGCGAAGTACTCGGCCCTCCCGGTCATCGCAGCGATCCGGGCCGCCTCGTGCTGGTTGTAGAGGAGGTGCGTGATACCTCGCCGCCGGAGCTCGCCCTCGAGCGCCGCCGTATCGGCCGCCGAGTTGGCCAGCTCGGCGAGCAACGGCGTCCGGAAAGGATCCTCGATCACGAGGTCGCGGTCCAGGTACATCGACCGCGCCTCCGCCACCATGAGGATACGTGCGGAAGCGGGCAGCGACTGATTGACGAAGCCGACCGCCGGCCAGTACGAGACGTGGCGACGCAAGAAGTCCTCGGCGCTGCCCACACCCACCGAGCAGGCGAGGCGCTCGAGCTGCACCGGTGTGACCGAGCCCAGAAGCCCCCAGACGAGGAGCACGGACAGCAACCCATCGGCAGCCGGCCGCCATCCCTTCGCCAACCCCCGGCGCAGCCGCCCCCAGCCGCCAGCGGCCAGCGGCGCCAGCAGCGCCAGCGTCGGGATCGCGTACCGCCCCCACAGCGGACCGATGCCCCACCCCAGAAGCCCCAGTGCGCCAGCGACGAGAAGCGCCCTGGCCAGCCTGCTCCGCCCGCGCCCAGCCGACCACACAGCCGGCAGGAGGAGGACGAGGTACACCGGTCCGATCGGTCCCGCGTCTCCCTGGGGCGCGAACGTCGTCAGGGTGAGAACCTGCCCGAGCTGCCCGAGCGGCGACGTCAGCGCGCCGATCTGCTGGCCGGCGGCAAGCTGGGTCGGCTCCTGAGTCGCAAACCAAGCCGTCGGCCCGAACGGGTAGAGCGGACGGCCCGTCGTCATGAGGTTGCGCCCAAGCCACGGCACGAGCGTCAGCGCCACCCCTGCGCTCCAGACAAGCAGCGCCCTCGCGCGGCGGCCCCACCCTCCATCCGCGAGCCAGAGCACCAGCAGCGCCATCGGCGCACCGATCGTGGCCGCCGCCAGGATCTTGGCCCCGGCCGCTGCGCCCGCCAGCGCCCCGGCCGCGAGGTACGCGCGCCAGCGGCGCGGCTCCGGCAGCGAGCGTGCGAGGACCACGGCGAGCACACCAGACATTCCCCACAGTGCGGCGCCGAGGTCGACGCCGGCCCACGTGGCGCTCATGACGACCGGGGCGGTCGTTCCGAGGATCGCCGCGCTCCATGCCGCGGCGCGCGGTCCCGCAAGCCGCCGGGCCAGCGCGGAGACCGCGCTGAGGGTACACAGCCCCGCCCACCAGTGCACGGCCTGGGCGGCCCAGGTTCCCGGCAGGAGCAGCGGGTAGCAGTAAAGCAGGGACATCGTGCCGGCGATGAACGAGTACTGATGGCGCAGCAGGACGAACACGGTGCCCTGGCGCAACCAGTGGAACGGGAACCCCAGGTGGTAGTGGAGCTGGTCGAAAAACGGCGCGTCGGTGAGCAGTAGCACGAAGGCGAGGAAGAACGCTGCCCCCACGAGCAGGACCGGGAGGCGCGCGCCGGCCGGGACGCGCAGCTCGGGGACGGGGTACCGCTTGGCGAGCGACACGGTGCCCCACACCGCGCTGGCGACGAGCACGGCACCCACCGGCCCAGGGCGCAGCCAACGCAAAAGCGCCAGCGCGCCGGCCAGCCCAGCGAGGACGGTCGAGCCGAGCCCCAGCACGAGCGGTGCGGACTCCCAGCGCGTCGGGCGGTGCCCCGTCACCCAGCGCCACACCGCAAGGCCCGGGCCGGCCGCCGCCGCCGTCAGCAGCGCGAGCCAGACGGCAGCGGTAGCGGCCATCACGAGCGGCGTCGGGTTTTCTACCCGTTCGAAGCGGAGCAGCACCCAGGCGGCAAAGCCGAGGAACACGAGGCTGGCTGCGAGGCGGCGGGAGTACGGCGAGAGCACGGCGGGATCGTACCGCGGTTGCGGCTGCGGCGGGAATGCGTGCGCTCAGGTCGTCCGGACCGTCCCCTCGATCAGCTCGCGCGTGTGCTCCACCACCATGCGAAGGAGCGGGATGCAGACCCGCTGCTTGACCGGTGGGAAGGCGTCGGGGCGCGCCGGGTCGCGGGAGTCCAGGCCGGTGAGGACGCGGCACTGGATGCTGCCGAAGCGCGCCTCGACCGCGGCGAGGAGTGCCTCACCGGCCGCGTAGGCGCGCGCCTTGGCCTCGTCGTCGCCCGGCACGCTCCGCCCGAGGTGCAGCCCGAGCGCCATGAGGGCGCCGGAGAGCGCTCCGCACAGCATGCCCCGGCGCGCCACGCCGCCGCCGAACGGTGTGGCCAAACGCTGCAGCTCGCCCTGCACCGTGGTCTGGTCGCCGGACAGCGCCAGCAGCGCCGACTCGGCGCAGTTGTACCCGCCCTCGAAGTACGCGACGGCGGCATCCATCGGTGACGTGATCGCACCAGCCGACATCTTCCCTCCTCCCCCCGTCGTGAGCCTACGCCCCACGTTTCCCGCGTGCCACGGTGACGGTCCGCTCGGCGCTCGACACGCGCTCGTCTCGTATCCGGCCCGGGAGGGCGGCAAACAGCCCGGACTCGGCGTGACGCTCCTCGACCGCGCCACCTGCCGGTCGGCTCGGGACCGTCGCCGACATGCCTAGTGCTCGGCGAGCTCGAAGGCGAAGCGCTCGGGATCGAAGAACCCCTGTTCTCGGACCTCGTTGCCGCGGGCGATCGCCCAGCTCGGTAGCATCGGCTGGTACGCCACGGTCATGCGCCAAAGCTGCAGCGCGCTGTTGGCGGTCACCACGTACAGCGTCCGTTTCGGGTTGAACGGGCTCGGCAGAACCAGGAAGAGCCCATCGTCCGGATGGGCGTACAGGCGACCTCGGAAGCGGAAGAAGCCGTCACCGAGCTCCGTTGGCAGCTTCCCGGCCAGGCGTCCGAGCACCGCGTTGTCGCGCCCCTCGCCGAGCACCACGAGGTCGTGCGCCGCCGCGAGCTCGCCGTCGAGCTCGGCGTCTTTGACGAGTGGCGGCAGGATCTCCGAGAAGGCATCCGCCAACGCCGTCTGGAACCGCAGGCCGATCGTGTGGTTGGCTTCCACTTGCCGGGCGGTGCCGTACACCACGAGCGTGTGGTCGAAGTCGTCAGCGAACGAGGACCAGGCGAAGTACTGCGGGTTGGGAACCGGGAAGTCGCGGCCGGCGTTGAACAGCACGCGGGTGGGGCGGGCTTGGAGACGCCACTCGGCCGTGGTGGCCGGACCCTCGAGCTCGATCGTCTTGAGCAGCCGCTGCCCACCAGCCTCGATCGCGAGTGAGCCCCACAATCGCCATGGGGTGTCGACCTGCCGCACCTCGAGCGTGACGACCCACTCGGCACCGGCCGGCTCGATCCGCACCGTGGGCCGTGGGTCCGGCACCCCCTCGCGCTCGATCCACGGCCGCACGATCCCGGACACGTCGCGTCCGGCGCCGGCCGACAGCGCATCGAGAAACGCTTTGGTGCCCACGGTACGGTTGCCGAACCGCTCGTGCGCCGCCCGCATCGCGGCGAGGAATGTCTCGGTCCCGAGGGCGAGGCGGAGCTGGTGGAGGGCGAACGTGCCCTTGATGCGGGGGATCTGGTACGGGCCGTACCGTTCGTACGAGCGCTCGGCTTTCACCGCCGCGAGGTCCGGCTCGTGGGCGACCACGTACTGGTACCGGTTGCCGAGCTCAGCGAGCTGGTCCGAGAGCTTTTCGAACGCTTTCTCGGGTCTGTCCGGCAGGTCGCGCAGCATCCGCCAGTACGCGGCGGACGCCGAGGCCAGCCAGTTGTCGCCGTCCGAAGCCGGGAACACGCTTTGCCGCCAGAGCTTGGTGGCATTCACGCGGTACCGGTCGGTGACCTCGTCGAGCACGAGGTCGGGCTCTTTCGGCTTCTCCGGCGGGGCGGTGCGCGCCGCCTTGAGCATCTGCGACACGACGACCGGGCTCTGCGGCGCCCACCCCAGCGTGAGGTGCGGGATGGCACCGGGCAGGTCGGGCATGCGCCGGCCGGTACCGGGAACCTTCTCGCGCAGCGTCGTCTTGCCCTGGTGGGCGAGAAATACCATGCGGCGACCCATCTCGGTGGTGGTGAGCTTGCCGTCGCAGGCGTGGGGACGGTTGACCGGCGAGCTGGCCAGGAGCTCGAGGGTGTTCTCGACATCGATCCGACCGTGGTGCCGGTGGTAGAACTCCCGGAAGGCGAGATCGCGGTTCCACGCCCCGAACGCCATGTCAAACGGCGCGTCGTCCGGCTGCCTCGCGTACTCTTGACGGACGCCGTTGTCGCGGGCGTTGTTGTTGGCCCACAGGAACCCAGGGGTGCCGAACGGTGCCGGCGTGTCCGAGGTGCGCCACAGCTTCGAGCGTTTCGTCCCGAGCAGGAAGACGGCGGTTTCGCCGGTCTTCAGGTCGGCCATCGGCCAGTCGTTGGTGTACAGCCCGTTGTTGCGCTCCGAGAGGATGCGGACGACGTCGTCGATCGAGCGCGCGTACTGCGCAGCCCGGCGGGCGCGTGAGGACTGCGGCGTGCCGCTGATCTCGAACGGGGTCTGCGCCACCGTGGTCTCGCCGAAGACGATGCCCGCGTCATTGAGGTAGAAATCGGTGCCGGAGTGGATCCCGCCCGGGAACGTCTGGTACACCAGGCGTTGCCCTTTGGCCGGCAGCAGGTCGCACAGGACGTTGAAGTGCACGCCGGTGTAGCCGCCCCACATGAATAGCTGACCAAAAACGACGCCGCCGTCGGCGGTCGCGGGCCCGGTGGCGGCGATTGCCGAGCACTTGTGGCGGGTGTCGGGGATAGCGAGCTCCTCGGCCGCCGAGAGAAAGCTCCTGCCGGAGAGCGCGTGCGATGTCACCTGTATGCCGCTCGCCGCGTAGCTCAGGTCGACGATCGAGTTGAGCGTCGCCACGTCGAGCAGGTCGAGCGCCCGGCCCTCGTACCTCGCCCCGGCGCCTGCCGCGCCGTCGGCGATCCCCTTCATCTCCTCGAGCTGCTCGGCATCGAAACCGCGCAGGAACAGCAGGTCGGCGCGCAAGCGCAGGCTCGCCCACCCGGCCGCAGGTTCCTTGCTGTTCTCTTGGATCGCGAGCTTCGAGAGGTAGGCGACGATCTCGTCGGCGAGCAGCGACCCGTGCTGAAACCCGCGGGCGTACGGCGTGCCCTCGACGTGGAGCACGATCCAGCCGCGGTCATCGTAGCGGAACCCCTCGCCCCGCCAGCGCACCGTCTCTGGCGCCACCAGCGCCGCGACGTCGGTCACCTCCTCCACCGTCACGTCGTCGAACCAGGCGGTGCCGGTGGCGGTGCCGTTGCGCCCCAGGTGGAGCTGCACACGATCCTCGCCACGGGTGGCGATGAACACCGTCTCGACCGCTGTCCAGTCACTGTCGGCGCCGACCGCTGGGGCGTGGTTGGTGAACGGAAACGAGGCCATCGACAGCGTTGCCGGCACCGCGGTGGGGTAGCGCGAGAGCGGGTCGGACACGGCGCCCTGGGTACGGATGACCCCACGCAGCCGATACGGATGCCCGACCGTGAGTCGCACCGGCGTCGACGCCACCGTGGCCTCACAGGCGGTGGCGCACTCGAGGCGCAGCGACCCGGTGCCGCCGTGTGCAACCGCAGGGTCGGCTGACACCCTCGCGGCCGTCGGCCTCCCCTTGGCGAGCAGCTCCCACCCCGCGAGACCGTGCTCGAACCCGGCGTTGCTCGGTCCGAGCGTGCCCGCCTCGGCCGTTCCCATCGTCACACCCAGGATCACCAACCCAATCACGAGCCTCATGACACCCCCCACTTCTGCAGCACCTCTGGCAATCGCCCCATGTCGTGCAGCACCTGCACGTCCGGGTGGTGGCGTTCGCCGCGTCGGGACGGGTCGTACCACACGGTCCGCAACCCGGCTGCGAGTGCCCCGGCGACGTCGGCCTGCCACTCATCCCCTACCATCACGACCCGTTCCGGCGCCAGCCCGAGATCGGCGAGCACCGCTGCGAAGTACTCGCGTGACGGCTTGCGCACCCCGAGCGAGCGGTAGCAATAGAGCTTCTCGAAATACGACGACAGCCGCGCCCGCCGCAGCGCCGCCCAAATCTCGCCGGCGTCGGAGTCGGCGGCGTTGGTGGCGAGCCCGAGCACCGCCTGCCGCCGTAAGGCAACCAGTGCCCGCCGCACCCCCGGCACGGCCTCGACCCGTGGCCAGCTCACCATCGGCCCGACCGCATCCGGAAACACCCGCATCACCGTGTCGCCCCAGTCGAAAAGCACTGCCCAGCGCCGGTGGCCGGTGCCGGGTGGTCCGTGCTCCGCGGAGGGAGAGGGAGCGCCCACCATGTCGCGGTACTGTAGCCGATCGCACCACCGCGTCGATCCTGTGCCCGGGCGTGGTCACCCCCCTCCGGCGTGGGCGCCGTGTTTGGCCGCCGGTTATCGTCCCGAAAGTGCCGAGGCAGCGGTCGAGACCCGTGACCGGTCGGGCGGCGCCGGCTCAGTACGACGCGGGGCTGTGGATCACCTGGTCGGAGGGGAGCTCGAGCTCCTCCGGACGGGCGCGGATGACCTCGCGCAGCCAGCGCTCGGGGTAACCCAGCTCCTGGGGCATGCCCTTCTCGTCCTTGACGTAGCCGTCGTTGTACTTGGTGAACAGCGCCTCGGCGAGCTGTCGCCAGCGGCGAGTCACCTGCTCGCCGGCGGACACCGAGTAGTCGGTGAGGAAGCGGCGCGCCCGCTCGGCGTCGGTGGCGAGCATCTTCTGTGCCGTGGCTTCGATCGCTGGCTGCAGGGCGAGGAAGTTGCCCTCGAGCTCCGCCTGCACCTGCTGGATGTCCTTCACCATGTCGGCAAAGCGGAGCTGTGCGTAGTTGGCCACGAGGTTGAACACCCACCACGCCGAGTCCCAGGAGAACTTCCTGAGCTCACCGGTGGTGGTCGAGGGCGGCACCGCGGTGATCCCGGCGTAGAGCGGGAAGTAGCAGCTCGTGTAGGTGTCGTCGAGGCCGTACCAGAGCACGCCGCCGATCGGGTCGGGCAAGGACGCGCGCGACTGGGCCACGTACGAGCAGCCGGTCTGCTGGGTCGAGATCGGGCGCTCCCACGAGTACGTCGCCCCATCGAGCTTGAACGTCATCGGTCGGGCGCGCAGCGGCGAACCGAACGGGCCGGCATCTACCCCGGTGGTCATGTCGTACGGGGTGCCCTCGTAGTGGTCGCGCATGAGCGCCATGACGTCCGCGAGGGCGAGCTTGCGCTCCGGCTTGATCCACAGCGGGTAGGCCGGTGCCCCCGGTACCCCACGGTGGAGGTCGGGAGAGAAGCTCTGGGACGGTGCGACGCGGCGGAAGATCGACCACACCCGGGTCTCGGTGTAGCGCAGCGTCTGCGCAGTGGCGGGGCAGTAGGCCTCGCAGAAGCGGAACGGGCCGTCTTTGGCCGGGTCGTAGTAGCCGTGCTCGATCGCGAAGTCGATGACGTTCGGCGAGTACAGGCACCGCTGCGGCTCATTGAGCGGGAAGCTGCCGATGCGGGCTTTGTTGGCGTGGGCAGCGACCATCCCGTCCGGCACCCGTAGGGCGACCCAGATGGCGCCTTTGCCGCCTTTGCCCGGGCCGATCATCTCGAGGATCCACGCCTCTTTCGGGTCGCCGATCGAGAACGACTCGCCCGTCGAGGCGTAGCCGAACTCGGTCACGAGCCCGGTCATCACCTCGATCGCCTCGCGCGCTGTGCGGGCCCGCTGCAGGGTGACCCACATGAGCGTCCAGTAGTGCAGCCCACCGTCGGGGTTTTCGAGCTCCGGCCGGCCGTCGAACGTGGTCTCACCGATCGTCACCTGGTGTTCGTTCATGATCCCGGTCACGGCGTAGGTGTGGGCCGGGTAGGGGATGCGCAGCCGCACATTGCCCGACCAGTCTCTGATGTCCTGCAGCTCCCCCGGCGCGTGGTCGGCCGCCGGTATGTGGCGCAGCAACGGGTGGAACTCGCCGTCCACCGCGTAGGTGATGATCGTCGAGCCATCCGCTGAGGCGCCGGGCGTGACGAGGATGTTGGTACAACCGGGCGCAGTCCGGGCCGCGAGAAGCGCTGCCACGACGGTGACGAGCAGAGCATACGGTCGCATGCGAGACCCTCCGCTTCTGGCCGCGGGGTGGCCGGGCCGGCGCGAATTATACAAACCCGACCGATCGAGGCCGCAACCGGATCTGCAGCGCCACCGCTTCGCACCGAGCTCGATCTCGGCCGGTGCCGGCCCGCAAGACGTGTCGCAGCGGGCAGCTCGAGGGCGCTACCTTTGCCATCGGCTCGTCAGCATCGGCCCCCGCGTCGGCTTGCTCGCCCTGGCCCTCGTCGTCGCCGCCGGCTGCTCGCTCCGCCGTCGGCTGTGGGCCCGCCGACGACAACCCGGCACCGTCAGAGCGGGGCCGCGCCACACCGGACGGGTGACCGGTCAAACCAGCCGGCGTAGCAGCAGCAGCGCGGCGAAGCCGAGCAATAGCACCAGACCTGCCAGGGCCGCCGGTCCGAGCGAGGGGATCGGTTCCGGCGCGGAAACCACGAACGTGGTCGGGTTCTCGGTTCCTGGCACCGCCGGGTCGTCGGTGAGTCGGGTCGAGCCGTTGCTCCCGGTGCCGGCGCCGTCGTAGTTGATCGTCCCCTGGTTGGACACGGAGCGGCCATTGGGGACGTCGTTGATCGTGGCCGAGACCATAATCGTCACCGAGCCTCCGGCGGCGATCGCGCCGTTCCACGTGATGAGGTTGCCGGTCCGCGCCACCGTTCCCGAGCTGGCGGAAGCACCGGTCGCGGTGAGCTGTGAGGGCAGCGTGTCGACGAACTCGTCACCGGGATTGTCGGGTTGCGGGCCGGGGCCGGCGTTGCTCAGCACGATGGTGTACGTGATGGTCCCACCCGGCCGGTAGGGGCCGCCGCTCACGGTCTTGGTACCGCTGACGTTGGCCGGCTGCGCCACGGTCACCGTCGCGCTGGCCTGCGCTGAGGCGTACTCCTGCTCGCTCGCGTAGGCGGTCCAGGTGCCGGTGTTGGTCGTCGTCGTGTCGATCACGGCCGGAATCAGGAGCCCGGCTGCGACCGTGTCGAAGCTGCTGCCTGGCGTGAGCGCGTGGCTCAGCCCGGTGACGACGGGACCGAGCTGGTCGTCCACGAGGTCGTGCAGGTTGAGGGTCACGGTGCCGGTGTTGGTGACCGTGAAGCAGTAGTACACGGTCGTTCCGGGCGCGACGGTGATGGCGGAGGTGGTCGCACAGACACCTGATGTGGTGCCCACGGTCTTGACCAATGAGATTGCCGGACCAGCGGTGGCGTTGACGGCGAAGTTGTCCATGCGCGCGTACCCGGCGTAGCCGGCGATGCCGACCCCGGTCCCTTCGGCAGCCGGGGCACCAGTGCAGACGTAGGTCTGGTTCGGCTGCGCGCCGCCGTCGATGTTGGTGAGCTCGATCGTCACCGTGGTGCCGGACCGTGTGGCCTTCATGTGCGCGGTGGAGAACGGCGAGCTCAACTGGAAGAACCCCAGACCGAAGCCGCTTCCGTTGTTTCCCGTGTAGCAGCCTGCATGGCCGAATTGGGTGCCGCCACTCTGGTTCTGCACCTTCAGGAACGGGTTGGAGGTCCCGGCCCCGTAGTTGAGCAGCAGCGCCGCGTACTGTAGCTCCGTGCCGTTGTTCGCCACGTCCATCTCGGCCGTGTCGCCGGTGCCGGGGGCGCCGTTGAACGTCGCCCGTCCGACGTTGGCGCACACCGCGGCGTTGTTGGAGACGTTGCACGTCCCGTCGTGGACGGTCCAGTTGGCGCCGATCGGCCCGTCGGGGCGGTCGAAGGTGTCGAGGATCGCCTGGATGCTGTTGCCGCCGTGGGGCACCGGACCGCCGGTAGGCACCGCGGCTGGTGGAGAGTACGGCTGCACCTTGGTCATGTCGACCGGGGGAGGCTCAGCCCCGACGCTCGCTGTCACGACACCCACGAGAGCAACGACTACCGCGACTGACAACCGCTGTGTCCGATCCATGGTCCCAACCCCCCCTTCGGATGACCGCTGATTGTCGCATCGGGTCGAGGCCGGAGTCAACCGCTCGGATCCGTGGGGCCCCCACCGCCGAACCAGGTACGGCACCGGTAGCACGTGTCCGGGAGCTTCGCTGCCGGGACGGCGAGCTTCACCTGCCGTCCCGGCTCGAAGCCGTCGACGTTTTCGAGCCGCGGCTTCTGCCTCCATCCCGTGGTCTCGTCTCCGGCGCGTCCGGCCAGACCCCTCGCTCCCCAAGGCCCGCAGATGGCCTATCATAGCCGGGATGGCCTCAGCCCAGGACTTGCGGCCGTTGCCTGCCAGCGGCATCGCCTCGTTCGCGGCAGAGAAGCAACGGGTTGCGCTCACGTCGGTCGTCAGTGCCGTCTTCCTCACCACGATGAAGCTCGGCGTGGGTCTGTGGACGGGCAGCCTCGGGATCCTCGCCGAGGCGGCCCACTCGCTGCTCGATTTGGTCGCGGCGGCGATGACCGTCTGGGCGGTGCGCGCCGCGGCGCAGCCGGCCGACGGTCGCCACACGTACGGCCACGGGAAGTTCGAGAACCTCTCGGCGCTCGGCGAGACGGTGCTGCTGCTGGCGACCTGCGTGTGGATCCTCACCGAGGCGGGGCAGCGTTTGCTCGGCAAACCCGTCGAGGTCGAGGTCACGGTCTGGGGGTTCGTGGTCATGGCGGTGTCGATCGCCGTCGACGTGTCGCGCTCCCGGGCGCTGCGGCGCGTCGCCCTGCAGACCGGCAGCCAGGCGCTCGAAGCCGACGCGTTGCACTTTTCCACCGACGTGTGGTCGTCGAGCGTGGTCATCCTCGGCCTCGCTGCCGTGTGGCTGGGGCCGCGCGTGCGGCTGCCGTGGCTCGCCGGCGCCGACACCGTCGCTGCCATCCTCGTCGCGCTCATCGTCGTCTGGGTGAGCCTTCAGCTCGGGCGCAGGTCGGTTGCCGACTTGTTGGACGAGGCGCCAGCCGGTGCCCGGGAGGCGGTGGCCGCGGCCGTCGCCGTGCCCGGGGTCCGTGGCGTGTCGCGTGTGCGGGTGCGCCAGTCGGGCCCCGAGGTGTTCGTGGACGTCACGCTCACGGTCGAGCCGGGGACCTCGATCGAGCGCGGCCACACCATCGCCGACGCTGCCGAGCGTGCCATCCAGAACCTGCTGCCGGGCGCCGACGTTGTCGTGCACGTCGAGCCGGCTTCAGGCGGCGTCCCAGAAAGCGACAACCCGGCCGAGGTGGTGCGACGGCTGGCAGCCGAGCACGGCGTGCCGGTCCACGGTTTGCAGTTTCGGAACGTCCTCGGGCGGCTGTCACTGGAGCTGCACGCCGAGGTCGCCCCGGTGTTGTCCGTCGCCCAAGCTCACGACCAGGTGACGGCGCTCGAGGCCGCGGTCCGGCACGCGATTCCGCGCCTGGCTGCGGTGGTGACGCACATCGAGCCCGCAGCCCGGTCGGCAAGCCCCGTGGTGTCCGTGCCGCACGGTCAGTTCACGACCCTCGAGGCGGTCCACGAGGTACTGGCCGAGCACCACACGCTGGGGTGGGCCCACGACGTCGCCCTCTCGGCCAGCGGCCACGGCCTCACCCTCACCTTGCACCTCACGGTCCCGCCCGAGCTACCGATCGCCGACGCCCACGCTCGCACCGAGGTGCTGGAGCGGGTGCTGCGGAGGCGCCTGCCGACGCTCGACCGGGTCCTGATCCACGTCGAGCCGGCCGAGCCCCGGGCGAGCGTTTGACGCTCGGCTGGGGGCGTATCTCGACCACTCGGGAGCTCCGGTCGGTGACGACCCGGCGACGTGAGCGCCCAGGCACGAGCCTCACCGCTTTCGCCAGGGTTGCCCGGCCACGCTGCGAACGGCGTTCGGGGCTCGGAATGCCCCGGCCGGCGGTGATCGTTGGCCAGGATGTATCCGGGAGGGTGTGTGTCGCTGATCCGCAGCCAGGTTCGCACCGCAAGCCCCGAGTTCGCCGCTAACCGCGCCCACAACGTGGCGCTCGGCGCACGGCTCGCCGAGGTTCAGGCGGCGGCCGCTGCGGGTGGGGGCGAGAGAGCCTTGGCGCGCCACCGCGAGCAAGGCAAGCTCCCGGTGCGGGAGCGCCTGGCAGCACTGTGCGACCCCGGCTCGCCGTTTCTCGAGGTGGGTCTGCTCGCGGCCCACGACGTCTACCCCGAGCCGGTGCCGGCGGCCGGGCTGGTGACCGGGGTCGCCACGGTGTGCGGCCGGCTCTGCATGGTTATCGCCAACGATGCCACCGTCAAGGGTGGTACCTACTTCCCGATCACGGTCCGCAAGCACCTTCGAGCCCAGGAGATCGCGCTCGAGAACCGGTTGCCTTGCCTGTACCTCGTGGACTCGGGTGGGGCGTTTTTGCCGCTGCAGGCCGAGGTCTTCCCCGACCGCGACCATTTCGGCCGCATCTTCTACAACCAGGCGGTGCTGTCCGCCGCCGGCGTTCCCCAGATCTCGGCCGTCATGGGCTCGTGCACTGCCGGCGGCGCGTACGTACCGGCGATGAGCGACCAGACGGTGATCGTGCAGGAGACCGGGACGATCTTCCTGGGCGGGCCGCCGCTCGTCAAGGCGGCGACCGGCGAGGACGTCTCGGCCGAGGAGCTGGGCGGCGCGCGCGTGCACACCGAGCTGTCGGGGGTCGCCGACCACCTGGCCGAGGACGACGCGCACGCCGTCTCGATCCTGCGCGAGATCGTCGGCGCGCTGGGAGTGCGCCCTGCTGCGGCGGTGCGCCTCGCGGCGCCGGAGCCGCCGGCCTACGATCCGCAGGAGCTGCTCGGGATCTGGCCGGCCGACCTGCGCCGGCAGGTCGAGGTCCGCGAGGTCATCGCCCGGTTGGTCGACGGCAGCCGTTTGCTCGAGTTCAAGCAACGCTACGCCACCACACTGGTGTGCGGGTTCGCCCACATCGAAGGGATCCCGGTCGGCATCGTCGCCAACAACGGAGTGCTGTTCGGCGAGTCGGCGCTCAAGGCCACGCACTTCATCGAGCTGTGCACCGCGGAACAGGTTCCGCTGCTGTTTTTGCAGAACATCACGGGGTTCATGGTGGGGGCGCAGGTCGAGCGCGGCGGAATCGCCAAGGAAGGCGCGAAGCTCGTACACGCGGTGGCGACCGCTCGGGTGCCGAAGCTCACCGTGATCCTCGGCGGCAGCTTCGGCGCTGGCAACTACGGGATGTGCGGCCGGGCGTTCGGGCCACGCTTCCTGTGGACCTGGCCGGGCTCCCGCATCTCGGTCATGGGCGGCGAGCAGGCGGCACAGGTGTTGCTGACGATCAAGCGCGACCAGCTCGCCCGCGAGGGGCGGACGCTGTCAGCGGAAGAAGAGCTCGCCATCCTCGAGCCGATCCGCGCCAAGTACGAAACCGAAGGTCACCCGTTTTTCGCCTCGGCCCGGCTGTGGGACGACGGCGTCGTTGACATGCTCGCCACCCGGTCGGTGCTCGCCGCAAGCCTCGCCGTCACCCTCAACGCCCCGATCGAGCCGACGCGGGTCGGCGTCTTCCGAATGTAGCCAGGGGAGAGCGATGCCCAAACGCCCGCCCGCCCGGTCGAGAGTCGAGAGCCGAAAGCCCGCCTCGCTCCTCCCCACCCAGCCGCGGTTCGACCCCCCGGCCTCCGCCGATCCGCTCCCGGGCGTATCCGCAACCACGAGCCCCGAGCTTCGGGCCAGGGACCCCATTTCCTCGTGTCCCGGTCGGCAAGCCGGTCGCATCCTGCGCATCGGTAACGCTGGTGGCTACTGGGGCGACGATCCGGCGGCCCTACGCCGCCAGCTTTGCGGACCCGTCCGCCTCGACTACATTTCGATCGACTTCCTGGCCGAGCTGTCGATGTCGATCCTGCAGAAGCAGCGCGCCAAAGATCCGACGGCCGGCTGGGCACGGGACTTTGTGCTGCAGGCCGCCCCACTGCTCGGTGAGCTCCGGGCTCGAGGCACCCGGATCATCACCAACGCCGGTGGGGTCAACCCCCGCGGCTGCGCCGCCGCGCTGTGCGCCGCCGCGCGAGAGCAGGGGCTGGCGCTCCGGGTCGCGGTAGTGAGCGGCGACGACATCCTCTCTGCGGTTCCGCGGCTGCTCGCGGGCGGCGAGCCGATGCCGAGCCTCGACACCGGGGCGCCGCTTGCGAGCGTGGCCGACCGCTTGGTAGCCGCCAACGCGTACTTCGGCGCCCTGCCGGTACGCGAGGCACTGCAGCACGAGCCGGACATCGTGGTGTGCGGGCGGGTGACGGACACGGGAATCACCCTCGGCGCGATGATGCACGCGTTCGGGTGGTCGACCGACGACTGGGACCGCCTGGCGGCCGGGATCATCGCCGGGCACATCATCGAATGCGGCGCCCAGGCGACCGGCGGCAACTTCACCGACTGGCAGAAGGTGCCCTCGTGGGAGGAGCTCGGCTTCCCGATCCTCGAGTGTCACGCCGACGGGGGCTTCGTCGTCACCAAGCAGCCGCAATCCGGCGGTCTCGTGACCTGTGCCACGGTGCGCGAGCAGCTCCTGTACGAGATGGGCGATCCGCAAGCCTACCTCACGCCCGACTGCATCGCCGACTTCACCTCCGTCCGGCTGGCGTCCGACGGCCCGGATCGCGTGCGGGTGAGCGGCATCACCGGCCGGCCGCCCACGCCCTATCTCAAGGTCTCGTGCGCCTATGCCGACGGCTTCAAGGTGAGCGGCACCCTCATCGTCTCCGGCCCTGACGCCCGCGCCAAGGCGTGGACGTTCGCGGCCCTCGCCTGGGCGCGGCTGGAAGCCGAGCTCGAGCGAGCTGGCTTCGCCCGCCCGGAAGCCGCCCACACCGAGCTGGTGGGCGACGACGCGTGCCACGGGCGCCTCACCCCCGTGCACACGCCGAGCGAGATCCTCCTTCGGTTGTCGGTGCGCGGCCCTGATCGGCGCCCCCTCGAGGTGTTCCGCAAGCTACTGCCCAGCCTGATCTTGTCAGGCCCGGCGGGGGTCGCCGTCACCGGCGGCGCGCCGCAGATCTCCGAGATTGTCTCGTACTGGCCGTGTCTCATCCCCCGCGCCGCAGCGCTGCCCCAGGTCGAGGTCTGGGATCAGCCCGCCGGCGCGGCGGCCGCTCGCGTCGGGCAGAGCAGAACCGTGCTTTGGCCGGCCGTGGCCCCGGGACCACCTCCGAATCGGACCACAAGCCGCCGACCGCGGACCCCGCTGCCCCTCGCCACCGGGAGCCGGGTCCGCGTGCCGCTCCTCGCTGTCGCCCACGCCCGCTCCGGTGACAAGGGCGACACCGCCAACATCGGCCTCATCGGTCGGTCCGAAGCGTGCTTCGAGTGGCTCGCCCGCCACCTCACCGCGGCGCGCGTGAGGCAGTGCTTCACCGGCCTGGTGCACGGCCAGGTGCGTCGCCACCTGGTCCCCAACTTGTGGGCGCTCAACTTCGTCCTCGACGAGGCTTTGGGCGGTGGTGGCACCCGTTCGCTGCGGCTGGATGCGCAGGGCAAGACGTTGGCGCAGGCACTGCTCCGCTGCAAGGTGGCGATACCTGCATCGCTGTTGCGTACCATTGCGCCAGAGGACCGGCCGTGTACGGGCGAGCTGCTACCGGCCGGGAGGAGGTCCCCCCCATGAGCTGGCGCTCCCTCGACGAGGTTCGGATCGGCCGCACGTTGCGGCTGGAAAGACACCGTGACGGCGTGTGGTGTCTGGTGCTGACCCGCGCCAAAGCGCGCAACGCGCTCACGGCCGAGATGGTGAGCGAGCTCGGCACGGCGCTGGCCACCCTCCACGCCTTGCCGTCCGACGAGCTGCGGGTGGCGGTGCTCGAGGGCGAAGGCGACGCCTTCTGTGCTGGGGCGGATATTGCCCACATGCGGGCCCAGGCCGCTGCCGATCCCGAAGCCAACCTGGGCGACGCGCGGGCCCTGGCGACCGTGTTCCGCCGTCTGGCCGGACTTCCCGTGCCGGTGCTGGGTGCCGTTCGGGGGGCGGCGGTGGGCGGTGGGCTCGGCCTGGTGGCGGTTTGTGACATCGTCGTCGCGGCCCAACGGGCGGTGCTGGCGCTGCCCGAGGTGCGGCTGGGTCTGCTGCCGGCGGTCATCGGACCCTACCTCGTGCGCAAGCTCGGCGTCGGCCACACCGCGACGTTGGCGTTCACTGGGCGGCGTTTGACCGCCCGCGAGGCGATGGCGGTTGGGTTGGTGCACCGGGTCGTGGCGGCTGAGACGTTCGACCAGGCGATCGCCGACGCTGTCGGTGAGCTGCTTCTGGCCGGACCCGAGGCGGCCCGGCGGAGCAAGGCGCTGCTCCTGACACTCGCACCGCTGCCCTCTTTTGAGGTCGAGGAATGCACGGTCCGCGAGATCGCCCTCGCCCGTGTCTCCGACGAGGGCCAGGCTGGACTCGCCGCCTTCCTCGATAAGCGACCCGCTCCCTGGGTGCCTCCCGACGAGCGCTCCTGATGCGTTTCTCGCCCCTCTCCCGTGGTCGCTGGCCTCGCTTCTTCGTCACGTGGCTGGGCGGTGATCGGCCTTGCAAGGAAGGGGCTGCGGATGAGCGTGCTCGGCTTTCGGCTCCCCGCTGGGTGGGGGTCGCGAGGTGAAGCGCCTGGTCATCGCCAACCGCGGTGAGATCGCCCGCCGCATCCTGCGCGCCGCCCGCGCGCGGGGGTACCGGGTGGCAGTGGTGTCGACAGCCGCGGACGCCGGGGCGCCGGTGCGACGGGAGGCCGATGAGGTGCTCGAGGTCGGGTCGTTCCTGGACGCAGCCGCGATCGTCGCCGTCGCTCGTTCATGGGGTGCCGAGCTGCTGCATCCCGGCTACGGCTACTTGTCCGAGAACGCTGCCTTTGCCGGCGCCGTGGAAGCAGCGGGGCTCGCCTTCGTCGGGCCGACGGCAGAGAACATGCTGGCGTTGGGGGGCAAGGAGGGTGCTCGACGCCTGGCCGAGGCGCACGGCGTACCGACGCTGCCGGCGCTGCTCTCCGGCGAGCTGCGGGCACAGCCCGAGACGGCATGGGCCCAGACCCTGCAGGCGCGGGGTATCGAGCCGCCGTACCTGGTCAAGGCATCCGGTGGCGGCGGAGGTCGGGGCATGCGTATCGCCGCTGACGGTGGGGAGCTGGTCACGGCGGTGATGCGCGCCAGCGAGGAGGCCCACGCGGCGTTCGCCGACGGCACCGTGTTCATCGAACAGTATCTGGCGGCGCCGCGTCACCTCGAAATCCAGGTGTTCGGCGACGGCCAGGGAGGTGGGGTGTTCTGGGGGGAGCGCGAGTGCTCGCTGCAGCGGCGCCACCAGAAGCTGTTCGAGGAAGCACCGTCCTCGGTTGTGGGACCTGCCTTGCGGGAGGCGATGGGCCGCGCGGCACTGGCGCTCGTGCAGGCGGCCGCCTACCGTGGCGCCGGCACCGTGGAGTTTCTGCTCGACGCGAGCGGGCGCTTCTACTTCTTGGAGATGAACACCCGCCTGCAGGTCGAGCACCCGGTCACCGAGCTGGTGTACGGGATCGATCTCGTGGACGCCCAGCTCGCGCTCGCCGAAGGTGAGTGGCCTCGAGCCTTCCCTGCTCCCGACCGCTTCCACCTTCTCGAGCCGCGCGGCCAGGCGCTCGAGGCCCGGGTGCTGGCAGAGGACCCTCGCGCCGCATTTCTGCCCTCGCCAGGCACAGTTCGCCGCTACCGCGAGCCGGTCGGGGACGGCGTGCGGGTCGACTCGGGCGTGGGGGAGGGCAGGGTGGTTACCACCGCCTTCGACCCGCTGCTGGCCAAGCTCATCGTCTGGGGCCCCGACCGCGCGGCGGCGCTCGACCGGCTGGTCGACGCGCTCGAGGGGTTCGTCATCCACGGCTGCGCCACCAACCTGCCGTTCCTGCACGCCGTGGCGCTGCACCCCGACGTCCGGGCGGGACGCATCTCGACCGCGTGGATCGGTGAGCACATGGAGGAGCTGTGCGCTCGGCGCGTTCCCTCCGCGATCGACGCCCTCATCGCCTCGCCCGGATTCGCTCGGGCGTTGACCCGCGCCCTCGCTGGCGCGGGGCCCGAGTGGAGCGGCCCGCACGTCGCGCGCTTCGCCGCTCAGCCGCAGGCGCTGCCGTCGTTCCCCCCCGGTCGGCCGCTGCGGATCGAGGTCGAGCCGGCCGGACCGCAGGGGGCGTTGGATGTGCGGGGCGAGGCGCTGACCGCGGCGCTTCGCGGTGAGCGTCCCCCGTGCCCGGCCTGCTCGCCGGCGCTGCGTCGGCTCGTATCCGGCGCCGGTAGCGGGCAGCACCCCACCGCCGCGGTCGTTGCGACCCGTCTCTCCCCGCAAGAGATCGCCGTCTCGGCCTGGGGCGAGACGTGGGTTGTCACCGATCCGCACGTTGCTGCTGCCGGCGAGAGGTCAGGGGTGGGCTCTGGTGAGCTGCGTGCGCCGATGGCCGGGAAGGTGGTGGCGGTGCACGTCGCGCCCGGCCAAGCGGTGGCGGCGGGAGAGTCGCTGCTGGTTATCGAGTCGATGAAGATGCAGCTCGAGGTACGCGCCCCGGTGGCCGGCACCATCGCTGAGGTGGGCGTGGTGACCGGTCAGGTTCTCGCTGGGTCCGACCTGCTCGCGGTCATGACCGGGAGCCGATAGGCCTCAGGCGCGCTCCCGCACCTCGGCATCCAGCAGCGGGTCGTCGGGGGGCGCGGGCCGCAGGGTCGGAACGAAGCGTGGCACGCTGTGGCAGTACTCCGCATATGCCGGTCCGAACTCGGTGAGCAGGTCCCGTTCCTCGAAGCGAACGGCGATGAGCACGTAGGCAGTCATGGCCGAGGCAAAGAGCACGCGCCCCCAGGTCATGGTCGAGGCGGACCAGAACGCCACCAACGTCCCGAGGTACATCGGGTGCCGGACGTGCCGATACAGTGCCCGGGCGCGCAGGGGTTGCGGCGGCGCGGGTCGCCCCCGGAAGCCGTACCAGCTCTGGGTCAGCCCGAACAGGTGAAAGTGGCCGATGATGAGGCTCGCGGTCAGCACCGCCAGCCAACCTCCCAGGCTGATAGCTACCAGCACCCCGCCGGCGGCGCTCCCCTGCAGGTCCCAGATCGGTATCGGTATCGGCTGCCAGCCAGCGTACAGCAGCCCGAGGGCGAGGCTCGTCGCCAGCACGTAGGCCGGGCGCTCGAGGCCAGGCCCGAGGCTCTCCCACCACTGCTTGCAGCGCCGGCGAGCCATCACGCTGTGTTGTAACCCGAAGCAGGCGAACAGCAACAGGTTCACGAGGAGGGAGGAGGTGAGCGACGAGCGGGGCGCTCCGTCGAGAGTGATGGGCACGAGCAACCCGCCGACGAAAACGAAGGTCCAGGCGAGCACGAGCTGTGAGGCCAGGTAGGCAGTCACGCCGAAGCCCAGAGTAGCGATTCGCCGAGAGAACGACGACGTCATGACAGCCATTCTACTCAGCGATCCGGAAACCACCGACGAGCCGGCAGGCGATTCGCGGTCGAGGAACAAGGCACCGCTGGCGATGGTTTGAAAAGGTGCGCGGTCCACCGCGCCGTGGCGGAGGTTCTCGATGCCCCCTGGCCCCAAGGACGAGTTTCGTGAGATCGCCGAGGTGGTGGCCGACTTCGCGGCCCGCGAGCTCGCGCCGATCGTCGACGAGCTCGATGAGAAGGAGATGCTCGCGCCGGGCATCTTCGCCAAGCTGGCGGAGCTCGGCCTGCTCGGCATTACCGCACCCGAGGCGTACGGTGGCGCCGGCCTCGGCGCCGTTGCTGCCTCGACGGTGATCGAGGAGCTGGCGTACGTGGACCCCGGCACCGCCCTTTCCTACCTCGCCCACGCCCTGCTTTTCGTCCACAACGTCGGCATCAACGGCTCCGAGGCGCAGAAGGAGCGCTACCTACCGCCGTGTATCCGCGGCGAGTGGGTCGGCGGCCTGGCCATGACCGAGCCGGAGGTCGGCTCCGACGCCGCCGCCATGGCTGCCCGTGCGGTACGCGAGCCCGGCGGGTGGAAGCTGAACGGCTCCAAGATGTTCATCACCAACGGTCCGTTCGGGGATGTGTTCCTGGCCTACGCGCGCACCTCCGAGTCCCATCGCAAGCTGACCATGTTCATCGTCGAGAAAAACTTCCCGGGCTTTTTCCGGGGTCGCAAGCTGCGCAAGATGGGGATGCGCTCCTCACCGACCGGCGAGCTGGTGCTCGAGGATTGCCACGTCCCGGCTGCGAACCTCGTCGGCGTCGAGGCCGAGGCGATCCGTCCGATGATGAAGAACCTGGACATCGAGCGCGTAGGGCTGGCGGCGATCTCCCTCGGCATCGCCCGCGCCTGCCTCGACCACGCCTTTCGCTACGCCCGCGAGCGACGCCAGTTCGACGCGCCGATCATCGAGTTCCAGGCCGTGTCCCACACGATCGCCGACATGTACATCGAGTGGCGTGCCGCCGAGGGCCTGGTCTACGAGGCAGCGCGAGCGGTGGACGCCGGGGAACGGGCTCGCAAGCTCTCAGCCGCTGCCAAGACCTTTGCCTCTGAGGTCGCTACCCGCGCCGGCCTGGCCGCGATTCAGGTGCTGGGCGGCTACGGCTACATCCGGGAGTTTCCGGTCGAACGGCTGATGCGCGACGCCAAGCTCATCGAGATCGGTGGCGGCACCTCGGAGATCCTGCGCAACGTCGTCGTCGCCGAGCTGCGCAAGGGGTACTGACGGGCGCGCCGACGTCAGGGTCCGAGACTCGCTCTCGCCGTGTCCACGTCGGCACTCGGAACCGTACCTGCATGTGCTCGCGCTGCGCCCATCTCGGCCGCTGCCGTCACGACGGGGGCGAAAAGTTGCGTCCGCCGCCGATCGGGCTCAGCAACGGGCAGCGAGCCCGGCGCTACCATCTCGAGGGGGTCGATCACCACCGACGAGGCGCGAGGCGAGCATCCCGCAGGCGGCGTGGGTTGCGGCACCGCCGGAGTAGCGGCGCACCACTGGCACGCCGAGGGAGCGCAGGCGATCCCGGAACGTGGCCAGCTCCTCGGGGGTGGCGCGCTGGAAGCCGTCGGGACGCGGGTCGTTGACGTCGATGAGGTTGAGCCGGAACGGCACGCCGGCCAGCAGCTCGCCGAGTGCAGCGACCTCATCGGCACCGGTGTTGACGCCCCCGAGCACCACCCAGGCCACCGTCACCCGCTGCCCGACTGCCTCGTGCAGCTCGCGCAGGGCCCCCGCCAGCTCACCGAGCGGCCACCGTGCCACCTCCGGAAGCAGGCGATCACGCCGCGCCTGGATCGCCGAGGTGAGTGAGACGATGAGCCGGTACCGGTGCTTTTCGCGAGCGAACCGCCGCATCGCCGGCACCAATCCCACGGTCGAGATGCTGATCGATTCGGCCTTGATCCGCCCGCCGCAGGGATCGGCCAGCACCGCTGCGGCCTTGAGCACCGCGTCGTAGTTCGCAAACGGCTCTCCTTGTCCCATGAACACTGCGCCGGTGACCAGCCCAGGGGCTTCGGAACGCAGGCGAGAAAACGCCGCCACCATCTCCCAGGCCTCCAGGTTGCGGCGCAGACCGAGCCGCCCGGTGGCGCAGAACGCGCACCCCATCGCGCAGCCGACTTGCGAGGACAGGCACACCGAAAACGCTCCCGGGCGCTCGAGTGGGATGCGCACCGCCTCCGACAACGCCCCGTCAGGTGAGCGCAGGAGGTACTTGACGAACCCGTCGCGGAGATCGACCGCCCGCTCCAGCACCTCCAGCGGTGTCCGGTCGGTGGTGGCCTCGACGGCTCGTGCCAGGCGGGCTGGCACCGGCCTCGCGCTCGGAAAGCCTGGGCGGCCGGCGGCGATGACGTGGGCGAGGATCCGGCGCGCCTCGGACGGACGGGTTGCCACACCCGAGCCGGTCAGGTGGGCGAGCAGGTCATCCGGTTGCATGCCGAGCAGGTGGGGCCGTTCCACCGTACGAATCGTAGCGCAAGACACGACCGCAGCCGCGAGGTCTGGCCCGGGGCGGGAGTCGCCGCACCGCCATCCGTTGTCGTTTTCCACGAAGACGTCGCGGAACGGCTCCGGAAACCTTTCGTCCTGCGACCAGTCGGCGATCGCGAAGACGACGTCCGTGAAGGCGGTGCGGAAGCCACTTCCCAGGTTGTGTCGCAAGCCCACGGCGGTCCGGTGATGAATGCCACCTGTATCCGGCGTGGCGGGTGGTGGAGCTGAGCGGGCCGGTTGGGCTGGCACCGAACCTGGTGGGACGAGGGTGTAGAATCGATCGGGGGGTTTTCTGGCTACGTTTTGGAAGCGCAGCTCGCGCTCGCACCGGGTGCTCCCAGCCGAAGCCGGTCGGTCCCCGCCCACGTCCTGTGGGCGGTGTGCCTCAACCTTCGAGCGAGTACAACCAAGGGAGGAGGAGCATGAAATCCATCGAGGAGTTGTTGTCTCAGGGGTTGTCGAGGCGTGACGGCTTGAAGCTTTCGGGCCTGGCCCTCGGCGGGCTGGCCTTGGGACGTACGGCCGGGGCGATGTGCGACCCGCCGACCGAGCCATGCTATCCGACCGCGCTCGACACGCAGCGGTACACGTACTTCGAGAATCTGGAGACCATGGACTTCACCAAGGATCCGCTGCCAGCCGTCGAGCCCAACGAGATGCGAATCACTTTCATGGGCTCGTGCATCCCTCCGGTGCGGCGTGCACAAGCGATGATGAGCGTCTTCGTCGAGGTGGGGGGGGGGAACGGGAAGGCAGCCGACCAGTTCGTGTTCGACTGCGGCTCGGGCGTGTGTGCCAACTACGGCGCCATGGGGGTGGGGTTCGCCAGGATGGACAAGGTTTTTCTGAACCATCTGCACGGCGACCACATGGCCGACCTGACCCACATCTACTGCTTCGGGCCTTCGGGAGACCGCAAGTCACCGCTGTACGTCTGGGGACAAGGACCTTCCGATGTGCCGACGCCGCGCCCCCCCTATCAGTACTACGACGACGGCGTCAGGGCGTTTTGTGAGCACCTCCGGGAGGCGTGTCGGTGGCATACGGAAAGCTTCAGCTTCCAGACCACCAGCTACAGGAACTACCGACGTCCCACCAGGCAAAGCTGGGGTTTGCCGTGCGACCCCGTCCCGGTGGGGGACGATCCCAGCGACGACGCCTACGCGATGATCCCCATCGAGCTGAACTGGAGGAAGGTGGGAGGCGTCGCCTACCACAACCAAGCCACCGGGGTGAAGATCACCCACTTCCCGGTGATTCACTGTCGTAAGGGTGCCCTCGGCTTCAAGCTCGAGTGGAACGGCCTCTCCATGATTTACACGAGCGACACCAAGCCCGAGTACCACACCATCAACCAGGCCATCAACGGCGGTAAGGGCGTGGACGTGCTGATCCACGAGATGGTGGTCCCGGCAGAGGTGTGGGCGATGCAAAACATGCACCTCGACGCGCCCGGCAAGGGCCCGCTGTGGGACAAGACCGTCCAGGCGTTGACGGCGGTGCAGGACAGCTCCCACACCCCCCAGGGGGCGTTCGGCTACCTCCTCAGCCAGATCAACCCCCGGCCGCGCCTCACCGTTGCCACCCACTTTCCGGTCTCCGACGCCACCGTCGCGTGCGCCTTGGAGAGCGTCCGAAAGCACTGCCCGGACATCACCGAGGTCGGTCCCCAGCTCACCTGGTCGTTCGACCTCATGGTGATCCGGGTCTTCGCAGGCGACCCGAAGCCGGAGATCCTGCAGCGGCGGGCCAACGTTCTCGACTTCGGGTTCTCCCCTGTCGTCCGGCCGACTCCCTACCCAGCCAAGGCACCGAAGTACCACACCGCGGACGGCAGCGCCGATCCCTACGCCCAGATCGACCTCTCGACCGCGATCCTGGCCGGCGACACCACGTACTGCAGGAGCGGCTACTGATTCTTGCCACCCGCCACGTTGCGACCGTGGCGGGTGGCGCCTTCCGCCCACGCCGGCGTCCTCACGTCGTCGGTCTCGTGTCGGCGAACTCATCGTGGGGCGCCCGCGCGGCGCGCAGCGCAGAGCCAATCGACCCGACGCCGGCGGGCTCGGGCGGCAAGAACAGCGTGAGCACGAGCAGCATGTCCACCCTGAAGCTGCCTTCGGTGTTCCGGATGCCGAGCGGGATGATCACGATCGCCGACGCCACCGCCGCCACGATGAGCGAGCTGGCGCCCAGACGCGGCCAGCAGCCTCAGCGGCACGGCGTGCGCCATCGCCGAGCCGCGTTGGTGCTCGCCACAGCGCAGCGGGCTACTTCCCTCGCCGGACGAAACGCTCTACATTGAGCTCGGGGGTCGAGAATGGCTGGAGCGCGAGCATGGGTTGCGGTCGCCGTCGTTTCGGCCGTGGCGATCGTTGCGCCGTTGGCGGTGCACGCGGCGACGATCGTGCCACCGCGCAACCTCGGCGAGCTGGCCCTGCGTGCCGACGCCGTGGTCTTGGGGCGGGCCGGCGCCAGCCAGGTGGTGCGCCGGAGCCCACTGCTGTTCACCACGACCAGGTTCGAGCTGCTTGCAACGCTGGCCACCCGCGCGTCACTGCCCGACCGCATCGTGGTGGAGGTGCCCGGTGGCGAGCTCGAAGGAGCCGGGTGGGCGGTGGCAGGTTCCCCACGTTTCGAGACGGGCGAGGTGTACCTGCTGTTTCTGCACGGCAAGGGCAACGGTGTGTTCATCCCGTCGATGCTCGGCTTCGGAGTTCTGCAGCGGGTCGCGGGGAAGTGGGGGCGGTCGCTGCTGGTGCCGATCGGGGAGCATCGTTGGGTTGAGGTGATGGCGCGCCCCGACGGCGTGGTTCCGGAGCTGCCGGCGGCGTACCGGGAAGCGGAGCTATTGGCGCACCTGCGGTCGGTCGCGGCCGGCGCCGTGAGTTGGAACGCTCGGAGCGTGCGGGCGTTGCCGCAGGAGGTGCCGGAGGAACCGAGCTCGCCGCCCGCGGGGTGCACGAACATCGCCACGCCGCCGGCGCGTTGGCCCTACAACACCGCCTCGCCGCCGGGCAACGTCAAGATGTACGCCGAGACGACCGGCGATCTTTCGCGGCCCGGCGGCGGCTTCGCCGAGGTCCAGGGCGCCGTCGACGCCTGGGGCAGCACCCCGGGCTCGAGCCTGGATCTCTCGTACGGCGGGAAGCTGACGTACGCCATGACCTGCACGCCGGGCTCCGCCGACGTGCCCAACGCCAACGTGGTGATCTTCAACGACCCTTGCGACGACCTTCCGGATCAAGTCGGGTGCCCCGGGCTCCTGGGGTTCGGGGGTCCGTTCTGGGGCGGGCCGTCCCACAGCTTCGACGGCACGAATTGGGGGACCATCTTCAGGTGGTTCGCCGTCATCAACAACGGCATCACCCCCTCCTGCATGAGCAGCTCGGACTACGAGATCATGCTCACCCACGAGCTCGGGCACGGTCTGGGGTTCGGCCACTACCCGCCCGGCAACCTGATGTACGGGACCTGTTGCAACCCGATGAGCGAGTTCGATCGGATGTGCACTCGGTACGTCTACCCGGCCACCGGGCCCACGGTCACGCCGACGCCGACCCCGACCAGCGGTCCAGCCCCCACGCCGACCCCGGTTCCACCGACGCGGACCCCAACCGCCACGCGGACGCCCACCCCCCCCCCCATCCCCCCCCCCCCCCCGCCCGCCCCCCC
>JAAYVZ010000125.1 GCA_012516935.1 Holophagae bacterium
CCCTCTCCCCCGCTACCGCGGGGGCGAGGGGGCAAGCGCGGAAATGTATCGACCTGCGAGCCGGGTGAGGGGTCAGAACGCCACCCGCTATGTACGGATCGCGGCGGTCAGGTTGCGGACAGTGCGGGCGAGGCGCACGGCCTGGAGGAACGGCGGGATCGCGAGCCACGTCGGCAGGAGGACAAGGTCACGCTCGCCTGGCTGGAGCGCCAGCATGTACAGCAAGCTCGCGCGGTCGCGCCAGCGCTCGAGGAAACGCAGATGCTCGGTGACGAGGCGCGGAAAGCTGATCGTTTCGGCGTCCGATGAGAGCAACCGTGGCCTCGCCAAGGAGACGAGGCGACCGATGTCGGTGCGGTCAGTGAGGAACGCCGTGATGCGCGGCGGCACCGCTAGGCCGAGCAGCTCGCCCGCGAGCACGACGCTCGCGCCGACCGCCCGCCACTTACCGCTCCGAGCGGCCCGGGCGTGGAGCCTCTCCCATCCCGCAACGTCGAGAGCTTCGAGCGCCCGAGCTGCGTCCAGGAGCTGATAGACCGTGCTCCAGCCATCTTCGGCAGCCTTGAGGCAGTAGTACAGCGCAAGATCCACGTCGCCGAGGGTGCGCACCGGACGGCCCTCGAAGTCCACCTCAGCCGAGCGGTCCCAGAGCTCGTCCTCGCGGCACCACGCGAAGTGCGCGCCCAGCGACTCCCAGTGCAGGTCGACGACCCACCCGGTCGGATGCGTGACCTTGAGCTCACGGCGTCCGGTTCGGAGGAGCGTGCGGAGATGGCGCTCGCCAAGCCGCACCTCGGGCACGAACCCAAGGTCTCGCAGCTCGTCGAGAGCCTCTGTCGCATGGGCCCGTGGAACCAGCAGGTCCAGGTCGCCGAACTGCCGGGCGGACAGGTTGCCGTGCTGCACGTACGCGGCGACTGGGCCCTTCAGCGCGATGACGCGGACACTGCGCGCCTCCAGACGCTCCAACAGCGTCAGGAACACGCACACATACGCGAGGTTCGTGCCGATGGTGGCGCGGAAGGTCTTCTCGAATGCTTCCCGTACGTCCGCCGGCACAGCAGGGAAACCCTGTTCGCGAAGGCGCCAGTAGACCGAGGGGCCGAGCCGGTGGCGCGAGGCGAAGCTCTGCGCTGCCGCCCAGTCGAAGCCTGCCGCGGGCTCGGACGGTACTGTGCCGTCCCGTCGGCACAGCGCCAACACCCACGCCACCTCCGGCGTCATGCTTGCGTGCGGCGAAGCGATGTTGTTCACTCATTCCCCGACCGTGGTCCGCGGCCACCCACCCGACGCGGCTAGGAACAACCGCACGCACCTTTCAAGGCGCGGTCGGGGCGTCCGCGCCCACCACTCTGGCGACCGCCCAGCCGAGCGAACCCGTCGGCCAGCGGGGAGAGGGCGGAAAGGCACCCCCTCACCCCTGCCCCTCTCCCCCGCTACCGCGGGGGCGAGGGATGGAGACCTGTCGCGCCCGCGGGGTACTAATCCCCTCGCCCCGCAAAGCGGGGAGAGGGTGGCGAGCGCAGCGAGCCGGGTGAGGGGCCAGAACGCCGGCCCCGACCTTGCGCCCCGCACCAGCGGGGAGTCTCACCCCCTCACCCTGCCCCTCTCCCCCGCTACCGCGGGGGCGAGGGATAGAAATACGCTGCTCGCACGGGGGAAGGAACCCCCTCGCCCCGCGCAGCGGGGAGAGGGTGGCGAGCGCAGCGAGCCGGGTGAGGGGCCAAAACGCCGGCCTTGACCTTGCGCCCCGCGCCCAGCGAGGGGGACTTTCACCCCCTCACCCTGCCCTCTCCCCCGCTACCGCGGGGGCGAGGGGGCAAGCGCGGAAATGTATCGACCTGCGAGCCGGGTGAGGGGTCCGGCGGGCCTCCAACCCGGCACAGCTTGGGACAACCGCGCTCACCTCAGATGGGGCGGCCGGGACGTCCCCACCCACCTCGACGGCCGGTGGCCACGAGCCGCCCAATGCCAGTGGACATGGCCAGAGCCATTTGCCTCAGCTACATCGTACGCGGCCAAGGACGGGCCGAGTGCAGAACCCGCAGCACCTGGACCTCGTCGTGCTTGACCCGATACGCAACGATGTAGCTCGAGACAACCAGCTCGCGTGTCCCCGGCACACGGCCGGGCCGGCCGAGCCCCGGGAATCGGCCGAGTCGACCAACCTCGGCGACCACAGCGTTCACCTCTCGCTCGGCCGCGTCTGGATCATCCTCGCCGATGTAGGCGTGGAGCCGCTCGAGGTCCTCAACTGCCAGCAACAGCCAGCGGATTCTCAACGTTTCCTTGTCTTCCGCTCGCGCGCTGTCGCACCCAGCACCCGCGATGTCACCGCGTCATGCTCGACAAACCCGGCAGCGCCATCATCAGCCTCGCAGACAGCATCTTGGATAGCCCTGACCTGCCATTCCTGGGTTTCGAGGTACTCCTCGATCGCGCGCCCCGCCAGGTACGCCTTCGAGCGTTCTGTCGAGTGCGCCAACCGCTCCAGGCGCTCCTTGACCTCGACTGGGAGCCTTACCGTCATCGTGACCGTCGAAGCCATCTGCGCACCTCCTGTGTACACAATAGCACAGGACCGCACATGCGATCATGGAAGTGACAATACCGTGAGTTGGTGGAGGAAGACCCCCTCACCCCTGCCCCTCTCCCCCGCTACCGCGGGGGCGAGGGATGGAGACCTGTCGCGCCCGCGGGGTACTAATCCCCTCGCCCCGCGCCCAGCGGGGA
>JAAYVZ010000126.1 GCA_012516935.1 Holophagae bacterium
GCAGACGCCGGGCGAGTTGCGCAACCGCGCGGCAAGGCTGCATCCCTTCGAGGCGATCGAGGAGGTGCAGGCTACCCTGGCGCGGCTGGCCGCCCGGGCCGGGGCCACGCCCAAGCGGCTCGCCCCCGACGCCCTGGCGCCGCGGCCCGGCGAGCCGCGGGAGATCTTGCAGCTCGGTCTGCCGGTGGTGTCCGCGGCGTGGCAGCGCTTTCTCGAGTCCGGTCCGGCGTGCCGCCGGTGGGTGCTGGGCGGGTCCGGCTGGCCGGATCCGTGGGGCGGCGCCGCGGGTTTCGTCGGGGGAGACCCCGACCGCGTGGTCGGGGCACTGCTCGACGCGCTCGGGGGCGCTGGGCCGTCGGACGACGCCTGGGCGTCGGCGTGGGCGAAGGCGGCGAGCGACGTGGCCGGGGTGCTGGCTGGGTGGCGCGACGCGGAGCGCAAGCGTTCCGAGCTCTCGGAGCTGGGCGCGGCCTGGGCCGCCATCGAAGCACTCCCTCCCGGCTCGCTCCTCGTCCTCGGGAACTCGCTGGCGGTGCGGGAGGTGGACCTGGTGCCGGCAAGCCCTCCGACGGGCGTCGGGGTGCTGCACCAGCGGGGCGTGGCCGGCATCGACGGGCTCATCGCCGGCGCCGCCGGTGCGGCGCACGCCTCCTCCCGGCCGACGCTGGCGCTGGTCGGCGACCTCGCAGCGGTTCACGACCTGGGCGGGCTCGCCGCCGCGCGCCAGGTCGCGTCGCCGCTCGTCATCGTGGTCCTCGCCAACCGGGGAGGGCGCATCTTCGAGCTGCTGCCCCTGGCGGCGGGCGGCGTCGCCGAGGCGGTGGTCGAGCGCCTCTTCCTCACCCCGGTGGAGGTCGATCTCGCATCCGCGGCGGCAGCGTTCGGGGTCCGGCACCACCGCGCGGCGCACGCCGACGAGCTGGCCGCGGCCCTGACGAGCGCGTTCGGAAGCCCGGGTCCGACGGTGGTCGAGGCGGTGATCTCGGGGCCCGGCGCGAGGGCCCGCTGGACCGCGCTGCGGGAGCGCGCCCGCGCGGTGCGCGCGTGACCGTGCCGGTGGCCGCCGAGCACGTAGTCGCCGGGGTACGTTTTCTAACCTGGCGGGGGGCTGGGCCAGACCGTTGGCTTGTCCTGCACGGGTTTGCCGGGCACCCCGAGGCGTGGCGGGAGGTCGTCGAGCGGCTTGCGGCCCCGGGTCTCGTGGCGGCGCCGTTCGTGCCGGGACACGGCCCCGAGCCGCTGCGCTCCGGGTGGACGGGGTTCGGGCAGGTGATTGACGGTCTGGCGGATGCGGTCCGGGCGATCGCCCCCGACGGTTGGCGGTTGGCTGGCTACTCGCTCGGCGCCCGGCTGGCGCTCGGCCTGCTGGTCGCCGAGCCGAAGATGTGGACCGACGCGCTTTTGGTCGGCGTCAACCCGGGGCTCGCGAGCGCGGCGGAGCGGGACGCGCGGCGGGGCGAGGACGCGGCCCGCGCCCGGCTGCTTCGCGAGCAGGGGCTGGCGGCGTTCGTGCAGGCGTGGGAGCGGCTGCCGCTGTTCGCCAC
>JAAYVZ010000127.1 GCA_012516935.1 Holophagae bacterium
ATCGACAGCTCGAGCTCGCCGCACGGCTCCATGGCGGCGGGTGGGCGGTGGCGCACACGCCCGCCCCGAACCCCGACCGGCTCCTGCCCGGCCGCGCCCGCGACCGTGACCCGCACGAAACGGGCGGCGGAGACCGCGTAGCGGAGCGTGGTCGAGCGCGCACTGCCTGCGGGCGTGGAAACGGCGTATACGTGGCCCTGGCCGATCGTGCCCCAGCTCCTACCGTCCTCGCCGACCTCGACGGTCGCCAGCCGCAGGAAGGTGTCACCGGCAAGGTCGAGATCGAGCTCGGAGTGGCGGGCGCCACCCGGCCCGAGATCGAAGGTGGCACGCGCAGAGCCGTCGCCGAGCGTCACCGGGTCGACCATCTCGGCTGGGAGCTCGGCCGCGACCTCGCGCGGGGCCACGTCGCGTAGGAACCACGGCACCTCGCGGCCGTCACCGGAGAGGATCCGCAGGTCAGCGAGGCGGGGCCGGCTGGCAGCCGCGCGGTAGAGCTCCGGTGATACCTCGAGGCGCGCCGCGCCGGCGGCAGGCACGTCGAGCCGGGCCGCGAGGCGGTAGCGGGCCGGCTCCGCCGCCTCGATCGAGACCGCTGCTGTCACCACGAGCAGCCCCGCTGCCCCGTTGCGCAGCAGGCCGAGCATGCGGTTGCCGAAGCGGGCGTAGAGGAAGCCCGCCCCGAGCAGCAACGCCCCAACCGCTACGAGCACCAGCACTTGGTAGATGCGCGGTAGGTCCCAGACGTCCCACAGCCCGAGCTTGCCCACCGTGAACGCCAGCACGACCAGGCCGAGCCAGCGGTGCACGGCGTTGCGCGAGGCGAATCCGGCGGCGAGCAGGAGCGAGCCGAACCCCCCGAGCGCCAGCGTCACCGACACGGCGCGCCAGGGAGCCTGTGCCGCAGCGGCCGCCTCGACCCGCGCCATGAACGCCTCGAACTCCTGGGGGGCGAGCCCGGGCCCTGGGAAGGCGGGCAGCGCGGTGACCAGCAGGCGCACCTCGGAGATCACGAGCGCCAGGAGCAGCGCATACCCGAGCACTGCGAGCGACGCCCATGCCGGCGTGCGATGCGCCCGGCTCAGCAGCCAGGCGCTCGCCAGCAGCGCCGCCGCCACCCCGGCCAGCGCCAGGGCGCGAGGGTTGAGCAGAAAGGTGGGCTGCAGCGCTCCTTTCGCCCCCTGGGTGCCGATGAACAGACCCAGCATCCGAGCCGGCTCGACGACGTCGACCACCAGCATCCGGAGCACAGCTATCGCGAGCAGCGCCAGGCCGCCGGCGAGCCAGCGCCCGTCACCGTTTCGGACCGCCAGGAAGACGACCGCGACGCCCATGAGTGCCCACACCAGCGTGATCGTCACGCCCGACAGCGCGAGCCCCACCGCCAGCGCCACCAAGCCCACGCCGCAGCCGAGGAACGCCGTGGCCGCCGGCCGGGCGTCAGCCCGGCGCCGGAGCACGAGGGTGCCGAGCACGAACACGGCGAGGCCGGCGCCCGCCGCCGCGAGCGCCCGCTCGCCGCTGTCGCCGCGTGCCGTTCCCGCGAGCAGGACCGCCACGAACCCGAGCGGTCCACCGACCGTCACCAGGACCGTGGCCGGATCCGCCGGCAGACCGCGAACCAGCAGTGCGTGCGCGCCGCCCAGCAGGTACACCGCGCCCCAGACCGCGGCCAGGAGCAGGAAGCCGGGCGCCATCGAAGCCCCTTCCGGGTTGGCGGCCAGCAGTGCCACGAAGGTGGCAGCAGCCCCGACGCCCAAGACAAGTGGCCTCCCCGTCCACTGGCCGAGCAGCGCGGCGCCGGCGGCGAGCAGGCACAAAAGCGCCACCAGGGTCTGGGGGTGCCCCGGGAGCAGCACCAGCGCCGCCACCGTCACGGCGGCGAGCAGGGTGAGCGTGAGCGCCGCAGCGAACGGGGCGGTGGGCCGCTTCTCGGCCACCGCCTGCGCCCTTCGGACCATCGCGGTGGCGTACACCCCGAGCCAGATCGCCGCCGGCACGAGCGTGAGCGCGGGCTGGGAGCGGGCGAGATCGGCGCGGGCCGCCAGGATCACGAACGACAGCATCAGCGGCAGCATCACGAGCGGTGTTTCCTGCTCGCTGCGCAAGAGCAGCACGGCGGCCAGAGCACAGACGGCCATCGCGATGGCGAGCAGCTCCGGGCGGTCCGGCAGCAGGGCGCCGCTTCCGACATGAGCCAGCAGCAGCCCCACCACGAGCAGCAGCACGGGCTGGGGCGCGGTCCACGCGCGCCGCCGCGCGCCAAGCGCGGTCACCACCCACTGCGCGGCGAACGCGGCGGCGAAGGTCAGCGGGACGATCCGAGCGGCGAGCGGGAAGTAGGCCCCGGCCGTGTCGGGTACCGGCCTCCCGTCGAGGGGGTCGGTGGCTGGCGGGTCGATGCGGAAGTGCTCGCCGAACCAGATGATGGCCAGAGCGCCCGTGCCGGCGACCGCGAGCCACGTCGCGATCGGGAAGCGCTGCCGCACCGCAACGACGAGCACCGCGGAGGTCACCGCCAGGAGGTAGCTGAAGAAGCCGAGCGGCCGTTCCTGGCCGGTCGAGAGCAGCAACGGGTTGGCGAGCGCCGCCGCCAGCGCCAGCACGAGGACGAGCTGGGAGCGGTGGCGGATCGACAACCCGGCGGCCAGCGCCGCCACGACCACGAGGGCAGCGAACGCGGCCGAAAGCGGAAGGAGGCCGTAGAAGCCGTAGGCCGCGTACCCGGAGACGTAAAGAAGCGCCAGGCCGACGCCGAGCAGGCCCTGCACGTACGCCGGCCTGGCCTTCGGCCGCATCCACTCGGCGCCCAGCAGTACCGCCACGCCAGCCAGCGCGCCGAGGGCGACCCGCCCCCACGGGCCGATCCATTGGTTGTCCACCGCGTACTTGAAGAAGTACGCCGCCCCCAGCACGAGCACGGCCGCGCCGATGCGGGTGAACCAGGTGATGCCGATACGCTCCTCGAGCGACGGCGAAGCCTGCGCTGGCTTCACGGGGGTGGCGGCCTCGGGCGCCGCTGCTGGACGAACAGCGGTGGGCGCCACCGCCTCCCCGGCAGGGGGTAGTGGCGCCGGCATCGGCGGTAACGGCTGGGGTGGCTGACCCACCTCGACGGAAGCGGGTGGGGCGGTGGTGGCAGGTTGTACCGGTACGGGTGGCGGGATTGGAGCCGCGGGCCGGGGCGCCGCAGG
>JAAYVZ010000128.1 GCA_012516935.1 Holophagae bacterium
CACTCGGGATCGCCGAGCCCCCACTGCTCGCCGAGGTCACACCAGCAGCCCAGCAGAACGCCGCTGCGGCCCCCTCCAGCACCACGTCCGACCAGCCCGCCGCCTAGTAACACGCAAAAACCCGCGATCTCAACCGCAACCCTCTGCGGTGTCAATCGTTCTATGCCAGCGCCTGTCTAGCAACTGTCGAACGCGGGTGGGCCCGCGCCCGACCTTCCGCAGCCAGACGCCAAAGTCGGGCTGAGCAGGCGCCTTGACCCTGGGGTGGGCCACGCGTAGCCTTGCTCCGGGGGTGGCCATGGCCAAAGACGAGGCGGCTCGGATCGAGCGTCGGGACCTGCTCAGAATGGGATCGGCGGCGGTGGGCGCGCTCGCGGCACGCGTCGCGCTCGGCGAGGTGAAGACCGGGACAGTGCCTCCGGCGCTGCCCTCGAACCCGGTGACACCGAACGCGATGCCGACCCGCAACCTCGGGCGCACCGGGTTTCGCGTCGGGATCTTCTCGCTCGGCGGGCAGGCGGCGATCGAGCAACCGGACAACGACGCAGTGGCGGTGGCGCTCGTCGAGCGTGCCCTCGACCTCGGTGTCAACTACATCGATACCTCGGCGCGCTATGGCGGCGAGCAGCGGTGGAGCGAGCGCTACATCGGTCAGGTCATGAAGCGGCGGCGGCGCGAGGCGTTTTTGGCCTCGAAGACCCACGATCGCACGCGCGACGGCTCCCTCGCCCTGCTCGAGCGGTCGCTCGAGCTGCTGCACACCGACCACCTCGACCTGTGGCAGATCCACAACCTCAGCAAGCTCGAGGAGGTAGAGCAGATCTTCGCCCCCGGCGGCGCCGTGGAGGCGCTGGTGCGGGCGCGGGACGAGAAGGTGGTGCGGTTCGTCGGCATTTCCGGCCATGCCGACCCCGAGGTGCTGCTGGAGGCGGTGCGCCGTTTCCCGTTCGACACCATCCTGCTGGCGCTCAACGCCGCTGACCCGCACCATCTGTCGTTCGAATCGAAGCTGTTGCCGTACGCGGTGGAGAAGGAGATGGGGATCATCGGCATGAAGATCCCGTCGCGAGGGAGGCTGCTCGCTGGCTGGACACCACCGCCGCCGAACCCGGTGCGGCCGTCGCCGTGGCCGCTGCGGCCGGGAACGCTGACGATGCGCGAGGCGATGCGGTACGTCCTGTCGCTGCCAGTGTCGACCGTCATCGTCGGCTGCGACACCGTTGTCCAGCTCGAGGAGAACGTCCAGCTCGCCCGCGCGTTCACGCCGCTGTCCGACAGCCAGATGGCGGAGCTCGTGCAGAAGGCGCAGCCGGTGCACCAGCAGGCGCTCTTCTTCCGCCGGTGGGAGGGCCAGCCGGTGAGGTGACGGCTCTCCGGGCGGGGTGCCGGGCCACGAAGCTGCCCCGGATCTCGTTGCCGTGCGTGGCGATCGAGGCTAAGCTGAGAATTGTGAGCTCTGAGAAAGGAGCCAGCACCGACGGGAGGCTGGGGGTCGAGGACACCCTCTGGCTCCAGCAGATCGAGGCGGCACTGGGCGAGCGCTTCGAGATCCTGGGGCTGCTCGGCAAGGGGGGCGCCGGCCGCGTCTATCGGGTGAGAAACCGACGGCTGGACAGGCTCGAAGCGCTCAAGGTGCTGACCGAGACGGCGGACGACCGCAGCCCGTTCGCGCGCCGCTTCACCCAGGAGGCCAGGCTCGCCGCCTCGCTCAAGCACCCGAACCTCGTATCGGTGTTCGACTCGGGAGACACGGGAGGGGTGCTGTGGTTCACGATGGAGTTGGTGGATGGGCCGAGCCTCGCCGACGTGCTGGGGGCATCGGCTACGCTGACGCCTGAGGACGCCGTCGCCGTTGCGCTGCCGATCCTGGACGCGCTCTCCTTCATCCACGAGTCTGGCATCGTCCATCGGGACATCAAGCCCAGCAACATCATGCTCGACGAATCGGGCACGCCCCGCCTGACTGACTTCGGCGTCGCGAAGGTCGCCGACGGCGCCAGGAAGACCGCTACCGGTGTGCTCCTCGGCACGCCGGCTTACCTGGCGCCCGAGCAATTCTTGGGTGGGCAGGTGGACGGTCGAACCGACGTCTACGCCCTTGGCGTCACCCTTTACGAGCTGCTCACCGGAACGCTCCCGTTCGCGGGGGAAAACGCGCTCCAGATCATGGTCACTCGCCTCTCGAAAAACCCCGAGCCGGTCAGTGCGCGCCGCCCTGACCTGGACCGGACACTCGCCGCGGCGATCACGCGAGCCCTCGAGCGGGACCCGGCTGAGCGCTTCGGCTCGGCGGGGGAGATGAAAGCAGAGCTGCTTCGTTGGTGGGAGCGCGAGCCCCGCGATGTGAGCCTGCGGGCGCTCGCGGCGCGCGGCACGGCAGGTGTCCGGCGAACGTCCGGAAAGCTGGTGCCGCCCACGGTGGTCGTCGGCGCAGCCGAGCGCTTGCCGGGGCCAAGACGGCTCATCGTGGCCGGGGCGGTGAGCCTGCCGCTTCTGGTGGCTGCTGCTTTCTTCGGCCCCCGCCTCTGGCGCGCATCCGCACCGTATGGGGTGCCTCCTCGTGAGCAGGCACCCTCGGGCGCGATGGCCGCGGCGGTGGTGTCCTCAGTACCGTCGCCGGTCATCCCGTCAGCTCCGACCCCTCGACCGACGGCGTCGGCACTGGCACGTGAGCCCGCACCATCGACCTCAGCGCTCCCAGGGGTGCCGCCGACCCAACCGCCGGCTACCCAACCGCCGCCGCGCCGTCCGGTGACGCTGCCCGTGGAGCTTCGGCGGTCCGCGCCTTTCGTGCCGGCAGAGCTGGCCGAGAAGTGCGCCGGGCAGGAGGTCTTGCTGGCGCTCGTCGTCGCCGAGGACGGCTCGGTACGGAGATCAAGGGTCCTGCACGCCGCCATCCCGGAGTGCGGCGAGGTCGCCGCAACGGCAGCCCGGACGTTTGGGTATCGGCCGGCGCTGGATGCCAGCGGTGCGGCGGTGGAGACGACGATTTCGATTGCGATGACCCTCGGGGCACCGGAGGACGCGGTGACCCCGCTACCGGGAGGTGCTTCGCCATGAGGATGAGGATCGCTGCTTTCGCAACGGCTTCCGCCCTGTCGCTCGCGCTGGTGGGATGCACCACAGGCAAGCAGGGCGCGGCCCCTGGGCGCATCACGGAAGGCAACGTCATGGTGCGCGTCGAGGCGGAGCCCGGCAGCGCCGAGGTGACCTACAAAGGCGTAGCTGTGGGCTCGACGCCCACGTCGCTCTTCCTCGCCTCGCTGAACGACATCCTGGCCGTAGCCGCCGCGCGACCCGCCGAGACGTGGGTCGAGAAACGCGTGCGCGTGCTATCGCCGACCGAGATCGAAGTGCTGTTCCGCTTCGGCTCCGATCCCGGGCCGCTGGCGACACGCCTGGGGCTCGGGCGAGTGCTCGTCTTCGACTACTCCTCGAACGCCACGTTCGATGTCGATGCCTACGATCTCAAGCCGTCGATGTGGCCGCTGCTGGAGGAGCAGGCGAAGGTGCTGACCTCGACGTTCGCCACCTTGGACGTCCACGTCTGTGGGCACACCGACAGCTCCGGCAGCGAGGCGCACAACCTCGAGCTCTCGCTGCGGCGCGCGCAGTCCGTGTTCGCCTTCCTCACCTCGCACGGGGTGCCTGCGGAGCGTCTCAAGGTTCTGGGGCTGGCGGCCGAGTTCCCTCTCGCCGAGAACACGACGCCCGAGGGCAAGGCCCGCAACCGCCGCACCGAGCTGGTGCTGCCGCAGTGAAACCTCCACCCGGGCGGGTGGTGGCGTGGGGCTATGTGGCGTGCGGTGTGCGATCGAAAGCCCGGGCGAGCGCCCGCCCCAGGGCCTCGATCTTGAAGGGCTTCTGGAGGAACTGACCCGGCAACGGTCCCGGTCGTGAACCCTCTGCCGAGTCCTCCTCGGAGTAACCCGACATGAAGATCACCGCCAGGTTCGGGTCGCGCTCGCACAGCCGGGCGGCGAGCTCGTCGCCGCGCTCGTCCTGCAGCATGAGGTCGGTGAGCAGAACGGCGAACCGGCCGGGCTCGGCGATCGCCTGAGCCTCGCTCGCCCGCCCCACGGCGGTCGGCTGGTATCCGAGGCAGACCAGCGTCTGCTCCACCGCCCGTCGGACGAGGGGATCGTCCTCCACCACCAGCACCTTGACCTCGCCGGGCCGCGCCTCGGGCAGCTTCTCCAGGGAAGATGGCTGAATATCTTCCGTGCGAGGTCTCTGACTCGGCAGGCTCACTTTGAAGACCGTCCCGGTACCGACGGTCGAGCTGACGTCCAGTTGTCCGCCGTGGGCGGTGACGATTCCCAGCACCACGGACAGCCCGAGCCCCGTACCCTCCTCGGCCGGCTTGGTCGAAAAGAACGGCTCGAAGATGTGCGGGCGTACCTCGGGAGGGATGCCGCAGCCGGTATCCGCGATCTCGAGCCACGTCCACCCATCCTCGGACCGCCCGGTCGCGAGGCGGAGAGTGCCCCCGCCCGGCATCGCGTCGACCGCGTTCACCACAAGGTTCATCAGCACCTGCTCGAGCTGGCCCTGGTCGATCTCGACGAGCAGCGGCCCGGGTGCCAGCGTCATCGCGAACTCCACGTTCTCGCGGGTCAGCCGACGCAGCAGGACGCCGAAGTGCTCCAGGGCCTTGTTGAGGTCGAGGCACTCGGGCCGTGCCGCGCCGCGCCGAGCGAAGAGCAGGAGCTGGCGGGTGACGGTGGCGCCGCGCTGCACGTTGGCGACCACCTCCTCGAGCTCGACCGCGACCGCGGGCTCCCGACGCTGGAGCGACTGCACGGCACCGAGGATCGCCTGCAGGAGGTTGTTGACGTCGTGGGCCACACCGCCGGCGAGCCTCCCCACGGCCTCGAGCTTCTGAGCCTGGAGGAGCTGATCCTCCAGCCGTCGGCGCTCGGTGATGTCGGTCAGCACGCCGCGGACACCCGTCACCGTCCCAGCCTCGAGCGTGGGGACGGTGGACAGCCGGACATGGAGCAGCCGGCCGTCGCGACCACGCACGCCGAGGGTCGAGATCTGCCTCGATCCGCCCCGCGTTCCCTGCAGCGCGCTCCGCAGCGTCGCTTCGTCCGTTACCTGAACGAGGCAGCCGAGATCGCTGCCGACCAGCGCCTCCGGGCTGAGGCCGGTGAGACGCTCGATGACGGGGCTGATGTACGTGATCCGCCCGTGCAGGTCGAGCGAGAAGACGACCTCGTCGAGATCCTCGGCGAGCGTGCGATAGCGACGCTCGCTCGCCTCGAGGTCCCTTTCGACCTGCTCGCGCACCGCGATCTCGCGGCGGAGCGCCTGGTTGGCGGCCTCGAGGTCGGCTGTGCGCTGCCGCACCCGATCCTCGAGCTCTGCGTGGGCCCGGCGGAGAGCGTCCTCGACGGCCTTGCGCTCGGTCAGGTCCTCGCAGATCGTGACCCAGCCGAGCAACCGTCCGTCGCCGTCCCGGATGCTGTCGGTGGTGAGCTGAACTGGGAACGAGGAGCCGTCGCGCCGCCGGTTCACGCTCTCGCGCACGAAATGCTCCCACTTCTGGGGAGCGTCGTCCGGCCAGGACCGCCACAGCTGGGGTGGCGCCAGGGCCCTGCCCTCGAGGCCGCACAGCGCCGCCGGCTCGCCGCCGAACAGCGTCGCCTGTGCCGGGTTGGCATAGATGATCCGCCCCTCCGGATCGGTGACAGTCACGCCGAGACGCATCGTCTCCACGGCCTTGTGGGTGCGCCGGGCTTCATCCTCGAGGTGGCGAAGCCGCGTGAGATCGCTGAGCACCAGCATGAGGCCTGGAGCGTCATCGAGGTCGACCAGACGGGCGGCCACCGACACCCAGCGGTGCTGTCCGTCGGGCCGCACGATCTCGTACTCCGGCAGCCTCCCCTGCGAGCTCGTCGTCATGCCGGGGTCGCCGCCGAGGACGGCGACACCCAGGCTCGAGCCGCCGCTGCCGAACAGCTCGTCGACGGTACGCCCCAGGACCTCCCGGAGCGGCGTGCCGAGCAGCTTCTCGAACGCGGGGTTGGCGAGCCGCACGCGGCCGTCCACGAGCACGAGCACGGCGTGCGGCAGCATCTCGACGAGGCTTGCCTCCAGGCTCGAACGGCGCGCCGCCTTCGTCATCCGGTTCCACTCCTTGCTGCAATGGTACGGCAGTGCCTGACCAGAATCAATGCAGTAACGAGACCGGAAGGGCCGATCAGCCTCGGCAAGAGCGAGGGTCGACCGGTCAGAGCGTGGCTTTCGTCGGCAGGCGACGGCTCGACTCGACCTGGGAGCGCGCCACGATCACAGCTTTGGGGCTGGCGGCCAGGACGACCATAGGGGTGGCGGCGTGCGTCTCGGCCAGGAAGCGGTCGGGCTTGAGAATCGCGTAGGCCTGAGCGAGCGCGTGCCAGCGGGAGCGGAACTCCTCGATCGACGAGATCGCCCTCGAGGGCTCCTCGGCGATCCCCATCGCCAGCTCGTCCTCGTAGCACACCAGCGTCACGGGCCTGCCGATGTGGAGTGGCAGGGTCTGGTCGTACAGCCCGACGCTGAAGAACGGTGCATCGGGGTCGAACCCTCCCTGTGCCTCCTGCGCCTGCTCGACGATGGCCTCCGTCGAGTAGCGCCCAGCAATCGACTGCGAGCCGACGAGCAGGAGCTGAAAGGAGAGCAGGCTCCCCAGCGTGACGGCGAAAAGCGCGACCTCACGGCGGCGGTGTATGGCCAGCGTCGCGAGCCCGGCGCCGGCGGCGAGCACCAGTCCGCTTGCCAGTATCCATGGGATGAGGGTCGAGCTGTGGATGCCCTCGACCGGGACTCCGGGTAGACGGGAGAGGAACGGGGCGGCAACGGCCAGGGTCAGGCCTGCAGCGGCAATCCCAGCGAGGTTCGCACGGCGGATCCGGACCTTACCCGACTCGAGCTGGCAGCCGGCGAGCAGCGCAACGGCCGGGAAGACCGGTAGAACGTAGCCGGGGAGCTTGGACGCCGAGAGACTGAAGAACACAGTGATCACCACGACCCACAGGGTGAGAAGGCGACAGGGGTTGAGCGCCAGCCGGTTGCAGGTGTCCGAGCGCCAGCCGGCCAGCAGCGCCTTGAGGTAGGTGAGCGACCACGGCAGGGAGCCGGCCACCAGGACGATCAGGAAGTAGTACCAGGGACCGTTCCGATCGTGTCCCTGCATGGCGTAACGCGCGAGGTGCTCGCGGACGAAGAAAAACTCGGAAAACCCCGGGTTGCGCACCTGCACCAGCACGAACCATGGAAGCACGATGCCCAGGAAGAGTGGTACGCCCGCGCCCCAGGAGAGCCGGCGCAGCAGGCCCCAGTCGCGCTCCAGGAGGAGGTAGACACTCAGTACGAGCGCGGGAAGGACCACGCCAACGAGGCCCTTGCTCAGCACCGCGAGCGCCATCGCGGCCCACATGACGAGTGCCCAGCCGCGCCGGGTCGCCGGTCTCGAATCGGCATCCTGCGACGCGAGGAAAGCCACGAGCGCCAGCGTCAGAAAGAAGGTGAGGCCCATGTCGAGGGTGAGGATCTGGGAGAAGAGAAAGAACTGGAACGTGCTGGCGAGCAAAGCGGCGGCTGTCGCGCCGGCGCGTACGCCGGACAGGCGTCTGCCGGCCCAGAAAACCAGCCCGACTGTCAGGAGGCCAGCCAGCGCCGGCCATAGCCGCGCCGTCCACTCGTCAGCCCCCAGCACGAGGTACGAGACAGCCGTCAACCAGTACTGCAACGGCGGCTTCTCGAAGTACTTGAGGCCGTTCAACCGAGGCGTGACCCAGTCCCCCGAGGTGACCATCTCGTACGGGATCAGCGCGTACCGGCCCTCGTCGGGGTGGAACAGCTCGCGGTACTCGAGCGCTCCGAACCACACGGCGAGGACGAGGCCAGCCACGAAGCACACGAGGAGGAGCCTCGACACGAGCCGCCAGCCGGCAGGCCGGCACCGGCTCACTGCCGGTGTCGAATCAGCATGGTTTGGAGAGGCTGCCTCGGCGTCGACCACGCTCCCCCCGGATACGCGTAACCGATTCTACAGCAAGTCTGATGCCTGCATCCCGCAGGCCTCTCTGACGCCGGACGTGCCGAACGGGCAGGCCCTGCGAGCGGCAGGCCAGCCCGGCTTCCGATTCCAGGCAATACGGCCGGCAGGGAGCACCAGGGCCCAGGAAATCGCGGGCTACGTTCGTCCCCGATCGCGCCTACCTCGGGGGCGCAGCCATGCTGCGGGGCGCCACGGTGCTCCTTGGTGCTTCGGCGCCCAGTGGGCACGAGGCGCGGTTGGGGACAACCGCGCCCACCTTAGATCGGCCCGCCGCCACTTGGCGACCAGCTCGGACGGGTTCATGGGCGGCATTGTGCCACGAGGTCGGCACGACTGCTCACCCGCGACCCTGTCCTTTGGGTTCTACAATCCACCTGCGGCGAAGGGGTGTCGAGAGTGAGGACCTCCATGAAAACCGGTACGATGCGTCTCGTCCTGGCCGTGTTGGGCGTCCATCTAGTGCTTTTGTCTGGGTTGGCCGCGGGCGCCGTGCCTGAGGTCGGCCAGGTGAGGAGCATCCGGGTCGCGTCCGAGGGAGCGAGCCTGGCGGTCGAGCGCAGTTCCGGGTCTCTCGCGGTCTGCGACGGGGCGAGTGTCACGATCCTGAAGGGACCCGGTGACGCGACAGGACGGAGGCTCCCTGTTCCTGGCCGGCACGCCGATGTCGTGGCTTTTGCTCGCGACAGGCTGCTGCTTGCGGTGGACTGGGACGAGGAGCTGCCAGGCTAGTTCGTGGTGCTCGACACCGCCGGACACGAGCTGCGCCGATGGGGTCCCGGCGACCAGGTCTTTCCGAGTCTGACCACCCGGTTATCGATGGATGGATCCGCACTCGCAGATATGATCGAGGTCAACAAGGAGAGTCGCTCCCAGCTCGCCCTGCCCGGTGACTACGCTGACGGCACTTTCGTGCTGGTTTCCGAACGGTTGGCCGACCGCAGTCGGCGGGTTGTCCAATTGCGACTCTGGGAGGACTCCAAAGGCAAGAGGTCGACCACGACACCCCAGGACATGATCGGTCTCGGGCCTGGCGATTTCCTTGTCACCGTGGGGAACGGTTCCCTGTTGCGGGTACAGGCCGGAGACAAGAGCTGGAGCGTGCAAGGTCAGGCGAACGGACGATGCGTCATCGCAGATGTCGATCCTGGCTCTGACCAGGTCCTCGTGGTGGATGGTAGGGGCGCCGTTACCTCGGTCGAGCTTGGCTCGGGTGAGCGTCGCTGGCGTTGGTCCGGCGCCGACAACGTCGCGGAGGTGGAGCGGTTCCTCGACCAGACCGGCCAGCATGGCGGTGCAAGGAAGGTCGTCGGCGAAGCGCTCAATCGGATGTCGCGCACCGGTCACCAACAGGCAGGGGCCAGCGACGAGACCGCCGCATTGCGGGTGGCCTACGGCGTCGAGACAGCCCGGGCCCTCCCCGATGGGAAGGTACTGCTGGCTTCGAGTCTTGGGGTTCCGTACGGCGGGAGGGCCTGGCTGGCCGTACTTGATCCACAGAGCGGGAAGTTGCTGGGCACCGAGGTCTTTGACACGCTCGCCACGCGTACGCCCCCTGGGGCGGTGGTCAGGCCAACCAGCGGCGGATCGTCCTGGGAGGAGGGGTTGCATGTCCTACCAAGCGGGGAGGTTGTGCTGCCCGCCACACAGACCTGGATAGCTGTCAAGCTGCAGTAGCCCGTGAGCGACCCGCCCGGGCGCCTGCAGTCGAGATCGGGGCTGACGCGGTAGCTCAAGACGCCGTTGATCCGCCAGCCGGTCCGCTCGAGGGAGAAGTGGAAGACGGCGCACTCCGAGCGGCGGAACACGACGGTGCGGTCGAACTGCGCGGCAGTCGAGAAGACCCGCACCGCCGGCCCGTCGAGCGGGTCCACGACCAGCCGGACGACCAGTGGGTCGGTCGCGTTCGAGAGGTCGGCGACGACGATCGCGACGGCGTAGGAATCGCCGTCTGGCGGCCGCGGGTCAGGAGCCGCTCTCGTCGGCCGAGGGGCCGTAGATCGACGGCACCGGGACGTCGAGCAGGCGCAGGTATACGGCGAGCTGGGCGCGATGGTGGATCATGTGGCTGAAGATGAACCCGCGCAGAACGCCGGCGCGCGGCATCGTGAAGAAGGTAGTGGCGCCGTTGCGCAGCGACCACGGCGCCAGCAACGTCGCGTTGTCGGCGCCGGCGAGCGCCGTGCGGGCGGCCGCGGCGTACTCGCCGAACCTACGCACCAGCTCGGCTCGGGATTCGGCCGGGGAGCTGATGGCGTTGGCGTCGCCCGCTGCCAGGTCGGCTCTGTCCTTTTCGATGATCATCGGCATCCACCCGGGGATACCCACGAGGTGGGTGGCGAGCTGGCGGAGCGTCCAGGACTTCTCGTGAGGCTTCCAGTCGAGCTTTTCGTCCGGGATGCGCTCCACGACGCGGCGTGTGACGGCGAGCTCGTGGTCCCACTCGGGCAACAGCGTGTCGGCGATTCGCATCATCTCGGGCCTCCTTGCGGCCCACCACGGTACCCCAGCCGCCGGGGTGTCGCAAGCTTTCGGAGCGGACACGTGGGGGCCGACGACTCTCGACCCCACGCAGCGCCTGGTGCGGTGCGGCACGTGACGCCGTCCGGCGGCGTCCTCCCGGTGTCCGCGAGCGCCGGGATCGGCTACGCGCTCCATTAACGCCGGCTGTAGAATCGGATCGATGGTGCGCCGCTCCGAGCCTGGGCTCTCGCACACACGTTGGTCGGGCGAGGCCGAGGCAGCCGTGACCCCGAGGTGGCTGCGACGTCTGCTCGGCTTCTTTGAAGCTCGCCCGCCCATTGTCGTCCTCGCCGCTGCTATGGTCGTGATCGGCGTGCTGGGGCTGATCGACGCGCTCACCGGCCCGGAGCTGCGGTTTTTCGTCTTCTATTGGCCTCCAATCGCGCTCGTGACCTGGGTCGCCGGGCGGCGACTCGGTCTCGTGGCCGTGGCGCTGAGCGGCCTCGTCTGGCTCGTCGCCAACCTCCCCCTCGAAGGGCCGAGCGGGATGCCCGAGGTGGTGGCGTGGAATCTTCTCGTCAACACGATGTCCTTCGCGGCGCTCGCTCTCGGCGTGGCGTACATTCGCAAGGTCTCCGACCGCCAGCGCACGATGGCGCTGACCGACTTCATGACCGGCGTGCCCAACGCGCGGGCGTTCCTGGCGGCGTTGCCAGGCGAGCTCGATCGCGCGCGCCGTCACGGGAAGCCGCTGAGCCTCGCCTACCTCGACGTAGATGACTTCAAGAGCATCAACGACACGCTCGGTCACGAGGCTGGCAACGAGCTGCTCCGAGTGATCGCCCAGTCGATCCGAGCGGCGTTGCGCGCCAGCGACACCGTGGCCCGCCTTGGTGGCGACGAGTTCGCGATGCTGTTGCCGGAGTCGGATCTCGCCGCTGCCCGGGGCGCCGTCGAGCGTGTCCTCGCCCAGCTGGCCGAGGAGGTTGCACGCCGGCGGTGGCCGGTGACGTTCTCGGTCGGGCTCGTGAGCTGCACCACGCTCGAATGTACCTCCGAGGAGATGCTGCAGCGAGCCGACGCCCTCATGTACGAGGTCAAGCGCGAGGGCAAAAGCAGCCTCCGAGGGTTCGAAATGGGTGCTGCCTCATAGCGCGACCGTGCGCCGTGGCCTCACGTCGCGCGCCGAGAGGGGATGAGCTGTGACACGTACGGCGAGTGACGTTGCAGCTGTCTCAGCCGCTCCGCTAAGGTCAGGATCTCGCCGGCGAGGGGACGCCCGAACCCGCTGGTGGTCTGCATCGGCCTCACCACGGTGCTCTGCGATCACCACTCGGGCTTCTGAGCTACGGTCAGCAACGACGAGGTGGCGAGCGCGGGGCAGGAGAAGGCCCCCTCCCCACCAAACGGGAAGGGGGCCTGAAGGCCCTCGCTGCCGAGAGTCTACCTACTGCGGTCGGGGTAAGCGGGTTTGACCGCTGGCGTCGGCGGGTGCTTGGCGAGCTCGGCCATGACGAGCTCCACGGCCTTCTCGAGCTGCGGGTCGCCACCCTTGGCCATCAGGCCGGGGTCGTCGACCACCTCGACGTCGGGCTCCACGCCGTGGCCCTCGATGATCCACGTGCCGTCGGTCGAGTAGATGCCGAACGTCGGGACGGTAACGGCTCCACCGTCGACCAGCTCGGGTGCACCGGAGATGCCGATGAGGCCGCCCCAGGTCCGCATGCCGACCAGCGGTCCAAGGCCGGCCTGCTTGAAGTAGAACGGGAAGCAGTCGCCGCCCGAGCCGCTCCAGCCGTTGATGAGCATCGCCTTGGGCCCATTGTGCGCGACCGGCGGCCATTGCCAGTCGTGGCCGTCGCGCACACCCCAGAAGTTGTAGAGCGGGCGGTTGAGGAGCTCGACGAAGCGGTCGGGGATCTGGCCGCCGGAGTTGAAGCGCTCGTCGATGATCAAGCCGTCCTTGGTGAACTGGCCGCGGAACTGGCGCACCAGCTCGGTCTGGCCCTCGATGCCGGTGTCCGGCACGTAGATGTAGCCGATCCGGCCGCCCGATAGCCGCTCCACCCGCTGGCGGTTCGACTCGATCCAGGCGAGGTTGCGCAGGCGGTACTCGTCCTCGAGCGCCTGCACCAGGACCTCGCGGGCGCCCTCGAGCGAGGGCTTCGAGTTGACGGTGAGCAGGACGGTCTTGCCGGCCAGGCCGGCGAAGGCGGCGAAGGGGTCGCGCGCAGGGTCGAGTGGGCGCCGGTTCACGGCCAACAGGTAGTCGCCCTCCTTGACGTTGACGCCGGGCTCGGCGAGTGGGGAGCGGCCATCCACGTCATACGGGGCAGCACGCAGGATGCGGGTGATGCGGTAGGCGCCGCTGTCGAGCGTGAAGTCGGCGCCGAGCAGGCCGACGCTAGCCATGAGGGGCATTTCGAGGTCGCCGCCGCCGCGGTACGTGTGCGAGGCGTTGAGCTCGGCGATCAGCTCGCCGATGAGAAAGTTGAGGTCCCAACGGGTGACGCAGTCGTCGAGCAGCTTGCCGTACCGCTCGCGCATCGCGTTCCAGTCGACCCGATGGAGCTTGGGGTCGTAGAAGTAGTCGCGCTCGAGCCGCCAGGCATCGGTGAAGATCTGGCGCCATTCGGCCGGGGGATCGACCGTCATGAGAAGCTCCCCGGTGGGAAGCTTCTTTTCGAGCTTCTGGTCGGGCTTGACCTCGATCACCGCCCAGTCGTCCTTCTTGCGCACCAGCACTTTCTTGCCGTCGGCGGTGAGCTGGAAGTGGTCGACGTCCGCGGCGACGGTCTTCTCCTCCCGCTCCTCGAGGTCGAAGTAGACGAGCGGCTGTGTCTCGTCGTTGCTGCCGCTGCGCGGTAGGCGCCGGTAGAGGACTTTTCCGGACACCGCTGCGATGCGGTCGTAGTTGCCGGCCTTGGGCGGAAGTACGACCAGGCGCTCCTCGAACCCCGCGAGGTCGATCTCGACCGGTTTTGGCGGGTCGGGGGTCTTGGCCTTCTCGCCCTTCTTTCCTCCCTTGTCGTCCTTGGCCTTGGCGTTGGCCTTGTCGGCCTTCGTCTCGTCCTTCGTGTCCTCGCCTTCGACGTCGTTGCGCGGGGCGAGCGGGGAGGGAACGTCGTTACGCAGGGAGATCGCCGCGATCTGAGCGCTATTGGCGTAGATGAAGGAGTTGTCGAGGTCCGAGTAGCTCGGCGCGAAGCTGCGGTTGGTGAGCACGAACAGGTACTTGCCGTCGGGGTCGAAGGCCGGGGCGCCGGTCGAGTAGAACTCCGAGGTGACCTGGGTTGACGTACCGCTTTTGGTGTCGTAGAGGAACACGGCGGTGTTGCGGTTGACGACCTCCTTGCCGTAGGCGATCCAGCGGGAGTCCGAGGACCAGCTCGGCGCGAAGCTCTGAAGGTCGCCCTCGAACCACCACAGGCCTTTGTCGATGACGGTCACCTTACCGGTGTCGACCTCGCAGAGGTTGACTCGCATGGCCTGGTCGACGAAGACGACCCGCTTGGAGTCCGGGGACCAGAACGGGCGGTAGCGGAACCCCGGACCGAGCGTCGTGACCGTGCGGGGCTGGCCGCTGCCGTCGGCAGGCCGCACGACCAGCTCGTACTCACCCGACTGGTCGGAGAAGTAGGCCACGGACGTGCCGTCTGGAGACCACGCCGGGTACCGCTCGGCACTGTCCGAGGTACGGGTCAGATCGAAGACGACACCCTTTTCGGCTGGGACGGAGAACAGATCGCCGCGCGCCTCGAAAATCGCGCGCTTGCCGGAGGGCGAGACGGTGGCGTTCTGGATGAGCTTGGCCGCGTTGACCTGGCGCGGCTTGAGGGTCGCACGATCGGTGACGACCTCGACTCTGACCTCGGTGAGTGCTTCGCTTCCGAGGTCGAGACGCCATAGGCGACCACCTGCCTCGAACACCATGTCGGCCGGACCGATCGAGGGGAAATGCACGTCGTAGTCGGTGAAGTGGGTGACCTGCCGGGTTGTCTGCTTGAGCAGGTCGAAGGCCCAGATGTTGTAGCGCTTGTGGTCGTCGCGGTCGGAAAGGAAGTAGATCGTGGTGCCGTGCCACATCGGCTGGCCGTCGTTGGCTGGCGAGCTGGTCATGTTGCGGGCGTTGCCGGTTTTCAGGTCGAAAAGCCAGATGTCGGGCGCCCAGCCTCCGCGGTACCGCTTCCAGGTGCGGAAATCGCGGCTCTGCGGCATGTAGGCGAGAAAGCCCCCATCCGGCGAGATGGCCCCGAACTCGCCGTACGGCACCGGGAGCTTCGTCGGTAGGCCACCGTTCTTGCTCACCTTGAAGAGCTGGTTGAAGCGGTCCTTGCCCGCCTCCCGCGGTGAGGCGAAAAGGATCGATTCCCCGTCCGGGTACCAGTTGAGCATGCGGTCCGGGCCGGGATGGTACGTGATCCGGGTCGGTACGCCGCCCTCGGTCGGCACCACGTAGATATCGAGATTGCCGTCGTAGTTGGCGCTGTAGGCGAGCTGCGTCCCGTCTGGGGAGAAGCGAGGGAAGGACTCCTCGCCGCGCGGCGTCGAGAGGCGTTGGGCGGTGCCACCCTCTTTCGGAGCCAGCCAGATGTCGCCGGCGTACACGAAGGCGATCTGGGTGGCCGAGACGGTGGGATGGCGCAGCAAGCGTGCGTCGATAGCCGCCGTGGCCGCGGTCGCTCCGAGGAAAGTGCACAAAATGAGGACAAGAGTCAGCTTTCGCATGGGGTTCTCATCTCCTCCGCGAGTGAATACGCGAGACCGCACCGGGTGGTTTCAGCGGCGCCGGAGGTACTGGTGCCCACAGCCTCGATACCGCGCCCAGAGAGGCCGCCGCGGTGATGGTGGGTGCGGACCTCCGGGTCGTGCTGGGCAGGGGTTGTGACGAGGACCGGCTGGGTGGAGTCGGGCTTACGTCGTCTCCGGCTCAACCGGCGGGAGAGCTCGTAGGTGGCGGCGGAGGTCCCAGGTGAGCAACGCAAGGGCGGCCCAGATGCAGGCGAACGTCGCGGCGTGGGAGGAGGTGAACGGCTCGCGGTAGACGAGGACCGCGAGGAGGAACTGGCAGCTGGGCGAGATGTATTGGAACAGACCGACGGTCGAGAGCGGCAACCGTCGAGCCCCTTGCGTGAACAGCACGAGCGGTACGGCGGTCACCGGGCCTGCGAGCAGCAGCAGAGTGCTGGTCCAGACGCCCGCGTGGCCGAAGGCGCCGGCTCCTTGGTGCTCCCGGGCGAGGAGAAAGGCGACGGCGAGAGGAGCCAGAAGGCTCGTCTCGACGAGCAGGCCGATGACGGCGTCAGCCGCCACGGTCTTGCGGGCCAGGCCGTATAAGGCGAAGCTCGTGGCGAGGCCGAGCGCGATCCAGGGGAACCGCCCATAGCCGATCGTCAGGACCGCAACACCGATTCCAGCCAGGGTCACGGCGGCCATCTGCAGGCGCCCGAGGCGCTCTCGCAAGACGACGACGCCGAGGAGAACGTTGACCAGCGGGTTGATGAAGTAGCCCAGGCTGGACTCCATGACGTGATCGTGGGTCACGGCCCAGATGTAGAGCAGCCAGTTGCAACCGATGAGCGCCGCGGTTGCGGTCAGGGTCGCGAGCGTGCGGGGCGAGCGGACGACGGTGCGAGCATCGGCCCAGCGGCGCCGCAACGTGACCCAGACCGCAACCGCGAGCATTCCCCAGACTGTGCGGTGGGCCACGACCTCGATGGCCGCCACCGCAGAGAGGGGTTTCCAGTAGAGCGGGAATAGCCCCCACATGAGGAACGCCGCGACTGCAGACACGACACCATGACGGTGACCGGATCGATCGCTCACGAGGGTAGATGATAGCGGCGCGGCTTCGGGCAGCGGCTCAACTCCGGAAGGGGCGGAGGCCCGATCTACTGGAGCTTCTGGGGCATGGGCCTACGCATCGCCTTCCTGACGGGGCTGAGGACCCGGGACGATGCCAGCGATGTCGGGGTCCTCGCCGGGGGTGAGCGGTCCGCGCTCCTTCTTCTCGGCCCGGCGCTGCGCGCGCTCGGCCGCCTTGGCCTGCTGCTTCTCCTGTCTGGCGCGCTCGCGCGCACGCTTGGCGAAGGTTGCTCCCGGGTTTTTGCTCATCACCGCCTCCAGACGTGCCCTCCGGCCTCCCGGGGGACGGGGCCTGCCGGGCTCGAGGTTGGTTTCGGACACGAGGCCACGGACCGCCGAAAGCGGCCCGTGTGCCCACTGCCGAGGTGACACGGCCGACTGCCAGGCCGGTCGAAGGTGCGATCAGTAGCCGCGACGCCCGCCGCCGTAGCCGCCGCGATCGCCACCATAGCCACCGCGGTCGCCACCGAAGCCGCCACGACCCTCACCGCGATGCCCACCGCCGAAGCCGCGGGGACCG
>JAAYVZ010000129.1 GCA_012516935.1 Holophagae bacterium
ACCACGTCCGACCAGCCCGCCGCCTAGTAACACGCGAAAACCAGCAATCTCAACCGCAACCCTCTGCGGTGTCAATCGTTCTATGCCAGCGCGTGTCTAGCAACTGTCGAACGCGGGCAGAACCGGGTGGGGGGACGGTGACCTTGTTACAATGCTCGCTCCGGCCGCGACGGCGGGGCGAGAAGGAGCACGAGATGAAGCGTTACGCAGCGTTGACGGTGGTGGCGGTAATTGCACTTGCGGGCTTGCAGACGTCTGCACAGGAAATGCCGAAGGTGGCTGTAATCGACGTCCAGGTACTGGTGCAGGAGTCGGCAGCGGGCAAGGAGGCGATGGGGCGCTTGGCCAAGCTGCAGAACGACAAGGTGGCGGGGCGCAAGAAGCTCAGCGACGAGTTCGACGCGCTACAGAAGCAGTTTGCAGCGCAGTCTGCGACGCTCACCGAAGCGAAGGTGGCCGAGCTACGCAAGCAGCTTGAGGACAAAGAGATCGCTATCCGTCGGTACGACGACGATGCGACCCAGGAGCTGGAGAAGGCGAAGGGCACCGAGCTCGGGGGGCTCGAGAAGCAGATCATGCCGATCATTCAGGAGATCGGACGCGAGCAGAAGCTCTTGCTCATTTTCAACAAGTTCCAGTCGGGGCTGGTGTACGCCGACGAAGCGGTCGACATCACCGATCAGGTGCTGCGTCGTTTCAACACCAAGGTGACCACCAGCGGCCCCGCGAAGTGACCAACGCCGGGGTGCCCACCTCGGAGTCCGGGAAGGGGTGAGGACATGCTCTCGGTCACCCTCGGTGAGCTGGCGAGCTTGCTCGGCGGTGTCGTTGTCGGTGACGCCCAGTTGGCAGTGAGAGGGGTGCGCCCGCTCGGCGACGCCGACGCCGAGCATTTGTCGTTCTACCACAACCGGCGGTACCTGCAAGCGGCGCGCGAGTCGCGGGCAGGAGCGCTTCTGGTGGCAGCGCCGGAGGAGTTCCCCGGCCGCACCCTGCTGGTCGTGACGGAGCCGTACGCGGCGCTCGCCGAGGTGCTGCGGCTGTTTCACCCAGTCGATCGACCGGCGACCGGAATCCACCCGTCGGCGGTGGTGGCTGGCTCGGCCCAGGTGGGAACGCAGGTCGCGATCGGCCCATACGCAGTGGTGGGAGAACGGGCCGTAATCGGTCCAGGCGCCATCGTGAGCGCCGGGTGCTATGTCGGCGACGATGCCACGGTGGGCGCCGACACGTGGCTGCATCCTCATGTGGTGATCGAGCCGCGCTGCCGTGTCGGCGCACGCTGCGTCCTCCACGCGGGGGTCGTGATCGGCTCAGACGGTTTCGGCTTCGCCACGGTCAAAGGCGAGCACCGCAAGGTGCCCCAGGTGGGAATCGTGGTGGTCGAGGACGACGTGGAGCTGGGTGCCAACGTGTGCGTGGACCGGGCCACTCTCGGCGAGACGCGGATCGGGCGCGGCACGAAGGTGGACAACCTGGTGCAGATCGCCCACAACGTGCAGGTTGGCGAGGGGTGCGTGCTGGTGGCGCAGAGCGGGATCTCCGGCTCGACCGAGCTTGGGCATCACGTGGTGATGGCCGGTCAAAGCGGTGCCGTCGGGCACATCCATTTGGCCGAGCGCACGGTTGTGACCGCCAAGACCGGCGTCACCGAGGACACCGCGCCTGGCAGCATGGTCTCCGGGTTCCCCTCGCGGCCGCACCGCGAGTGGCTGAAGGCGATGGCGCACCTGTTCCAGATCGACGATCTCAAGCGTCGGATCGCGGAGCTGGAGAAGGCGCTTGCCACGAGGAGTTCGACATGATCGACATTCTGGGCATTCTGGACGTCCTGCCGCACCGTTATCCGTTCCTGCTCGTCGACCGCATCCTCGAAATGGACGACCAGCGGGTACTGGGGTTGAAGAACGTGACGTTCAACGAGCCGCACTTCACCGGCCACTTCCCGGGCGCGCCGGTGATGCCGGGCGTGCTGATCGTCGAGGCCATGGCACAGGCTGGCGCCGTGATGATGCTCTCGGGCGTGCCGGACCGGCACGGGAAGCTGATCTACTTCACGGGTATCGACAAGTGTCGGTTTCGACGGCCAGTGGTGCCGGGGGACCAGCTCCTGCTCGAGGTGCGGCTCGTACGCCGCCGGGCCCGCTACGCGGTCATGCACGGCATCGCACGGGTCGGGGAGGAGATCGCCGCCGAAGCTGAGCTCTCATCGGCGATGGTCGACCGTCCGCAGGGAGGGGAGTGATGAGCTCCCGCGTCCACCCGACAGCGATCGTCGACCCGGCGGCCGAGCTGGGCGAGTACGTCGAGGTCGGTCCTTACTCGATCGTCGAGGCTGAGGTTCGGATCGGTGGCGGGACGCAGATCGGCCCATTCTGCCGGTTCCAGGGGCCGACGACGATCGGCACCGGCAACCGCTTCATGTCCCACTGCTCGATCGGCGTGCAGCCTCAAGACCTCAAGTTCAAGGGTGGTCCGACGCGGCTGGAGATCGGAGACAACAACTTCTTCCGCGAGTTCGTCACGCTCCACCGCGGCACGCCCGGCGGGGGGGGCGTGACACGCCTCGGGAGCCACGGCTTGTACATGGTCGGCACCCACATCGCTCACGACTGCCAGATCGGGGACCACGTCATCTTCGCCAACAACGGCACACTGGCTGGACATGTGCACGTGGGGGACCACGCGACGATCGGTGCGCTCTCGGCCGTGCACCAGTTCTGCTTCGTTGGCGAGTACGCATTCATCGGCGGCGGCACCATCGCCACCAAAGACTGCCTGCCGTTCATGAAGACCGTGGGCAGCCGCCCCGCGCGCTGCTTCGGCCCCAATAGCATCGGCCTCGAGCGCAAGGGCTTCTCGCCTGAGCGCCGGGAGGCGATCAAGAGCGCGTGGCGGCTGTTGCACAGCGGGAAGCTGACGACGCGTGAGGCGCTGGAACGTCTCGAGAGCGAGCTTGCAAACGCCCCCGACGCCATGCGCATCCTGCAGTTCGTGCGTGCCTCCGAGCGCGGCGTGATCCTCGCCCGCGGCTGAGCGCTGCCCACCGCCGTCCACCGCGATCGTCGAGCGCTGCCCCCGACGCTGCTCAGCCGAGTTGGAACTCAGCGGTCTCCAGCACCTGCTTGACCTTGGCCATGAACTGGTCGGCGGTGGCGCCGTCCACCAGGCGGTGGTCGAACGACAGGGCAATGAGCATCAGGCTACGCACCGCGATGACGTCGTTGCCGTCGCTGTCGGTGATCACCGTCGGGCGCTTGTGGATGCCACCGGTGGAGAGAATCGCAACGTTGGGCTGGTTGATGATCGGCAGCCCGTACAAACCGCCGTACGGTCCCGGGTTGGTGACCGAGAAGGTGGAGCCCTGCACCTCGTCGGGCTTGAGCTGCTTGTTGCGCGCCCGGGTCGCGAGGTCGGTCACGGCCCGCTGCAACCCGATCAGCGAGAGCTCCTCAGCACGCTTGATGACCGGTACGATGAGCCCGTTGGGCAACGCTACGGCAACCCCGAGGTTGATATGGCGGTGGTACACGACATCGGTGCCGTCGATCGATGCGTTGACGACCGGGAAGGCCTTGAGCCCTTCCACCACAGCGGCGAGAAAGAACGGCGTATACGTGAGCTTGAGCCCGTGGCGGGCCTCGAACGCCGTGCTTTCACGCTCGCGGGTGCGGACGATCCGGGTCACGTCGACCTCGAAAACCGTGTGCACGTGCGGCGAGGTGCGCCGAGACATCACCATGTGCTCGGCGATGCGCTGGCGCATGATCGATAGCGGCTCGCGGTACGAGTCGGGACCCACCGGCTCGCTCGGGGTCGGTACCAGGGTCGGCGGCGGCGTTTCGGCAGCGGGCGGCGCGGTAGAGGCCGGTAGCGCCGCCGGCGGCGTGGCGCCGCGCTCGATGAACCCCATGATGTCGTCCTTCGTCACCCGGCCGTGGATACCGGTGCCGGGTACCGCCGCGATGTCGATCCCGTGCTCGCGGGCGATCTTGCGCACAAGCGGCGAGGAGCGTTGCCGCACCAGCTCGGCCTCCTCGGCGGCCGGCGCTGGCGGTTCGGCTGGTGCCACCGTCGATGGAACGGGCGTCGCAGGCACCGGCTGTTCCGGCGTCGGTTCTTGGGTCGGAGGTGCCGGAGCGACAGTGGCCACCGGCTCGGCTGCCAGAGAAGGTGCGGCGCCCACCGCCTCGCCCGGCTGGGCGATGACAGCGATGACGGTCTCGACCGCCAGTGTCGTGCCGGGGCCGTGGAGGATCTGGGCCAGCACGCCGGAGGCGGGCGCTGGGACCTCGGCGTCCACCTTGTCGGTCGAGATCTCGAGCAGCGGCTCGTCCTTGACGACCGTGTCACCGACGTTCTTGAACCACCGGACGATTGTCCCCTCGGCGATTGACTCACCCATTTGCGGCATCAGCACGTTGCTCGGCATCGTTACACCCTCCTCAGTCCCGCATCAGTCGTCAAGGCCATCCAGCCCCGTGTCATTCCCACGCCTGCCCGGTAATCGGAGGCCAGCGCTCGAGGTACAGGGGAGAACCCACAACCTTTCCTTCCACCTTCCGTCCCGGATCGCCGATCGCCGTATTCGACCCTCCAGCCACCGAGCAGCGACCCCGCCCACCTCTATATGTGGATCGCCACGCCGTCGACGGCCTCGGCTGCCTCGTGGATCGCCTCGTGCAGCGTCGGGTGGGCATGGATGACGTGCGCCAGCTCCTCGGTAGTGAGCTCGCCGGCCAGCGCCGCCTCGGCTTCGGCCAACAGCTCGGTGGCATGGGGGCCGACGATATGCACGCCCAAGATCTCGTCGAAGCGCTTGTCAGCCACGATCTTCACGAAGCCGACCGACTCGCCGAGGATCGCCGCCTTGCCGACGGCGGAGAACGGGAAGCTGCCGACCTTCACCTCGTAGCCTTTCTCTCTGGCCAGCGCCTCGCTCAGCCCGATCGAGCCCACCTCGGGGTAGCAGTAAGTGCACGAAGGGATACGCAAGGGATTGATAGGACGCGGGTTGCGGCCGGCGATGTGCTCCACGGCGATGACGCCTTCCATCGACGCCACGTGGGCGAGCCATGGGGTGGCCGTGAGGTCGCCGATGGCGTAGATGCCCGGCTCGTGCGTTCGCCCGAGCTCGTCGACCACGACCCGGCCGCGCTCGATCTGCACCTTGGTGTTCTCGAGCCCGATCCCCTTGAGCGCCGCCACGCGCCCCACCGCCACGAGCAGCCGGTCGGCCTCGACCTCGACCGCCTCGCCCCTGGCGTTGACGCCCTTGCAGCGCACGACCTGGCCGTCCACCGTGGCCTGCTCCACCCGGGTGCCGGCGTAGACCGTGATCCCCTGCTTGCGGAAGGACTTGTCGACTTCCGCCGAGACGTCGGTATCCTCGAGCGGCAGCACGCGCTCGAGCAGCTCGATGACGGTAACCTTGGAGCCGTAGCGGGCGAAGATCGAAGCGAACTCCATCCCCACCGCCCCGGCGCCCAGCACCGCCAGCCGCGGTGGCACCTCGGCGAGCTCGAGGATGTGGTCGGAGTTGAGGATGCGGTCGCCGTCAGTGGCGATGTGCGGGAGGTCCCCGCAGCGCGAGCCGGTGGCGAGCACGATGTGCTTGCACTCGATGGTGACGTGTGAGCCGTCCGCCTTCGTGACCTCCACCAGCCCGGCTTTCAGCACCCGGCCCGTGCCCTGTACCCACGTCACCTTGTTCTTGCGGAAGAGGAACTCGATGCCCTTCGAGTTCTTGGTGACGACCTTCTTTTTGTGGGCGTGAGCCGCTGTGAGGTCGAGCTTGACGTCGCCGCACACGACGCCGAACTTCCCGCCTTCGCGGGCGTGCTGGAGCAGGTCGGCCGTGTGCAGCAACGCCTTGGTCGGGATGCACCCGCGGTGCAGACAGGTGCCACCCAGCAACGGGTCCTTCTCCACCACACAAGCGTTGAGGCCGAGCTGGCCGGCGCGGATCGCCGCCACGTAGCCGCCCGGTCCGGAGCCGATGATCACCACGTCGTGCTGCATGTCCGCCATGTTGGATCCCCCTGTCGACCGCCGCAGCGGTGAGCAATTCTAGCCCGAAGGCCCTCCGCCCAACCAACCGGTCGAGAGTCGAGAGTTGAG
>JAAYVZ010000130.1 GCA_012516935.1 Holophagae bacterium
GATCTGCTGGTCTTCGTCTCCAACCAAGTCGCGCAGGCAATCGAGCGCAAGCGTGCCGAGCAGGCGGTGGGCGAAAGCCAGCGCCAGCTCGCGACCCTCATGTCGAACCTCCCCGGGATGGCGTATCGCTGTCGGTGCGACCGTTTCTGGACCATGGAGCTGGTGAGCGAAGGCTGCCAGGAGCTCACCGGCTATGCTCCCGCAGAGCTGCTGGGAAACGCCGTCATCGCCTACGACGACGTGGTCCATCCCGACGACCGGGAACGCCTGCATCGCCGGGTCGAGGAGGCGCTGCCGCTCGACCAACCGTACGAGTTCACCTATCGCATCGTCACCGCGGCGGGAGCGCTCAAGTGGGTGTGGGAGCGGGGGCGCGGCGTGTTCGGCCCGGACGGCGAGCTGCTGGCGCTCGAGGGCTTCATCGCCGACGTCACCACGACACGCGAGGCCGCCGAAGCCCTACGTACGAGCGAGGAGCGCTACCGCCTGGCGCTGCAGGCCACCCAGGAGATCATGTACGACTGGGATATCGTCCGCGGGCTCATCGTCTGGAACCCGGCCGTGACCCGCGTGCTGGGGTGGCCGCCCGAGGAGTTCGGCGACACGCTGGAGGCGTGGGGCAACCTCATCCACCCCGATGATGCGGCCCGGGTCGGGGTCGAGCTCGACGCAGCCGTGGCGAGCGGCGAGATGTTCACGTCCGAGTACCGGTTCCGTCGCAAGTCGGGCGAGTGGGCGCTGCTGCTCGACCGCGGCCTGATCCTGCGCGACGAGCGGGGCGACGCGGTGCGCATGGTCGGAGCGATGACCGACCTCACCGCCCGGAAAGCGCTCGAGCACCAGCTCCAGCAGGCTCAGAGGCTCGAGGCCGTGGGCCAGCTCGCTGGCGGCATCGCCCACGACTTCAACAACCTCCTCACCGCCATGCTGGTCTCGACCGAGCTGGCCCAGCGGGCGCTGCCGGCTGACCATCCGGCTCAGGACGAGCTTGCCACCATTCACCGCACGTCCGAGCGCGCCGCGGAGCTCACGCAGGGGCTGCTCGCCTACGCCCGCAAGCAGGTCCTGGAGAGCGCCGACCTCGACCTCAACGAGGTGGTTCGTGGGGCGCTGCCGTTGCTGCGCCGCATGATCCCGGAGCACATCGACATCGAGTTCACCGGCGAGGAGGCGATCGGCCGGGTCCGTGGCGACCGCGGTCAGCTCACCCAGATTCTCGTCAACTTGTGTGTCAACGCGCGGGACGCGATGCCATCCGGAGGCTCGATCACCATCCGCACCGAGGATCTGTGGATCTCACCCGGCGCGCCAGCGGCCCCCGACGGCGTCGGTCCCGGGCGATTCATCTTGCTCACGGTCGCCGACACCGGTACCGGGATCTCGCCGCACGACCTACCGCACGTTTTCGAGCCGTTTTTCACCACCAAGGCGGTCGGAGAGGGTACGGGCCTCGGGCTCGCCGTGGCGTACGGCGTGGTGCGGCAACACAACGGCACGGTCGAGGTCGACAGCCGCGCCGGTGCAGGGACGACGTTCAGGATCTACCTGCCGACCAGCCAGGAAGCCGCAGCGGCCAGCTCACCGCTTCCGCAGGTCCCATCTCCGGAGGGGGGGCCGGAAACCATTTTGGTGGTGGAGGACGAGCCCGAGGTTCGCGCCACTTTGGTCCAAATCCTCACCGGGCTCGGCTACCTGGTGCTGTCGGCGGCTAATGGGCAAGAGGCGCTGCAGGTGCTCAAGCAGAATGACGCTCGGGTCGACCTCGTGCTGACCGATGTCGTCATGCCGCGCATGGGTGGGCGGGAGCTGTTCGAGGCGGTGCGCGAGCGGCCCGACGCGCCGCTGTTCCTTTTCTCGTCCGGCTACGCCGAGGCGTTCGTCAACGCCCAGCTCCCTCCCGGCAGCCACGCCGCCTTCATCTCCAAGCCGTACGGGATCGACGAGCTGGCGCGCAAGGTTCGCGAGGTGCTGGCACGCCGCCGGTGATCACCGTCGGGCGTGCCGCCGGTACTGCGCCGGGGTGAGTCCCGCGCAGGCGTGGAACTGGCGGGTGAAGGCGCTTTGGTCGCAGTACCCACAGGCCAGGGCGATCTCGGCCAGGGAGGCGTCGCCTTCCGCGAGCAGGCGGCGGGCGGCATCGATTCGGGTCTGGATGATGAGCTGGGCGGGGGTGAGCCCGAACACCGCCCGGACCCGGCGGGTGAGCTGGTAGATCGAGAGCCCTGCCTCGGCGGCCAGGTCCTCGACTCGCAACGACTCGGCGAAGCGCTGTCGGATCGTGTCCACCGCCGCGACCACACCGGCAAGCGATGCCTTCCCGGCCACCGGCGCGTGGAGGTCGCGGGAGGTGCCCGCGAGCCCGGTCACCGCCCCGGACGGGTCCACCAACGGCGTCTTGTCGGTGATGCACCACCCTTCCGTGCCGTCCGGGTAGAGGTGGAGCTCGAGCAACCCCGTGATCCCCCGGCGGCCGCGGCATACCGCCAGGTCCTGCGCGAGGTAGCGCTCGCCCAGCGGCGGGGGGAACAGCTCCACGGTGGTCAGGCCCACCAGATCGCCCTTGCTCCGGCGGCCGAGCCGCCGCACCAGGGTCTGGTTGACGGCGGTGTAGCGTCCCTCGGCATCCTTGGCGAAGAAGACGACGTCGGGTAGGCGGTCGAACAGGCCCTCCACCACCTCGGGAGGCCACGCCGTCGTGTCGGTGTGCCGGATCTCCATCGCCGTCTGGGCAATCGTACAAGACGAGGAGGGCCAGAGGGCCTAGTGTGGGTCCGGAGGGATGCGTGTCGGCCGAAACCTGCGCCCGTACGGGGACGGTGCTCAACATCCAGAGGGCCTCGTTCCACGACGGCCCTGGGGTGCGAACGACCGTGTTCTTCAAGGGTTGCCCGCTGCACTGCCCCTGGTGTCACAACCCGGAAAGCCTCGCCTTCGAGCCCGAGCTTTGGGTGTGGACCGAGCGCTGCCTGGGCTGCGGAGCGTGCCTCGAGGCGTGCCCGCGCCAGGGCGGCCCACTGCCGGCTGGCACCGCGCTCGGGACGCTCGGGTGCGAGGGCTGCCGACGGTGTGTCGAGGCCTGCCCTTCAGGAGCGCGTGCGATTGCCGGGCACTCCATGACCGTGGCCGAGGTGCTGGAGGCGGTACGGCGCGACCGCCTGGTCTACGAGGAGTCAGGGGGCGGGGTGACGTTCTCCGGGGGCGAGCCGCTCGCCCAGCCCGCCTTCCTCCTCGCCTGCCTCGAGGCCTGCCGACGGGACGGTCTGCACACGGCGGTAGATACCTGCGGCCTGGCCCGGCGAGAGGTCGTCGAGGCGGTGGCGGACCACGCGAACCTGCTGCTTTGGGACCTCAAGCACCTCGACCCGCGGCGACACGAGGAGCTGACCGGGGCGCCGCTGGCGCCGATCCTCGACAACCTCGCGGCCGTCGCCGCGCGTGGCGTGCCGGTGTGGCTGCGCCTCCCGGTCGTCCCCGGTTACACCGACGACCCGGCGTCGGTTCGTGCCGCCGCCGCCCTGGCCGCCTCGCTGCCGACGATTCGTCGGGTGAGCCTGCTCCCCTACCACCGCACCGGTACCGGCAAGATGAGTCGCCTCGGGCGCCTCGCCACGCCGGCGGATATCCCGACGCCGGCACCCACCCACCTGTCCGAGCTCGCCGCTATCTTCGGCACGCTCGGCGTTCCCACCACCATCGGAGGATGAGGATGAACGAGCGCACCACCCGGCTACGCCAGACAAGCCTCGACGCCGTGCCGACCATCTCGGCCGAGCGCGCGCTGCTGCTCACCGCGTTTTACCGCGACCACCTCGGGCGCCACTCACCACCGGTGCTACGGGCCCGCGCCTACGCCCACCTGTGCGAGCACACGACGATCTGGATCGGTGACGAGGAGCTCATCGTCGGCGAGCGCGGCCCGGCGCCCAAACAGGTCCCCACCTACCCCGAGCTCACCTGCCACTCGCTCGACGACCTGCACATTCTCGACACCCGACCGTTGACGTCCTACCGGGTGCCTGCAGAGTGCTTTCAGGCGTACGAGCGCACCGTCATTCCGTTCTGGCACGGGCGCTCGCTGCGCGACCGCATGTTCGAGCGGCTGCCCGAAGACTGGAAGCAGGCCTATGCCGGAGGGGTCTTCACCGAGTTCATGGAGCAGCGCGCGCCGGGCCACACGGTGCTCGACGACAAGATCTACCGCCGCGGCCTCGTCGACCTCAAGGCCGACATCGCCGCCAGCCTCGCCGCGCTGGACTTCCTGGCCGACCCCGAAGCGACCGACAAGCGCGAGCAGCTGCTGGCGATGGCCATCGCTTGCGAGGCGACGATCCGCTTCGCCGAGCGCCACTCCGAGCTGGCCGAGGCGCGGGCAGCGACCACCACCGACCCCGTGCGCCGCGCTGAGCTGGGCCGCATCGCCCGGGTCTGCCGCCACGTCCCCGCCCATGCCCCGCGCGACCTCCACGAAGCGCTGCAGGCGTACTGGTTCTGCCACCTCGGGGTGATCACCGAGCTCAACGGCTGGGACGCGTTCTCGCCCGGGCACCTCGACCACCACCTGCTACCGTTTTACCGCCGGGGTCTCGCCGAAGGCACCCTCACCGAAGCGGCGGCGCGCGAGCTCGTCGAGTGCTTCTTCGTCAAGTTCAACAACCACCCGGCCCCGCCCAAGGTGGGCGTCACCGCGGCCGAGAGCGGCACCTATACCGACTTCGCCAACATCAACCTGGGCGGGCTGCTCCCCGACGGCGGCGACGGCGCCAACGAGGTCACGCACCTGCTGCTCGACATCATCGACGACATGCATCTGCTGCAGCCGTCGTCGAATCTCCAACTGTCGAGGCGCACGCCAGACAACGTGCTCGCTCACGCCTTGCGGGTGATCGCCAAGGGGTACGGCTTCCCGTCGCTGTTCAACGCCGACGCGGTGGTTGCCGAGCAGCTCCGCCAGGGCAAGACGGTCGAGGACGCGCGAGCCGGCGGCTGCTCGGGGTGCGTCGAGGTAGGGGCGTTCGGCAAGGAGGCGTACATCCTCACCGGGTACTTCAACCTCCCCAAGGTGCTCGAGCTGGCGCTCCACGACGGGGTGGACCCGCGCACCGGCGTCCGCCTGGGCCCGGCGACCGGCGACCCGGCGCGCTTCGGCTCGTTCGACGCGCTGTTCGGAGCGTTCGAGACGCAGCTTCGCCACCTCGTGGACGTCAAGATCCGCGGCAACCAGATCATCTCGCGCCTGTACGCGACCGAGATGCCGGCGCCGTTCCTCTCGGTGCTGATCGACGACTGCATCGCCCGCGGCCGCGACTACAACGCCGGCGGCGCGCGCTATACCAACACATTCATCCAGGCGGTGGGGATCGGCACGATCGCCGACTCGTTGGCAGCGATCCAGAAGCTCGTCTTCACCGACCTCGCGCTGCCCTTGCCCGAGCTCGTGGCCGCGCTGGACGCCGACTTCGCGGGGCAGGAGCCACTCCGGCAGCGGTTGTGGACCAAGATGCCCAAGTACGGCAACGACGACGATGCAGCCGATGATTGCATGGTACGGGTGTTCGACGCGGCGTTTCGCGCCATCGACGGACGCCCCTCGGCGCGCGGGGGCGTGCACCGGCTGGAGATGCTCCCGACGACGAGCCACGTCTACTTCGGCTCGGTGTGCGGCGCCACCCCGGATGGCCGGCGCGCCGGGACGCCGCTGTCGGAAGGCATCTCCCCGGTGCAGGGCGCGGACCGGCGCGGACCCACCGCCGTCCTCCGCTCCGCCGCCAAGATGGATCACATCAAGACCGGCGGCACCCTGCTCAACATGAAGCTCACCCCAACCGTGCTGGAGGGCGAGGCGGGCATCGCCCGCGTGGCCCAGCTCGTGCGCTCGTACTTCCGCGCCGACGGCCACCACGTACAGCTCAACGTGGTCACCGCCGACACGCTCCGCCGCGCCCAGGCCGACCCCGACGCCCACCGCGACCTCATCGTCCGCGTGGCCGGCTACTCCGACTACTTCTGCGACCTCTCGCCGGCGCTGCAGGAGGAGATCATCGCCCGCACCGAGCACAAGGAGGTGTGAGCCACCGCCCACCCGCTGTCGAGGATCGCAGGTCGAAGGTCCTCCCCCCACACAGCGAGGCGAGTCGTGCCTCGTCCGCCGCCCGACCACGATGAGCGGGATGGAGGCGAGGGGTCGGTGAGGCCGTTGTGGCTGGGCGTGCAGTGATCACGGGGATGGAGGGGGGGTGGGGATGGCCTCCGGGTCGAGATCGGCCTCGAGGACGATGCGGAAGCGGCCGTCGACCGGCTCACTCGACCGCAACGTGACCGAACGGAAGACGCGAGATCTCTCGAGCCGTGCCAGGTAGCCGTCGACCCTGTCCATCGAATCGGTCGTCGCGACGAGGCGGAACCGGTTGTCCTGGATCGTCTGATCCTCGAACGTGAGCTCAGGGGAGCTCACGCTCAAGCCGACGAGAGCCCTGAAAACGGCTCGCCAAATCGCCTGATCCATCTGCAGCAACCAGCGTTCGTTTTGTAAGTGGTGAATGGATAGCTGTCCCGGCGGGTCCTCGTGCAGGGCGAAGCGGACGGTGACGTTGAGGTAAACCGGCACCGGACGGCCGTCGAGCGTCGCCGGCTCGTAGCGCCACTGCTTGACCGTTTCGACCGCCGCCTCGGAAATCCCCATCGGCAACCCGCGCAGGATCTCGACATCTCTCACCACACCGGCGGTGTCGATGATCGTCTTGAGGATGACGACGCCGGAGACTCTGGCCGTGCGCGCCTCGACCGGGTAGACGGGTGGGCTCTGGATGATCGGGACCGGAGGCTGGACCGACCCGCCGATCATGACGATGGGCTCGCCGTCGATTTCCGTGGGCAACGGCGAGGCCACGGGGGTTGCGGGAGGCTGCATGGCCGCGGTGACCGGAACGGCGGTGGGGGAAGGCGCAGGGGTCGGGCCGGCGGTCACAGCTCGGCCCATCGGCAACAGGAACGCTCCCACACCGACGACGAATGTGACCAGGAACACCAAATGGGGTCTCCGCGCGGGATGACCGAGAATCGTGACCAGTCGCATCTTGATCAACTCCTTTCCTGAAGCGAGTCCGAGCAAGGCTCGTTCCGAAACCGGCCCGAGCACGGGAAGGCGGAGCACGGCGAGCAGGCTTTCGACATACCTGGAGGCGGGAAACGCACGCATTTGCAGCACCCGCTCGTCGCATGCCTGCTCGCGTGAGGCGGCGAGCTGGCGCAGGGCGATCCAGACCAGTGGGTTGAAGAAAAAAAGCGAGGTCACGACGCCGGCCAGCAGGATGCGCGCCTCGTCCCAGCGTGCCAGGTGGGCCATCTCGTGGGCGATCACCGGTTCCACCCGCTCGGTGGGCCAGGCCACGACGCTTTCGGGCAGAAAGATCCGGGGGCGAGCCAGCCCGGCCGCAAAGGGAGAAAGGCAGCGATCGGAGGTAGCGATCACCACCGGCCGGCGAACCCCCAGCCCGAGCCGCCAGCGCTCGCATGCGGCCACGATGGCGGGGTCGGAGACCGTGGTCGATGAAGCGGCGATGCGCCTGTGCCGCCAGACCCGCCAGCCGATACACAACGCGGTCAGCGTCGCGCCGCTCGCCCACAGGCCGAAGACCACGATCGCCCAGGGGATGCCGGAGGCCGAGCTCGCCGTCGTAGCCGGTGAAAACGTCACAGAAACGTCGACCGGGGCAGCTGCCCGAGCCTCGGGCGCCCGGTGGGCGAGCCACGCCCAGGCGCTCGCAACCAGAGTGCGCGCCGAAAAAGGGCTGGAAAGCGAGGGGGGCAGCACGAGGCGCAGCAGGACCAGCCACCACGCAGCCTCCCAGGCTGCCGGCCAGCGCACGCGCGCAAGCTTGAGCGCGCTCGTGAGTAGCGCTGCTGCGAGTGCGGCGAAGATCGAGTTCCAGACGAGCGCGTGCAGCAACAGATGGAGCGATGAAGAGTGCGGGTCAGGCATGGCCTTCGCTTCCTTCCTCGGACGCCTCGCGGACGAGCTTTGCAAGCTCCTCGAGCTCGGCAGGGGACAGCCGGGACTGCCGGGCAAACAGCGCAACCACTGCGGCCGGCTCCACCTCGGCGACGCGCGTGGCGAACTCCCGCACCAGACGGGCCAGCCCCTGCGGGCGTGTCATCACTGGGATGAAGACGTTGATTTTGTGGATACTCTCCCGCCGCAGGACACCCTTGGCGACGAGGCGATCCAGCACCGTGCGGGTCGTGGTGATCGCCCAGCCCAGCTCGGCGGGGATCTGCTCGTGGACCTCGCGCGCCGAAAGCCTCCCGCCGGCCCAGAGGATCTTCATCAACTCCAGCTCGGCTCGCGACAGCTCGGGAAACCGGTGTGATCCCATCTTCCTCTCCGTGACCTATGTGGCGAACATACGACATATGTAGTTTGAGCCCGTACCGTCGAGTTGTCAAGGGGTGCATCGCCCAACCTCGAGGGGCGTGGCGGGTCTGCCTCGAGAGGAGGAGAGATTGGCGCGGGGGTCGTCGGGCGGCTACTGCCCGTAGAGGCGGATGCGCTCGGGGCGCCGCACGAACAGGTAGGCAAGGGCGCCGATGAGGTGGGTGAGGGCGATGACCAGCGTCCAGGCGAGCCGGTTGTCGGTCGTGCTCGGCTCCTTGGTCACGCAGTCGATGAGCATCCACACCCAGAACACCGTGCCGGCCAGGCCGAGGCTCAGGACACCGCCGATGATCGTGAACTCCCTCATCCCAAGCATGCCGAACATCGTGCCCTCCCGCCGGTTCCACCGGCCTCACCTCGCAATACGTCCCCGTGGGGCGCGAGGTTTCCTTCTGCTGCCACACCTCGCGAGGTGCACTCGAAAAGCGGAAGTGGCCGAGCCACTGCGCGAAAAGAGGCGGCACAGGGTCACACGCGAGCGAGCCAGGAGCAGCGGACCGGTCCGACCTAGCCGGTCGCCGGAAGCTGCCCCGGGCGCCCTTGATCTCGATCAACACCGGGCGACGCCTTCTGCCCCACAATGGCCCTATGGGTGCGCACGGGCGGCTCGAGCGGGAGCGGCGAACGGTGGCGGCGATGATCCGGCTGTACTGTCGGGCCAAGCACGGCAGCCGAAAGCTGTGCACCGACTGCCACGCGCTCGGCGAGTACGCCAGCGGCCGGCTCGGTCGCTGCCCGTTCGGCGAGGGCAAGCCGACCTGCGCCGACTGCCCGATCCACTGCTACGCGCCGGCGATGCGCGAGCGTATCCGCGAGGTCATGCGGTGGGCCGGCCCGCGCATGCTCTGGCGGCACCCGGTTCTCGCCGTCCGCCACCTCCTGGACGGACGTCGCCAGCCCCCGCCTACCTCCAGCCCGTCCTCACGCTGAGCTGGCATCCCTCCGGCAAAAAAACGTGGCCCCGACGGCGCATGCCGCCGGGGCCTTTCCCCCGCAGGGTCCGAAACCCGCTACGGCTCGATCCCCAGCCGCTTCCACACCGACTCGCCCTCGCCGATCCCCTCGGCCTTGAGCTTCGGGTAGGTCTTCAGCAGGAAGATCGTCAAGGGAACGACACCCAACACGATGATCGTCAGGTCGGGTAGCGCCCGTAAGGTGCCAATGAGGTGCACGAAACCGCGCTCGAAGAACGAAGCGTCGCGCGCCGCCCACAGTCCGTCCTTGTACGCCGTCCAGGTCTGAGCGAGCCCGACCGGGAACAGTGTCCCCACCGTCATCAGGAACAGCCCGACGTTGAGCCCCCAGAAAGAGAGCTTGAGCAGACCGTCGTTCCACGCGTCGCGCCGCACCAGTCCGCGCCAGGAGAACAGCAGTAGTGCGACCGAGAGCATGCCGTAGGTGCCGAACAGCGCGGCGTGGCCGTGATTCATCGTGAGATAGGTGCCATGCTCGAAGTAGTTGACGATCGGCAGGTTGATCAGGAACCCGAAGACGCCGGCGCCGAGGAAGTTCCAGAACGAGGCGGCGACCAGGAAGTACAACGGCCAGCGGTACGGAAACTCGGTGCCTTCCTTGCGGACGGCACGGTACTCCATCATCCCCCGTACCACCAGCCCGAACAGCGGCACCGGTTCCATCGACGAGAACACCGAGCCGATCGTCAGCCACAGCGAGGGGCCGCCGAACCAGAAGTAGTGGTGGGCCGTGCCGAGGATCCCGGACAGGAACGTGATCGCCGCCGTGAAGTACGCGACCCGCAACGCCGCCTTGGCCGAGACGAGCCCCATCGCGACCATGACGAGCGCGATGACGGCAACGCCGAAGAACTCGAAGATCGACTCCACCCAGATATGGACCACGAACCAGCGCCAGTAGTCGGCCACGGTCAGGTGTGTGCCCCGCCCGTACAACAACCCGAAGCCGTAAAACGCCACCACCAAGATGGCCGAGAAGACGTAGAAAACGATGAGGGCTCGATAATCCCCCGAGGTCGTCGAGCTGCCCCGACGCATCAGGTGTCCGACGGCGCGAAAGACGATCCCCAGCCAGGCGATGAGCCCCACGAACAGAAGGATCTGCCAGAGCCGTCCAAGCTCCAGATACTCCCACCCCTGGTGTCCGAGCCAGAACCACCACTCCCCGAGCTTGCCCTTGATCCCTGCCACCTCCCCCACCAGCGATCCAACCGCCACCAGCAGGATGGCGCCGAACAGGAGCTGCACCAAAAGGCCTTGTTTGGCGGGTTCGCGTCCGCCAATGACCGGCGCCAGGTAGATCGCCGAGGCCACCCACGTGGTGGCGATCCAGAAGATGGCGAGCTGCAGGTGCCAGCTCTTCGCCCATGAGTAGGGGATGAACCCCGCCACCTGGTCGATATAGAAGCTACCCGGGTGCACCGTGTAGTGGGCGAGTAGGCCGCCGAACGCGGTCTGCAGCAGGAACAGCAGGAGCACCACCAAGAAGAACTTGGCGGCTCGCAACTGGCTCGGCGTCAGCGGTGAGTCGATCAACTTCTGAGCCAGCGGCACACCCTTGGCTGGCCCGTACCAAAGCTCGTAGTTATGTACGTAGTAGATGAACAACCCAAGCACGAGAAACAGCGACAGCACCCCACCCAGCGACCAGATGTAGGTCTCCGCGGTTGGCAGGTTGCCGACCAGTTTGTCCGGAGGCCAGTTGGAGGTGTACGAGTAGTCCTCCCCGGGGCGGTTGACCACGGCAGCCCACGCCGTCCAGGCGAAGAACCGCCCCACCTGCGTACGCTCCTCCGGGGTCGGTACCGTGTTGGGCAGGAACCCGTAGCGCGGGTCGCCCTCCCCCAGCACCCGCTCCCACAGCGCCGCCAGCTCCTCCAGGCCCTTCACCTGCGCCGCGGTGAGCTGAAGCGTGTCGGTGGCTTGGTCGTAGCGGTTGGCTTTCATCTCGGCCGCCACCAGGGCGTCGACCGCCTGCTGTTGAGCCAGCGGGTCGGGTGCTTCGCCGTGCGCGGCCGCCGTCAGCTCGGCCTGCACCACTTTGCCCCATTCGTGCAGGCTCACAGCCGAGAACTCGGTGCCGCGCTGCGAGCCGTGCCCCCACACGCTGCCGTGATCCATGAGGCCGTAGCGCTGAAAGACGCTCTGCCCTGCCAGGATGTCATCCTTGGTGAACAGCACGGCACCATCGGGGCCCACCACCTTGGCGGGATAGGGCGGGAGATCTTTTCGGATCGCCCAGCCGCCACCGAGCAACCCCACCATGGCCACCACGAAGCAGATGATTGCAATCCACTTCAGTCGACCGGTCGTCATCCTTCACCTCCTCCGGTGCTGTGCCACACCAGACACAAAGCAGCCTAGCAACAGGTTCGGACCACTACAAGCACAAGTCCTTGACTTCCGTCAACTCTCGAGCGGGCCCGAAAGTGGGGACGATCCGGCTCGGACCGCGGCGTCCACCTTCTGCTCCGTAACACCGGGAACGATCCGCCCGAGCCAAGATTGGAAACGGTCCATCCAAACGTAGATCACCGGGGTGACGAACAGGGTCAGCGACTGGGAGACGAGCAGACCGCCGACAACCGCAAGCCCGAGCGGCCGGCGCGCCTCGGCACCGGCGCCGAACCCGAGGGCGATCGGCAAGGTGCCGAAAAATGCCGCCATCGAGGTCATCATGATCGGGCGGAAGCGGATCCTGCAGGCGTCGAAGATGGCCTGCTCGGACGTCGCACCTGCGCGCTGAGCCTCGACCGCGAAGTCGACCATCATGATGCCGTTCTTCTTCACCAAGCCGACCAGCATGATGATACCCACGAAAGCGTAGATGTTGAGGTCGGAGCGGAAGACGAGCAGGGTCACGAGCGCCCCGAGCCCTGCGAGCGGGAGAGCCGAGAGGATCGTCAGCGGGTGGATGAAGCTCTCGTAGAGGATTCCCAGCACGAGATAGATGACGAGGATCGCCACCAGCAGCAGCAGACCGAGCCCTTGCTGGGAGGAACGGAACACTTGTGCGGTGCCCTGAAACGCATAGGTCACGGTAGCGGGCAGCGTCTCACGGGCGAGTCGCTCGACCTCCGCCGTGGCCTGTGAGAGCGCCACGCCGGGTGGGAGGTTGAAGGAAAGCGTGACGCCTGGCAGCTGTCCCGAGTGGTTGACGGAGAGCGGGCCGACGCTGGTCGCGAAGCGCACCAGCGTGTCGAGCGGCACGAGCTGCCCTTGCGACGAGCGTACGTGCAGTAGCCGTAGGTCCTCGGGGTCGGACTGATACTCCGGCAGCATCTCCATCAGTACCCGGTATTGGTTGGTGGGCGAGAAAATGGTCGAGATCTGGCGCTGTCCATACGCCGAGTAAAGCGCGTCCTCGATCTGTTGAGCCGAGATCCCCAGTGCGGCCGCCTGGTCGCGGTCGATCTCGACCCGGATCTGCGGGTTTCTCAGCAACAGGTCGGTGGATACGTCCTGCAGCAGCCGCGTGGCACGCATCCTGGCCTCGAGCTCCGGCGCCGCGGCGTAGAGCTCGCGAGTGTCCGGACAGGCGAGCGTGAGCTGGTACTGGGAGCGCGACATCCGCCCACCGACCTGGAGCGCCGGTGGGCTCTGGATGAACGCCCGCAGTCCCGGGATCGCTGCTAGCTGCGGGCGCAGCCGCTCGACCACTTGGTCGGCAGTGACGTCGCGCTCGGAGCGGGGCTTGAGGCGGATGAAGAAGAACCCGGTGTTGGCACCACCCATGGCCCCGCGGCTACCGGCTGAGGACATGAATGCCTCCACCGCCGGATCGGCCGCCACCAACGCCGCCGCTGCCTGCTGGTGTTCCATCATGGCGCGGAACGAGATCCCCTCGGCTGCCTCCGTCTGGCCGAACAGCATCGCGATGTCCTGCGAGGGCACGAACCCCTTGGGGATGAAGTGGAAGAAGAACACCAACGACAAAGTCATGAGCGCCGTGTAGGCGAGGGTGATCGTACGGTGCCGCAGCGACCAGGCCAGACCCTTCTCGTACACCGCCAACAGTCCGGCGAAAAAGCGTTCGAACAGGTTGTAGAGCTTCGAGTGGCCCTCGTGCCTGGGCGGCGCCAGAAAGCGGCTCCCCAGCATCGGCGTGAGCGAGAGCGAGACAAAGCCGGAGATCAAGACCGCCAACCCGATGACGACCGCGAACTCGGAGAACAGCCGGCCAACGATCCCCCCCATGAACAGCACCGGGATGAAAACGACAGCCAGCGAGATCGTCATCGACACGATGGTGAACCCGATCTCCTTAGCGCCGTCCAACGCCGCCTGCCAGCGACTCTTGCCCATCTCCATGTGGCGCACGATGTTCTCGAGCATGACGATGGCGTCGTCGACGATGAAACCGACCGAAAGGGTGAGCGCCATGAGCGAGAGGTTGTCGAGCGAGAAGTCGAGCAGGTACATGGCCGCAAACGTCCCGACGATCGACATCGGCATCGCCAGGGAGGGGATGACGGTTGCCCCGAGGTTGCGCAGGAACAGGAAGATCACCAGCACCACCAGGATCAGCGTGATGCCGAGCGTGATCTTGACGTCGTTGACCGACTCGTGGATCGATTCGGAGCGGTCGAAGAGGATGCGCAGGTCGACCGAGGCCGGAAGCTGCTGCCGGAACGAGGGGAGCAGCTCCTTGACCCGACGCGTGACCTCCACCGTGTTGGTGCCGGGCTGGCGCTGGATCGCCAGCACGATCGCCCGCTGGTCGACGAACCACGCCGCCGTCTTGTCGTTCTCGACGCTGTCCCACACCCGCCCCAGCTCGGCGAGTCGCACCGGCTTGCCCTGACGGTAGGCGACGATGATCGGACGGTAGGCGGCGGCGGTGTCGAGCTGGCCGTTGGTTTCCACCGTGTACGCCCTGTCGGGTCCCCACAACACGCCGGTCGGAAGGTTGGTGTTGTTGGCCCGCACCGCCCGCGTCACGTCGTCGACCGCGATCCCCGCCGCGGCCAGCTTGCGGGGATCGAGCTGGATGCGCACGGCGTACTTCTGTGAGCCGTAGACCTGCACCTGGGCCACGCCCGAGACGGTGGAGATGCGCTGGGCGACGATCGTCTGGCCGTACTCGTCAAGCTGGTACATCGGCAACGCCGGGGAGGTCAGAGCGAGAAACAGGATCGGCTGGTCGGCCGGGTTCACTTTCTGGTACGTGGGCGGAAACGGCATGTCTTGCGGCAACTGGCGGTTGGCGCGGGCGATTGCGGCTTGCACGTCCTGCGCTGCTGCGTCGATGTCGCGGTCGAGTGCGAACTGCAGCGTGATTTGCGTGCTCCCCAGAGCGTTGGTCGAGGACATCGAGTCGATGCCGGCGATGGTCGAGAACTCCTTCTCGAGCGGCGTGGCCACCGAGGCGGCCATGGTCTCGGGGCTGGCCCCGGGAAGAGAAGCGGAGACCGAGATGGTCGGGAAGTCGACGTTGGGTAGGTCCGAGACCGGCAGCAGCGTGTAGGCCATACCGCCGAAGAAAAGAATGCCGAGCATGACCAGCGTGGTCATGACCGGCCGTCGGATGAAAAGCGCCGAGAGGTTCATGACTGGCCCCGGTCGGAGGCGCCCAGGCCTTGCTTCACCTCCACCTTCGCCCCCGGCACCAGCCGGAGCTGGCCATCGGTGACCACCGTCTCTCCCGGCTTCACTCCCTCGTCCAGCACCGCGTAGCGTCCGTTCTGGCGCGCCAGCTTGACCGGCCTCTGCTCGGCCTTGCCCTCTGGGTCGACAACGTAGACATACGTGCCCTTCTGGCCCGTCTGCACGGCCGCCGCCGGGACCACCAGACGCCCCTGCTGCTCCTCCAGCACCAGCTCCACATCCACGAACTGACCGGGCCACAGCCGCTCGCCCTCGTTCGGGAAAACGGCCTTGAGGAGGATGGTGCTGGTGGCGACGTCGACCGTGTTGTCGACCACCACCAGCTTCCCGGTCTCGGGGGCACCCTCCGCATCCGGGAGGTGGGCGTTCACCAACAAGCCGTCCCCAGCCCTGCCCCGCAAAGCCTCCAGGTGCTCCGCCGGCACCGCGAAGGAGACGTGGATCGGGCGGATCTGGTTGACCGTCACCATGGCCTTGTCGTCGTTGGCCTTGACGAGGTTGCCGGTCTTCACACCCAGGGTGCCCGTGCGACCGGTCACCGGCGAGGTCACCGTGCAGTACTCGAGCTGAAGCCTCGCGCTATCGACCGCCGCGATGTCCGCGGCGACGGTCGCCCGCAGGCTCTCGACGCTCGCCTTGACCTGGTCGAACTGCTCACGAGTGACGAAGTCTCGTCTTGCGAGGTCCTCGTATCGCACGACATCGATCTCCGCCTTGTGCAGGAGCGCTCGGTCGCGGGCGAGCCGCGCCTCGGCTTCCCGCAGCGCCGCCTGGTACGGGCGGGGGTCGATCGTGAACAGCGTCTGGCCGGCGGTCACCGGCTGCCCTTCGCCGAAGTGGACCTTCTGCAGCTCACCGCCCACCCGTGGGCGGATAGCCACCGAAGCGATCGCCTCGACGTGACCCACGGCGCGCAGCGCCAGCGGCACGGTCCGCGCCTCCGCCTGCGCCGCGGTGACGGGCACGGGCAACTGGGTTCTGGGCATCGAGGTGCCACCGCCACAGCCACCCAGGGCGGCGACGCACGGCATCAACACGGCAATTGCACGGCGGAGGGACGACGAAGTCATGGCTGCCTCTCTTCGGTCACGATGGCGGTGTCGGCGACGACGGCGGCGCCGACCGCATGGGTAAGGCGGGCGCCGGCGATGAAGTAGTCGGCTCGAGCCTGGATCTCCTGGGCGCGGGCGCGGGCCAGCGCGGTCTCCGCCGTCAGCAGGTCGAGGATGCTCCCAACCCCTTCCTTGTAGCGTCCGAGTGCAACCTGCTCGGACTGCTCGGCCGATGCCAAAAGATCGCGCGCGGCGCGCACTTGCTCCACCGCGGTGCGCAGGCGGTAGTAGGCCGTCCACACTTGAAGCACGATTTGCTGCTCGAGCCCCTCGCTCTGAGCCTGAGCCGCTGCCTCGTCCTCGCTCGCCTTCCGGAGGTTTTGGGTGTTCTCGAAACCCGCAAACAGCGGGTAGCTGACCAGCACACGCGCTGTCCAGTTATCACGCCCATGGTCATAGAGCACCGGCTCGTAGAAGGTGCGGTTGGCGCTGGCCGTCAGCGAGATGACCGGCAGCCCCTCGGAGCGCACCGAACGGACCTTGGCCGCGGCCTTGGCTGCCTGCTCGCGGCTGGCGTTGAGGTCGGGCCGCCGACGGAGCGCCTGGGTGATGAGCGGCTCCACCGCGCTCGAGACCGTATCCAACGGTGGTTCACCTGGCAGGGAGCCGACATCGAACGGCAGGTCGGCGGGCAGACCCATAGCGGTGGCGAGCGCTCCCCGCAGCGTCAGCACCTGACCCTCGGCCGCGGCCAGATTGAAGCGCGCTTGTGAGAGCGCAGTGCGCGCCTGTAGCACGTCCGCGATTGTCGCCACTCCGACGTCGTGGCGGCCCGCCGCCACCTCGAGCGCCGTTTCGGCCTGCTTCACCGCCGCCCGGGCGGCCTCGGTCTGAGCCTTGGCGTTCTGGTACGAGAAGTACGTCTCCTGCACCGCCAGGACGGTGCTCTGGATCGTCGCCTCGTGGCTCCAGTCGGCGGCGAGCAGGGCATGGTGGGCATCGGCCGCGTTGGCTGCGCGCCCGCCGAAATCGAGCAGCAGGTACGAGAGCGTGGCGGCGGGGCCCCAGGTGGCCGACGGCGCGACCTCGCGGCCATCCGGCGACTGCTGGCCTCGCGACCCGCTGGCGATGAGGTCGAGGCCCTTGACCGGCACGTAGCGCGCTTCGAGTTCCACGCCCTGTGCGCGCGACTTCTTCGAGTTGATCAAGGATTGGGA
>JAAYVZ010000131.1 GCA_012516935.1 Holophagae bacterium
AGACGATCTCGCTGGTGCGGGCGACGATCTCCCGCGCCCCGAGCGGGGCGAGGACCGGAAGCTGCCAGAGCCAGAGCACCGGCAGCAGGAAACGGTGGGCGGCGGGGAGGGGGGCGAGAGCGCTAGCCAGCAGGAGGCCGGCGCTCACCAGCCACCAGCGGCGTGAGCGCCCATGGAGCATCAGCTGCAGCTCCGTGCCGAGCCGGGTCAGGAGGGGCGAGCCGGGGGCGAGGTCCGCGAGCGCCCACCGGGAAACGGGGGCCGCGAGCGTCTCGGCGGGGCCCGGCCGCGGCCGGTGTGCGGGGCCGGCCCGCTCCGGGTCGAAGCGGTGGAACGAGATCGCCGCGAGCGTGACGAGCAGCGCCGCGATCCCCACCCAGACGAAGCGCCAGAGCCAGGCCGGGAGAGGGTTCCGGAAACCGCGGAACTCGAAGGTCCGGGTCGTCTCGGGAAACGGGAAGGTGACCTGCTGGGTGGGCGGCTCGCCGGCGGAGGCGACGGTGGGCAGGTCGGCTTCGAACGCGGTGGCCACCGTGCCGAGGGCGAGGAGGTCAGAGATCTGCGAGCCGGCGGAGCTCGGGGACGCGTTCTGGAAGACGGCGAACGGGAACGTCATGAACCCGATCCAGAGCACGAAGTGCGCGGCGTGGACGAGCATCCGCCCGCGCCGGAGGTGGATCTCGGCGGCCACCGCGAGGGCGGCCACGAGCGTGAGCGACGGGGGTACGAGCAGCCAGAGCGGGAGGAGGAGCGCGCCGAGCCCCCCGCCGACGCCGCTCTCTCCGGCCTCCCCTTTGACGAACAGGAGCAGCACGAGCGTGAGGCTCACCACGACGAGGATGGCGAACAGCACGGCGAGGTTCGAGAGGGCCTTGCCGAACAGATATGCCCCCTTGCCGACCCGGGTGGTGGCGAGGATCTCGCCCACGCCCGTCGCCATGTCACGGCGGATCGTGTTGCCGACCAGGTAGAAGCCGGCAAAGAAGAGCCAGAGGGCGCAGAGGAGGGCCACCGAAGCACCGATCCCGGCGGCGGTGTTCAGGGCGCGGAAGCCGCCGATCCGGATCGGCGCCGCCGTCGCGCCGGCTGGCGGCACGAGGTGCCAGGAAGCGAGGACGGTCAGGGCGAGGATGATCAGGAACGAGTGCGAACGGGCGCGCTGCCGGAAATCGGCGAGCGCGATGGCCGCGACGGCCCGGAGTGTGCCGGTGAAAGAACTCATCCCTCGGGCACCGTGAGGAGGAGATAGGCGTCTTCGAGCGTTGCCGGGGTGGCCGTCGAACCAGGCTCCGGCGTGCCCCCCGCCGGCACCAGGTAGCGCACCGTCCAGCCGCCGTCCGCCCCGGCGACCCGGCTCACGAGCTGGCGCCGCTTGACCTCGGCGAGCTCCTCGGCCGCGACCTGGCAGGAGAAGACGCGGTCCGCGGCGGTGGCGCAGAGGCTCTCCGGAGTCCCCCGGGCGATGAGGCGTCCCGCAAGCATGATCACGATTTCGGTAGCGATCGTCTCGACATCCGACACGATGTGCGAGGAGAGCAGTACCGTGCTCTCGCCGGCGAGGTGGGTGAGGAGGTTGCGAAAGCGCACCCGCTCCTGCGGATCGAGGCCGGCGGTGGGCTCGTCGAGGATGAGGAGCCGGGGCTCGTTCAGCAGCGCCTGCGCGATCCCGAGCCGCTGCCGCATCCCTCCCGAATAGGTCGCGATCGCCCGGTTCTGCACCGCCGTCAGGTTCAGCTCGGCGAGGAGCGCTGCGATCCGCGCCCGGGCCGTGCCGCCGTCGAGGCCCTTGAGCGCGGCGAGGTAGCGAAGGAACTCCACCGCCGAGAGGTTGTCGTAGACACCGAACTCCTGGGGCAGGTAGCCGAGGGTGCGGCGGACGTGATCCGGGGACTGGACGAGGTCGACACCATCGGCGCACACCGAGCCACTGCTTGGCCGGCTGATCGTGGCGAGGATCCGCATGAGCGTGGACTTGCCGGCGCCGTTCGGGCCGAGCAGGCCGAGGATGCCGGGGCCGATCTCGGTGGAGAAATCGGTCAGCGCCAGATGCCCGCCGGCGTACCGTTTGGTCAGGCTGCGGAGCGAGAGGTGCATTCGGTTCCTCCTGAGAGGACTTACGTCGTGGGCCCGATGAGGTTTCTTCCCGTCGGCCGCTGCTGCTCGTGGGAGCCGTCGCCTGCGGCGGCGGCAGCGTGCGGACGATCGCCTCCAGTAGGTCGTCGATACCGGTGCCCAGCTTGGCGGAGACCGGGATCGCCTCGAACGGATTGAGGGCGAGGTCGCGGTCGATCCCCTCCATCACCCGCTCGACGTCCGCCGAGGGCAGGTCGATCTTGTAGATCACGGGCACGATCGCGAGGTCGAATTCCATCGCCAGGTAGAGGTTGTCGACGGTCTGCGCCTCCACGTGCAAATTGAGGTCAGGCATTGCGCACAAATTGCACTTGCTAGGCTATATTATCTTGATGGAAGGAAAGGTGATTCATTTGAGACAACAAGGAACCAAATAATGAGCATCTTGGATCCCCGCAGCATCGTTGTCGCGCTCACAGTCTCAACCGCAGTGATGGCACTGGTGCTCGACTACATACGGCGCCACTATCCGCTGCGTGTCAGCGGGCATGGTAGCTGGGCAGCGGCCGGAGCGCTTTTTACCATCGGTGCCTTTCTTTTCAGCGGCCGCGATTTATGGTTACCGAATTCTATCGCCTTGATGCCACCCAATATCCTGCTGATCGGTGGTGCAATTCTGTATTACGTTGGATGTAGGAAGTATTACGAGCTACCTGTCCGCTGGCGGTCCTGGCTTATCCTTTTGATTCTGTTTACCTTCGGTATGGCCTGGTGGACCTATGTAACACCGAGTTATGTAATTCGAACGATTCTCTTTACCGGAACTCAGATAGTCATCTATTCGGTCAATCTGCTGATGCTGCTGCAGCGCGAAGGAAGGCGTTTGCCCGTGCGTCTGGTAGAAGCGTTTATGGTACTGCTGATTGCAGTCGCGCTCATGCGCATGATCACGATCTCGGCAAGAAGCGCGGGAGGATTGATCTTTGAGCCGACGCTCATGCAGACAGTCTATGCCGGCGCTCAGTCTGTTTCGCACTTCGTTTTCATCTTCGGCGCCGTGCTCATGGCGACAGACAGGCTCGTGATGGATCTGAACAATCTGGCGCAACACGATTATTTGACGCAATTACTCAATCGTCGCGCTCTGTTTGGACGTATGGAGAGCGAAATCGCTCGCGCCAAGCGCAGCGGCAGCGGTCCAGCCCTGATGATTCTGGACCTGGATCACTTCAAAACCATCAATGACACCAAGGGGCATCAATTTGGTGACAAGGTTTTGATCCATTTCGCCAAAAACCTGCAAGGACACCTGCGTGAAACCGATTACGTTGGACGTTACGGTGGAGAAGAATTCATGGCCATGCTGCCGGATACTGACCAGGCTACAGCCACACATGTCGCCCAGCGCATTCATGGCTTGACTAATGACGCTCACCCCTTGGCCTGCCAAGTCAGTATTGGCCTTTCCGTCTGGGCCGGCCCCGGGGACAGCCTGGAGGCTTTGATTGCCCGCGCTGATAGTGCTGTTTACAAGGCGAAAGAGCAGGGCCGCAACCGTATTTGCATCGCCTGAGCGTTGACAGCATTTCTCTCGAGCTTGCTTCCTGCAAGGGGAGGGGTGGCTGTCGGAGGAGCGCACGCGGCTGCTGCTGTCGTGGCGGCACTCGGGCTTTTCGGTCCACGCCTCGGTCACGCTCCCGCCCGATGATCACGCCGGGCTCGTGCCTGTAAAGGCGCACCGGCACCTGCTCAAATCACCCCTCACCGCGACCAGCCGGCCTCACATCCCCACCATCGGCGCATCACCGAACCCCCTGTTGCCTCACGTAAGAATCTACGCGAGAGAGTAATCGTTGCCTCATGAAAAATCTACGCGAAGTGAGCGAGGAGATCGTTGTGTAGGAGTCGTCGGGGCTGTGGAATCTGTGGGAATCCTGCGGGAGGGGGGTGG
>JAAYVZ010000132.1 GCA_012516935.1 Holophagae bacterium
ACGCCAAGACCGGCGACGGCCAGCGCCCGCGCGAGCCGTGGCCGCCCGGCCGGCAGCCATGACGCGATCCCGCAGGCGACGAGCGCGCACCCGGCAGCCACCGCCTGGTAGGCGAAGTGGTCCGCCACGTACGAGTAGCGCATGGCGTACACGTTGAAAAACCCCATCGCCGGGAACACCAGGCCGCCGAGCAGCAACGCCCCGGTCAGCGGCCCGCGGCCGAGCCGTTTTCGCCCGAGCCAGAGCGCGGCGACCAGTCCGAGGGCGCCAGCGGCCGGCAGCCACTGCCACCACACGGCGGGGTTTGCGACCCAGCGCGGGTAGACGAACATCAGGTCGGTGGGCCACGCGAGCTTGCCGATGTAGAACCAGAAGACGCGGCCCGCCAGCACGACGCGGCCGAGAAGGCCGAGCGCCCACTCGCTGCCTTCGGCGCGCACCATCGTCCGCTCGAGGTGCGCGGTGTGGTACGCCAGCGCCGCGCCGACGAGGAAGAAAAGGATCAGCGGCTGCAGGTCCTCGCGCCGCACCCGCCCGTTCCGCCACCAGGCGATCAGGAGCAGGACCGCCGGCAGCAGGCTGGCCGTGGTCTTGGCGAAAAGCGCGAGGGTGAACGAGACCAGCGCTGCGGCGTACAGCGTGCTCGCTCGGCGGTGCCACGGCACGACGACAGCCTGGCCCTTCCTGCCCTTGCGTGCCGGCGCCGCCGGCCCGAGCGCCGCCCGCGAGGCGAGGTAGGCGTGGGCCGCGAGCAGCGTCAGGAGCAACGAGAGCGTGTTCTTGCGCTCGGTGACCCAGGCCACCGACTCCACGCACACCGGGTGGAGGGCGAACAGCGCCGCCGCGAGCCACCCTGCCGGGAGGCCGAGGCGGTGCAGCAGCCACCACAGCAGCAGCGCCGAAGCGGCGTGCAGCAGCACGTTGACGAGGTGGTAGCCGAACGGTTGCAGCCCCCAAAGCTGTTTCTCGAGCCAGAACGTCGTGAACACCAGCGGGTAGTACTGCTCGCTCGCCCTCGGCTCGGTCCAGATGAGCGAGAGTGCGTTGGGCGCCTGGAGGGTCGGGTTTTCCGACAGGTACGTGTCGTCGTTCCACACGAAGCCGGCCCTCAGCGCCGGCAGGTACGCCGCCACCGTCGCCACGACGATGGCCACCGCGATGCCCAGACGGACGTTCCGGCTCACCCCCGCACGATAGCAAAGCCGCGCCGGTCCTCGAGGACGGTGGCCTCACCCGCTCCGCCCCTCGACGACGATGGGTCGAGCCCCGAGCGCAACCGTTGCCCGGAAGCGGCGTGCCAGCAATAGCCAACCGCCTCGCCGAACGCCGCCAGGTCAGCGGCGGGCAGCCGCCGATCGCCGGCAGCTCCCCGATGGAGGTCTTGGTCCGGGTCATGAGCGACGACCCGGTGCCGCTGCGCCGCCACCGATCCGTGCCGCCCGCCCGCCCCACCAACAACCTGGACGTGGACGTGGTCGTGCCCTCGTCCCGCCCGCCCACGCAGCCATTGGCGAGTCGAGCACGCGGAGGTCAGGCTTGCCAGTCTGAAGTCACCAGTCACCAGCCACGGCCCCCGGACCCCAGGCCCCGGACAACGCGTGACACCCCTCGTCCGTATGCTCGGTGTGGCTGGCGTGGGCAGGCTCGTGCGGGCGTGTGGGTGGTCGGCGCTCGGCCTGGTGATGATAACGAGCCGGTTCCTCGCCCGCCAGGCGACGGTGTGGGAGTGGGACGACGTCGTGTTCGGGGTGTCGCTGCACGTCTTCTCCCCGGACGCCAGGGTGCCGCACCCGCCCTACTACCCGTTGTACGTGGGGCTCGGCCGGCTCGTCCGGCTCCTGGTGCCCGACGACACCGCGGCGCTGACGCTGCTCGCGGCCGCTGCTTCGGGCGCGGCGCTCGCCTTCGTTTTCCTCCTCGTCCGCGAGCTGCTCGGTGATGTCCGCGTGGCGGCCACGGCAGCGGCCACGTTCGGGTTCTTCCCCGCCGTCTGGTTGCACGCCGGCGTGCCGCTCTCCGATCCGGCCGGGCTCGCCGCCGGGCTCGGCGCTGCGTGGCTCGCGCTTTCGGCGCGACGCAGGCCCGGCCTGCTGTGGCTGGCTGCACTGGCGTTCGGCGTCACCTGCGGCATCCGGCCTCAGGCCGCGCTGATCGGGCTCGGACCGCTCGGCCTGGCGGCCTGGAGATCGCCGCGGCGGCACGTGCTCGTCGGCCTCGGGGCAGCGGTAGCAAGCCTGGCGGCGTGCCTCGTCGCGCCGGTGGTACTGGCCTCGCACGATCTCGGTGTGCTCTGGCAGGGGCTGCGGTATCAGACGCGGTTCGTCGTCGGCGTCGACTCGCTCGCCGCCCACTCGTTCGACGTGGCGACCCGGCTGCGGCGATTCGGGGTGGACCTCTGGGCGTACCCAGCGCTCGCCGCGCTTGGCCACGCCCTGGCGCTGGCGGGTGCGGTGATCCTGTGGCGGGACCGCCGGCGGCGGGAGTTGGCGTGGCTCGTTGCGGCGTTCGCACCGTACACGCTGGCCGCGCTCGTGATGCTCGACCCGGCGACGATGGGGCGCTACGCCCTGCCGGTGCTGCCGGCGTGGGCGGTGCTGGGGGCGGTCGCACTGACTCGCACCGAACGGTCGGTCATGCCGGGGCGGGCACCCGTGATGACGGGGGTGCTGGTGGCGTGTCTGGCGGTGCCGGTTTGGCCCGCCATTCGGCTCGTGCACACGCGACCGTCGCCGCCGGTCGTGGCGGCCCGCGCGATCCGCGCTACCGCTGGCCCGGCGCCGTTCCGGGTGGCGTACCGCTCGGACCTGTTCGTCTTCGCCGAGACGCTTTTTGCCGACGTCCCGCGGGTCAAGGTGAGGACGCGCTCGGACCTGACGGCGCTGGCGGCCGACCCGCTGCCGTTGTGGGCCTACGGATTCGAAGGCGCCGCTGGCACCGGCGGCGCCGCGGTCTGGCCTGAGCTGCCGGTGCTACGGCGCGTGGGCCGTGGCCGCTACCTGTCGGTACCGTACGGCCGGATTGCCGGCCCGCTCGCGCCACCGCGGGACTGAGCCGCGTCGCAAGATCCGGCTCGTCTCCGCCCAACGCTCCCGCGGGGCGGCGGCCTCCACCCCCCCGCTCGGCCGCGGTAGGATTGACGGCGGGCCGGCGAAAGGTGGTGGAGGTGGCCGGGTGAGCGCTGAAACGGCGGGAAAGCTCCTTCGGAAGGTGCCGGCGGTGCTGGGACCGGTGCTGTTCGTGGCGGCGATCCTCGTCATCGACCGCGAGCTCAAGGCGCTCCACTTCCACCAGGTGCTGGCCCAGCTGCGGGCGATCGGGGCTTGGCGTTTCACGTTCGTGGCGCTCGTCGCCCTCACCTCGTACGGGCTGCAGACCACCTATGACTTCCTGGCGCTGCGCTACCTCGGCACGGCTATGCCCTACCGGCGGGTTGCCCTCGGGTCGTTCATCGGCGTGTCGCTCTCCAATAACGTCGGGCACTCGCTGTTCACCGGCGCCTCGGTGCGCCTGCGGCTGTACGGCGACTCGGGGATGACGGCGAAGCAGATCGCGACCCTCAACACGTTCTGCAGTGCCACCGTGTGGCTCGGGTTTCTCACGCTCGCGGGCGTGGGTCTGCTGGTGGAGCCGGCAGGGCTCGAGAAGGGGCTCTCGCTGCCCATCGGCATGCGCGGCCTCGGCGTCGTCTTCGCTGGTCTCGTGGTGGCGTACCTGGTGCTGGTGACGACCCGCCGCTCGGTCTCGGTGCGAGGGGTCACCGTGCCCCTCCCGACCTGGCGGCTGGCGGCGCTGCAGGTGGGCGCCGGGGCGCTCGACTGGGGGCTCGCCGGGACGGCGCTCTTCCTGCTTCTGCCGCGAGACGTGCCGCTGTCGCTCGCCCACTTCCTGCCGCTGTTCCTGCTCGCCCAGGTGACGGGTCTGGTGAGTCAGGTGCCGGGTGGGTTGGGGGTGTTCGAGTCGGTGCTGGTGCTCTCGCTGGCGCCGTGGCTGCCCTCCGAGCAGACCCTGGGGTGCCTGGTGGCATACCGTGTCGTCTACTACCTACTCCCGCTCGGTGTGGCGTCGGCGCTCCTCGGCAGCTTCGAGCTGCGGCAGCGCCGGGAGGCGGTGTCGCGCGTGACGCGGGCCGTGTCGCGGCTGGTGACGCCGCTCGGGCCGCCGCTGCTTGCCGTGTCGACGTTTGCGGCCGGGGTGGTGCTCCTGGTCTCGGGCGCGCTCCCCGCGGTGCACGGGCGCATGGCGGTGCTGCGCGACCTGCTGCCGCTGCCGGCGCTCGAGCTCTCGCACTTTTTGGCGAGCCTCTCGGGGTTCGCGCTCCTCGTGCTGGCGTGGGCGGTGTACCGGCGGGTGGACGTCGCCTGGGTGGCCTCGCTGGCGTTGCTCGCGGCCGGTGCCGTCTTCTCGCTGGCCAAGGGGCTCGACTGGGAGGAGGCGACGATCCTTGGGGTGTTCTTCCTGGCGCTGCTGCCGAGCCGGCGCTATTTCTACCGCCGGGCCTCACTGCTCGCGGAGCCGCTCTCGGCCGGGTGGGTGACGGCCGCAGTGCTGGTGGTCGCCACCACGACCTGGCTGGGGCTGTTCGCGTACCGCCATGTCGAGTTCTCCGGCGACCTCTGGTGGCGGTTCGCGTTTCACGCTGACGCGCCGCGCTACCTGCGCGCCACGGTGGGCGTCGTGGGCGCCGCCTTCGCCTTCGGGTTGGCTCGGTTGTTCCGGACGGTGCGGCCACGGGTCGAGGTCTCGCCGATCGCCGCCGACGACCCGGTGCGGGCCATCCTCGCTGCCTCCCCGAGCAGCACAGCGAACCTCGTGCTGCTGGGCGACAAGGCGGTGATGCTCAACGAGGCCCGGACGGCGTTTGTCATGTACGCGGTGGCGGGACGGAGCTGGGTGGCGATGGGCGACCCGGTGGGCCCAGCCGCGGAACACGCGGGCCTGGTCTGGCGCTTCCGCGAGGAGAGCCACCGGCACGGCTGTCGCGCGGTGTTCTATGAGGTCGGCCGCGAGAACCTCTACCTCTACCTCGACCTCGGCCTCGCGCTCCTCAAGCTCGGTGAGGAGGCCGTGGTGCCTCTGGCCGGCTTCGCACTCGACGGGCACGAGCGGAAGCCGCTGCGCTACGTCGTGCGGCGCCTCGAAAAGGAGGGGCTCTCGTTCGAGATCGCGCCCCAAGAGGCGGTGCCGAGCCTCCTCCCCGAGCTCGAGGAGATCTCGGACAGCTGGCTCGAGCTCAAGGCGACGCGTGAGAAGCGCTTCTCGCTCGGGTTGTTCGACCCCGGCTACCTGCGGGAGTTCCCGCTTGCGCTGGTGCGCGCCGAGGGACGGCTGGTGGCGTTCGCCAACGTCTGGACCGGCGCGCGCGAGGAGCTGTCGCTGGACCTCATGCGCCACCGGCCGGAGGCGGCGCGCGGGGTCATGGACTACCTGTTCGTCAAGCTCATGCAGTGGGGCGCCGAACAGGGGTTCGCCCGCTTCAACCTCGGGATGGTGCCGTTCAAGGGGCTCGAGAGCCGGGCGCTGGCGCCGCTTTGGCACCGCGTCGGCGGGATGCTCTTCCGGCACGGTGAAGCGTTCTACAACTTTCGCGGATTGAATCAGTTCAAGGAGAAGTTCAACCCCGAGTGGACGCCGCGGTACCTGGCGGTGCCGGGCGGCCTGGCGCTGCCCTCGGCGCTCGCCGATGTCGCGGCGCTGGTCTCGGGCGGGCTGTCGGGGGTGGTGCGGAAATGAAACGAATGTGCGTGGCGGTGCTGGTGGTGCTGGCGGCAGTCGGAGTGTGGGCCGAGGAGCCGACCCTCGAGCTCGGGCGGTTCGGGACGGTGCACCTCTACCGGCCCGCCAAGCCGCCGACCACGGTGGTGCTGTTCGTTTCCGGCGACGGCGGTTGGAACGCCGGGGTCATCGACATGGCGCGCGACCTCCAGGAGCTCGGGGCGCTGGTCGTTGGGGTGGACATCGTCCACTACCTGGGTCAGCTCGCCAGGGGCGAGGAGAAGTGCTCGTACGCGGCGGCCGACTTCGAGGCGCTGTCCCAGTTCGTCCAGAAGAAGCTGGACCTGCCGGCGTACCTCTCGCCGGTGATGGTCGGCTACTCCTCGGGTGCGACGCTGGTCTACGCCGTGCTCGTGCAGGCCCCGCCCAACACCTTCCGCGGCGCGATCTCGCTCGGGTTCTGCCCCGACCTACCGCTCGTCAAGCCGATGTGCAAGGGTAGCGGCCTGGAGTGGACGGCGGGGCCGAAGGGCAAGGGGGTCGTGTTCCTCCCCGCGCGCGGCCTCGCCGCACCGTGGGTGGCGCTGCAGGGCACGATCGACCAGGTCTGTGACCCCTCGCAGACGGAGGACTTCGTGGCCAAGACCCCGGGCAGCGAGGTGGTCGTGCTGCCGAAGGTCGGGCACGGCTACTCGGTGCCCCGCAACTGGCTGCCGCAGTTTCGCCAGGTCTTCCAGAAGATGGTGACGCCGCCTGTACCCCGGGCGACCGCGACCGCGGCGCCGGAAGGCGCGGGCAACGTCCCTGTGGCGGATCTGCCGGTCGTCGAGGTGCCGGCGGAGAAAGCCGGCGACACGTTGGCGGTGTTTCTCTCCGGCGACGGTGGATGGGCTGGGATCGACCGCGAGGTGGCCGAGGCGCTCGCGCGCCAGGGCGTGGCCGTGGCCGGGCTCGACTCGTTGCGCTACTTCTGGACCAGGCGCACGCCCGAGCAGGCCGCCGCGGACGTCGCTCGCGTCGCGCGCCACTACCTCGCGACGTGGCAGCGTGGCCGCCTGCTGCTGGCCGGCTACTCGCGGGGCGCCGACGTGCTGCCGCTGGTGGCCAACCGCCTGCCGGACGACCTGCGCCGGTGCCTCGTCGGCCTCGCGATGCTGGGACCCTCCCACCGGGTCGAGCTCGAGTTTCACGTCACCGACTGGGTGGGCGGCGGCGACAGCGGGTTCGAGACGGCGCCGGAGGCCCGGCGCCTGGCCGCGCTCGGTGTGCCGGTGCTGTGTTTTTTCGGCGAGGACGAGACCGACACCCTGTGCCGGGATCTCGCGCCGCCCACGGCGGTCGTGACGATGCCGGGCGGACACCATTTCGGGGGGAAGTACCAGGAGATCGCCGAGCGGATCCTGAAGGCCGTCAGTACCGGATCTCCTCCAAGTTGATCACGATCTGCCCCAGCAGGCGGACCTGTCCGGAGATCCGCAGCGGCACCCGCCGGTGGGGCTCCCAGACCACCTGGATGCCGTGCTCGAGCCCGAAGAGGCGGAACGAGCCCGGGGCGTTCTCGTCGACCGGCCGGCTCACGAGCTCCAGCGTCAGGGTGTCGAGCGGGCCCGAGACCGGGTGGTCACCATCGCCACGATGCTCGACGAACGCGGCAGAGTAAGGCGACGCCGCGACGGCCGCGACGGTCACCGCTTCGAGCTGGCTTTGCACCAGCACCAGACAGGACACCCGGTCGCCGGGCGCGCGCAACGTGGCCACGAGGTCGGAGCCGAGCAGTGCGAGCGCCCCGGTGACCACGGCGGTGGCCGGAGTCGCCCCGGGGTACCGCACGACACTGCGCTGGACGTCGGTCCAGGTTGCCGGGTCCCTGCCCTCCTCGCCGTGCCCGGGCAGGCGCTGCTCGTAGATGAACCCGCCGGTGAGCAGGCGGTACACCCGCCGGTGGTCTCGGGCGCCGGTCTCGGTGTCGTCGATCTGGATCGCCGCTCGGCTTGCGGGGTCGAGCCACAGCCGCTCGTTGAGCACCCGCCCGGCAAACGCGGTGCGGCTCTCGAACAGCAGGACCTGTGTCCCCGCCGGCCTGACACCGCCGGTTGCCCCGGCCGGCAGCCACTCTCCAGCCGCGTCCGTGGTGGGCTGGAGCGACGCGTGGAGGTGGATCGCGGCGTCGAGGCCGAGCTTCCGGCCTTCCAGCACCAGCTCGCGCCACGGCAGTGCCGCGCCGGGCGGGGTGGCCACGTCGGAAGCGGCCACCCAGGTGGCGAAAGCAGCGGCAGCGATCGCGAGGTGAGCGCGCATCGAGACTAGGCCGCCCGCGACTCGAGGTAAATCGCGGTGGTGCTCTGATCGTAGGCGAGGATCTCGGCGTACCGACCCCAGTTGACGAGGGCGTCGAGCTGGCGTGCCGCCTCCTCGGGCGGGAACTCGAGCTCGAGGGCGGCCAGCACCACATCGTGACGAAGCGACCGGCGCTCGGCGGCGCCCAGCATCGCGACGAGCCAACGGACGAGCGGCAGCCGACGCATCCGGGTGGCGAAGATCTCCTTGCGGGCCAGGATGCTGGCCTCGGCGAACGTCTCCCCGAGCGAGGTGAGGGTGATGGCGCCGTCGCGAATGGTAGCGAACCCGAAAAGCTCCGAGGACTCGGTGAGCTCGATGAGGTGGTCCGCATCCAGCTTGAGGTCGGCGGCGAGCTGGTAGAGGTCGGCGCGGTCGCCCGGCGCCGCGGAGAGGTGCTCGAGCAGCCCCGAGAGGTCGGCGATGGCGACGTGGGGTAACCGCCGGGTGCGTCCGGGCTCGCCGGGGGCGCTGCCCAGCTCCTCGGGCTCCTCCCGCGTCTGGCCGGCGAGCGTGGCGTAGACGCGGTCGACGAGAGCGGTGAACGCCGCCGCCTTGTGGTCGCGCGGGTGGGGCAAGTCGACGGTGATCTCGGCCGCGACGCGTCCCGGTTCGGTGGCCATCACCAGCAGTCGGTCGGCCATCAGCACCGCCTCCTCGATATTGTGCGTAACGAGAAGAATGGCACGTGTAGGGATCTTGCCTCCGAGCCACAGCTCGAGCAGCTCGCCGCGCAGCGCTCCGGCCGAGAGCACGTCGAGGGCGGAGAACGGCTCGTCGAGGCACAGAAGCTCCGGCTCCACCGCCATGGCGCGGGCGAAGCCGACCTTCTGGCGCATCCCGCCCGACAGCTCGCGCGGGTACGCGGTCTCGAAGCCGTCGAGGCCGACCCGGTCGAGGAGCTCGACAGCGCGCAGGGTGCGCAGCTTGGGCGGCACGCCGCGAGCCTTGAGCGCGAGCTCCACGTTCTCCTGTACGGTCAGCCAGGGAAACAAGGCGAACGTTTGGAAGACGATGGTAGCGTGGGGGTTGACGCCGGAAAACGGGGCGCCCCTGTACACCACCTCGCCGCGGCTCGGGACCTGAAGGCCGGTGATGATGCGCAGCAGCGTGCTTTTCCCGCACCCGGACGGGCCCAGCAACGCCATGAACTCGCCTTCCCGGACCTGCAGGTGGACGGCCTCTACCGCCACGTGCACGCGCCTGCCCGTAGTGTACTCCTGGGTGATGCCTCGCAGCTCGACGAGGGGTGGTGAGGCCATGATCACTCCAGACGGAAACGCTGCTCGGCGAGCCGGTAGAGCCGACGCCAGAGCAGGCGGTTGATGAGCACCACCGCCAGCACCATGGCGAGGGTGGCGGCCAGCAATAGGGGGTAGTCTCCGTTCGCGGTAGCCTGGGCGATGAGCGCGCCGATGCCGCGTACGGCGATGACGGTGGTGCCGAAGGTGGCGTGCTCGGCGACTACCGAGGCGTTCCACGCCCCGCCTGAGGCGGTGATGGCCCCGGTGACGAGGAACGGCGCCAACGCCGGGAGCACGAGGGTGCGCCAGCGCTGAAGGCGGTCGAGTCCCAGGAGGTCGGAGGTGTAGCGCAGGTCCTGGGGGATCGCCGCAGCGCCGCCGATGACGTTGAACAGGACGTACCACTGGGTGCCGAGCAGCATCAGCAGCACGGCGGCGACCTCGAGGCCACCGGGCCGCTGGGCCAGTGCTGCGAGCACAATCGGAAACAGCGCCGTGGCCGGGACGGAAGCTGTGACCTGCACCACCGGCTGCAGCCACGCCGCTACCCGCGGCTTGGTACCGATGGCCACCCCGACCGGGATGGTCCACAGCACCGCGACCGCGAGTGCCGCGGTGACGCGTGCGAGGGTCGCGGCCACGCCGCCGGCGATCGCTACCCACTCGGTGCCCGGGACCTGGGCCAGGAGGTGCATGGCCCGGGAAGCGCCCCAGGCGAGGACGAGCACCACGACCACCGTGACACCCCACCTCAGGAGCTTGAGCATGGGTCCGGGCGGGTGTGGCTCCCAGGGGTCCGAGGGTCCGCGGTCGAAGACGTCGAAAAGCCGCGAGGTGGCGCGCTTGGCAAGCCGCACGAGCGCCGAAGCCCGCAACCCCTCGAGAACCCAGGACCGCGTTGGTGCGCCGCTGCGCACCATCTCGAGCTTGAAACGCTCGGTCCAGGCGAGCAGCGGCCGCCACACCAGCTGATCGAGCGCCACGATGACGATGACGAGGGTCGCGATGCCCTGCCAGATCGCGTGCCCGTCCCCGCGCTGTGCGGCTTCGTGCAGGTAGCTTCCGAGCCCCGGCAGGCGAAAATCGCGCGAGCCGACGGTGAAGATCTCGGCCGCCATCAGGAAAAACCAGCCACCGGCCCAGCTCATGACGCTGTTCCAAACGAGCGGGATGGCAGCGAACGGCAGCTCGAGCGAGCGCAGGCGCTGCGACCGGCTGAGCCGGAACACGGTCGCGGCTTCGTGTAGCTCCTTGGGGATGGTGCGCAGTGACTGGTACCAGCAGAACGTCAAGTTCCACGCCTGGCTGGTGAAGATCAGCACAACGGCGGCCAGCTCCACGGCCCAGCGCAGTGGCAGCAGGGCAGCCAACGACAGCAGCACCACCGGGAGGAACGAGAGAATCGGCACGCTCTGCAGCACGTCGAGGAGCGGCAGGAGGATCCGCTCGGCGGAGCGGGAACGCGCCGCCCACCCGCCGTACAGAAGCGAGAACCCCATCGACAGAGCGTATGCGGCAGCCATCCGACCGATCGAGCGCAAGGCGTACCACGGCAGCATCGCTGGAGCGAGCGAGATCTCCGGCCCCGGAAGGACGGAGGGCGCTTCCCGCCCGAGGTGGAGGCCGATGTAGAACGCCCCAGCCAAAGCAACGAGGATCGCCCCGTCGACCCAGGTGAAGCGGCGCCAATATGGCTGACTCTGCTCGAAACGGCGGGCGGTCATGCGCGGTCCCTGTAGATTTGGCCATCGTCGGCTGTGGAAGTCAATGCGCGGTGTGACGCAGCGAGTCGGACCCACCGTCGACCGGCAACGCGGCAGGGCGCCAGCAACCGCACGTACAATGGGGTCGGGACGTCGATGGAAGCAGGGCGGATCATCGGGCATTTCGAGCTCGTCGGGCTGCTCGGGCGGGGCGGCATGGGTGAGGTGTGGCGGGCACGCGACCTCACGCTCGGGCGCGAGGTAGCGCTCAAGGTGCTCCCCGAGCGGCTCGCCGACGACCCCGATTACGTGAGCCGGTTCGAGGGCGAGGCGCGGGCGCTCGCGGCGCTCAACCACGCCCACGTAGCGCAGATCTTCGAGCTGGCCGAGGTGGCGCTGCCAGACCGGTCCGGGGGGCGGATCTGGGTGATCGTCATGGAGCTGGTGGAGGGCGACACCCTCACCGAGCGTCTGAAGCAGGGCCCGTTGTCGGTGAAAGAGGCAGTGCGCATCGCCCTTCAGGTGGCCCAAGCGCTCGGAGCAGCGCACGCGCGCGGCGTCGTCCACCGCGATCTCAAGCCCGCGAACGTCGCCCTCGACGCCGAAGCGAGCGCCAAGGTGCTGGACTTCGGGCTGGCACAGGTGCGGCCGCCCTGGTACGCCGGCGCCGAGGTGGAGGAGACCGCCAAGCTCACCGACCCGGGTGTCCTGGTCGGCACCGCGGCGTACATGTCACCAGAGCAGATTCGGGGCGAGGTGTGCGACGAACGCTGCGACGTCTGGGCGTTCGGGTGCCTGCTGGCCGAGATGCTTGCCGGCCAGCGCTTGGTCCCCGGCGCCACGGTTCCCGAGATCGTCGGCAACGTGCTGGCGGGTCACCTGGCGTGGGACGCGCTGCCGCGCCGTGTGCCGGCGGCGCTGCGCCAGCTCCTGTACGAGTGTGTGCAGGCAGAGCGGACGCGGCGGCCCTCCATGGCGGTGGTGGAGAAGCAGCTCGCACGGCTCGTGGCGGGTAGGTCCGGGGTGCACCGATGGTGGCGGGTCGGAGCTGCCGCTGCGGTGGCTGCGATGGTCGTTGCGCTGGTGCTCACCCTGCGTCCGCGGCCCGTCGCGCCGAGGCTCGGCGCGGACGGGCGCCTTCTCGTGGCGGTCGACGAGCTGGGTGGCGCTGGGGCCGGCGAGAGCGCGGCGGTACGATCGGAGCTGTTGCGCACCCTCACGACGTCAGCGGCGCTCGAGGTGGTGCCGGCGGACGACGCGCTGGTGCGTGTGCGGATGGAGCAGAACCGCGAGACAGCGCCCACCGAGCTCCACCTCACCGTCGAGGATCTGCGCTCGCGGGTGATCCTTGCCGTCTTCGACCTTCCCCTGGCGGAGGGTGGCGCGAGCGGCGCGACTGGAACCATCGGGAAGGTCGTGGCCGCGCTGGAGCTCGAGCAGGTGGGCCGGGAGCTCGAGCGGGACGACCCCTACTACGGCTTTCTCGTCCGCCGGACCCGGGTCTTGGCGGCAGCGCAGGCGTTTCGCGACGGGTTGCGGCTGACCGAGCGCAGCCGCAACCGCGAGGCATGGGAGGCGTTCGAGCGCGCGGCGGTTGCCGACCCGGCGTTCTGGCCGGCGCCGGTGTTCCTTGCGCTGCTCGCCAAGGCCAACGCACGGTTCGAAGAGGGGCACGCGCTGATGGCCCGAGCGCGGGGGCTGGTGCCACAGCCGAGCGCGACCGAGGCGGTGATCCTGGAGGCGAGCAGCGCCCACATGACCGAGGACAACCAGCGCGCGCTCGAGACGCTGCAGCGCACCCTCAAGCTCTTCCCCGGGTCGGGCTACCTCGCCTATCGCACTGCAGTGAGCCTGCGCCTGCAGGATCGGCCGGAGGAGGCCATCCCCCTGGTGGAGAAGCTCCTCGACCGCGGATGGCGCCCCGACTGGAGCCCGACGCTCGAGCTTTTGGCGCAGTGCCAGCTCCTCGTCGGCCGATACCGTGCGGTCCTGGCGACCTGCGCCACCGGCGAGGATCGGTTCCCGACCCGCCACCGCTACCCGTTGTTTGCCGCCTGCGCACTGCAGCAGCTCGGTCGGCGGGAACCGGCGCGCCAGGCGCTCCAGCGGGCGATCCGCAAGTACCTCGACTACTCCGGTACGGCGCCGCTCGCCGTCCACCAGACCGCGCAGTACTGGGCCGCGCTGCTGCGCTGGCCCGAGGAGCGCCGCCGCCAGTGGGAAGGCGCGCTCGCGGAGGCGGAGAAGGGGCTACGCGAACAGCCGGACGACCCGGAGCTCAGGCAGGTGCGTGCCGAGGCACTGCTCGAGCTGGGGCGCCCGGCCGAGGCCGAGCCGATCCTCAGCGCGCTGGCGGCGCAGGCGCAGCCGCCGGTCTACGCGCTGCTGCCGCTGGCGAGGCTCCAGCACGCCTCCGGGAACGACGCGCGGGCGCGGGAGACCCTGATCCGAGCCGGTGAGATCTGGCGAGCCGGCAACGATCCTGCGCGCGGCACGCTCGCCTACAACATCGCCACCGTTTGGGTGCTGCTCGGCGACACCGCGCAGGCGCTCGAGTGGCTGCTGCGGGCGCGCGACCTCTACGGCGGGGACCGCATGGACCTGGCGATGGACCCCGACCTCGACCCGCTGCGCGCTGCCGGCCTGCTCCGCACGCTGCCCCCGCGGCGTCCGGCCGGGTGAGAGTTGCGGGTTCTCACCCCGTGCATTAGAGTGCGAGCTGTCGACCCGGAAGGAACCCTGACATGCGACGACCCTCCAGCGTCCCCCTCGTGCTCGTGCTGGCTGCATCCACGGTCTTCGCCGCCGACAAAAAGAAAGCGTTCGAGTGGCCGCCGTTGCCCGACCAGGCCACGCTGCAGAAAGCCTCGGCGCTGCGAACCGACTCGGGTCTGGTGATCCTCGAGCGCCGGTGCCTGGTCGAGATCCTGAGCTTCGACACGCCCAAACCCGGGTTCCGGCGCGAGGAGACGATCCGCTTCCTGGTCGCCAACGAGCAGGGGGCGCGCAACGCCGTGCTCGAGGTCGCCGACGCCTTCGACGCTACGGTCGGCACGATCGCCGCGCGCACCGTCGCCCCGGACGGCGCGGTGACGGTGGCCGACGAGGCACGGGACATCAAGCGTGTGTCGGTGACGACGAACCGGCGGCGCGAGCCGCTGGTGAAGCTGGCCACGGTCTCTTTCCCAGCACCACAGAAGGGCGCGCTCCTCGACCTCCACTACGAGACCTCGGCCAGCGGTGAGATGCTGATGCTGCTGCAGCCGCTGGCCTGGCGGGACACGCCGTCGCTGGTGGCCGACTTCGAGGTCCGGATCACCACCCGCTACGCCGAGGTCCCGTGGTCGGCGATGACGTTCGGCGACAGCCAGAACGCTGTGCAGCTCACGGCGCTGGGCACTTCGTTCACCGGCAAGGTGCTGGCCGGGCAGCAGCACGGGGTGACGGCGCACGTCGGGCAGTTCGAGCCGCCGCGGCGGGAGCCGCACGGCCTGCCGTCCCACCAGCTGATGCCGATGCTCGTCTGCTTCGTGGACATGGCGATCCTCCGCGAGCCCGACGTTCCCGGTGGGACGGCCCTACGGGCGATGACCATGGTCGACGGACGGGGCAGGCTCATCACCGCGGGCTTCCCGACCGCCAAGCACCGGGAGTTCTGGGGTAAGTTCCTCGCCAAGGAGGCCGAGGCTGAAGCCAAGTTCGTCGTCGGCGGCCGCGACGTCAGTTTGCAGGACCTGCCGGCAAAAGACGTGTCGCAGCCGCTCGAGCAACGCCTGGCAGCGCTCTACCGTCACACGCAGGAGCTGCTCCGCTACGACCCGGACGCCACACCGGGCTCCGTCGCGCAGGTGCTCAGCAAGGGCATGGGCCGGCGATCGAACGGGGCGCTGGTGCTGTCGGCGGTGCTCAAGCGGGCAGGGATCGCCCACCAGGTCGGCGAGGTCCTCAACCGCTACGGGCTGCGCTTTTCCTCGGTGCTCCGGAGCGAGTACCTGTTCGACTTCCAGAAGGTCGTGGTCGTCGACGTCCCGGGCAAGGGGCCGGTGTTCATGATGCCGGGGTATCTGAGCCTGCCGTTTGGCGCGTTGCCGGTCGAAAACCAGGACTCCATGGTGCTCCTCCCCAAGGCGACCAACGACGTGTCGACGGTGATGACGCCGGCCAACCCGCCGCAGCTCGACAGCGCGGTGTTCCGCTACGACCTCGCGCTGGACACCGCAGGCAACGTGAGCGGCACGGTGTCGCTGGCTGCCAAGGGGGCCGCGGGCCTCGACGTGGTGCGGGAAGGCGCCTACCGCGAGTTCCGCAAGACCCATCCGGACAAGGCCGATCGCAAGGCCACCGCGGCCGCGAAGCGGGCGGAGGAGGAGGACTTCCAGCGGCTACTCGCGGACCAGTTCGAGCTGGTGGACAACCGGCTCCATCTCGAGGGCCACGTCCTCAAAAGCCTCCCGAGCACGGCGGCGGACGCCGTCGAGCTGACGTGCACGGCGCGCGGTGAGGGGATGGCCCAACAGGTCGGCGACCGCTGGCTGGCCTACGTGACGCCTCCCCTCGCGGGGCTGCAGAGCCCGTTCACCGAGCCAAGCCGCACACAGCCGATCTGGTACGACACCGGCGGCACGGTGGTCGTCGAGGGCGACCTCGAGCTGCCGGCGGGCGCCGTGGTGGCGGAGCTGCCGGCGCCGCTGGAGGTCAAGGGTCCGGAAGGTGTCGTGCTCCGTCGGACGGTCGAGAAGGTCGAGACCGAGGGCCGTGTCGTTGTCAGGTCGAGGCTCGAGATGGAGCGGCCGGCGATCGTCGCCAACCTGGACTACGTCGCCTGGCGGACGCTCCAGGAGGCGCTGGCGCGCGCCGGCGAGGACCGCTTCGTGCTCACCATGAGTGCGTCCAAGGTGCTGGATTGAGCTCGACGGCGCGCGTGTGGTCGCTCGCGGTCGCGGGGACGCTCGTCCTGGCGCTGCGGGTCGGTGCCGGCACCCCGGACTGGGTCGACGTACGCGCCGACACGCCGACGCCGACCGGCGCGTACATTGCCACCAACGACGACTGGGTCGTCGTCTGGGGCGAGATCGAGATCGGCCTCGAGCCGGGCAACCGCATCCGCGCCCGGCACCGGCTGCTGCTCGAGAACCTGGCGACGCGGGCCGCGACGTACACCCTCGTTGTCGCCCACGACCCCGGCCGGCAGGCGCTCGAGGAGGTGGCGCTGTACGCGCGGCGGAGCCTGGGATGGTCGAAGGTCGACATCGAGCGCAAGGGCTCCGAGGCCACCATCGAGGGGAGCGGCCGGGTCGTGCTCGTCTCCGCCGAGCTCGTTCCGCCGCGCAAGCGGGTAGCGGTCGAGTTCACGCTGCGGGACCGGCTGGGTATGACGCCGTGGCTGTCGCTGTTCGTGCCGCGCCGTGAGCCGATCGCGCGGTTGCAGATCCGCCTCGCCCCGGGCGCTGCCGGGCAGGGGCTGCGCCTCGACCTGCGCGTGCCTTCGGGTGACCCTGCCCCGCCGGGTTTCGAGCAGGACCCCGAGGGCACGTGGACGGTGACCGCGGTGCCAGCCGCTTCACGGATTTCGGCCGGCCGCCTCCGGTACCAGCCGGCCTCGGACGGCCTCTTCCCCTGGTTCCTCGCCCGGGTGGCGTCCTCGCCGGGGGATCGGCTGGTGGACTTCGCGCCCGCATACCGCAAGGCTTGGGACGAGCGGGCTTCGGCCATCGACCAGGAGCCGGTGGTGCAGCAGGCCGCGGCGCTCGCTGGTGCAGCCGTGACGCCGCGCGAGAAGGCACGGGCGGTGTTCGAGTTCGTCCAGCGGCAGGTGGTCTACGACGACTCCAACTCCACCTCGATCGAGGCGTGGCTCCCGCTTCCGACGCAGGAGACGCTGCGCTCGCGCAAGGCCGACTGCAAGGGCAAGGTCATGCTCCTACAGGCGCTCCTGCGGGCTGCGGGGATCGAGTCGGTGCCCGTGCTGGTGCGCTCCGACGATCACCACTACGCCTGGGACGGGAAGGTCGGAGCCGCCTTCATCAACCACGTCGTGCTGGCGGCACGGTTGCCGGCGGACGACGGGCCGCTGCCCGCCACCTTGCGCTCGGGCCCGTTGGCGGGGTGGGTCCTCCTCGACCCCACCGCCACGACGACGGCGTTCGGGGAGGTCACGCCGTGGCTCGCCCACGCGCCGGCACTGGCGGTCGCCGACGCCGCCGATCCGGTGTTCGTGGTCGAGACCGCCGTGGCCTCCGGCGGCTGGTGCCGGGTGCGGGTGGATACCACGCTGGCGGCTGACGGCGGCGCCCGCCTCACGGCGGAGCTGGAGGACACCGGTCTGGGTCCGCTCGCCTTTCGGTTCAACCAGCCGGTCGGTGCACAAGACGGCACGCGGTTGCTCGCCGCGATCCTCGGAGAGCGCTCGTGCCCGAGTCATGTCGCGGCGTGGCGGTCACGGCTGCCCGGAGAGGACGGGGTGCGCGGTGTCAGCGTGACGCTCGAGGCGAGCCAGCCGGGCTGCCTCCAGCGCCTGGCGAGCTCGGCGGTCCTGCCGAGCCCTCTCGGGGTCGCCGCGGCGCTCGCCGGGCTGCCGCGGACGCTCGTCACGGAGTCGCCGCCCAAGCCCGAAGATGCCGTCGAGCTGATCGCACCGTGGAACCCTCGCCGCAACGCGTCCGGGATGGCGGAGCGCTACGACCTCGTGGGCTCGGTCGCGCTCCCGGCGGGCCTGGCCTGGACGCCGCCACCGGTGCGCCGCGGCGA
>JAAYVZ010000133.1 GCA_012516935.1 Holophagae bacterium
TCCGGTACACCGGGTGGTTTTGAGTCCCCCCGTACCACATGTGGTAGGTGGAGCCGAGATGCACGACCGTGGCCTCGCGCACCCGCGCCGAGTCCCACGCACCGGCGCCGCCGACGCTCATTACCGGTGTCGGGTGCTTGGTCCAGGTGACACCGTCGGGGGAGGTCGCGTAGCCGATCTGGTTCACCGGCCCAGTCGTGCCGCGACCGGTGTACCACATCTTGAAGACACCGCCCTCCACCAGCACGGCACTGCACACGACGCCGTCGTCGTCCCAGGCGCCGGCTGTACCCGACTGCAGGACGACGGCGGATGCACCCCAGGCGATGCCGTCGCCCGACGTGCGGTGCCTGATGATCTCGGGGATGACGCTGCGGTCGGTGTAGTACATGTGGTAGGTGCCGCCCACGACGACCACCTCGGGCTGGAACGACCCCCGTTCGGTGATCAGTGGGTTGCCGGCGAACCTCGTCCAGCTCTGCTGGGCTTCGGCGGTCAGCCCGACGATCGACAGCCCCAGCACAGCGGTGACACACCTCCAGAACCGGTGGACCGGTTTTTGGGCGTGCTCCATGATCATGGTGTGCTCCTCCTCTCCGATCGTACCCGGATCAAAGTGTAAGCCCCGCGACGACCTAAAGGAAGGATGGCGGCCAAGATCCAACCTCGAGTCGGTCCCGCTCGCTGCCGTCACCGTGTCTCGAAGCGGGGCCGGAGCCGCAGTCCAAGGGTGACGCAGCCACTCGATCTCTCGGAGGCGGAGCGGGCTCGGGTGACGAAGATCACCCGCCACCCGGCCCGTGGGGGAGGGTGGTGCGGTCGCGAATTTCGACACCTCGACGTCGGTGTCCACGGCACCCATCGGTGTCGAGGAGCTGGTGCTGGCCGGCCTGGCCGGCAACCACCGGGAGTCTGCAGTCGGTGCGTCGCGACTGGTGCCCGCTGTCAACTGTCCCAGGGGAATCGGTACTGCTCGAGGCCTTGCTCGGCGCGCATGAGGTCGATCTCACGGCGCAGGCTCGCGTTGACCGGAACCCCGAGGTCACGGTTGGCGAGCCAGTACAGGTGCTCCTTTTCGCCCGCTGTGTAGATGCGCTCGGCGCCAGGCGCCTTCTCCGAGGCGCGCAGCGCCCGGCAGATCTCGCCAGCGGTGTGCACGAACCGTTCGAGCGGCAAGAAGTGCTCGATGTCGATGGCAATGAAGAAGTGCCCGAGGTGGAACGGGACCTTCTTGCCGTTCTCGAAGCCGAGGAGCTGCTTGAGGTAGCGGCCGTCCTGCAGCGCTGCTGAAAGGATCTCGACGAAGGTGGCGAAACCGTACCCTTTGTAACCGGCTGTCTCCTCACCGAGGCCGCCCAGCGGCGTGAGCGCTGCCGTGCCCGCCACGAGGTCTTTGAGGACGCCCGCGGCGTCGGTGCGCATCCGGCCTTCGTGGTCGATGACCCAGCCGGGCGGCAGGTCCTTGCCGACTCGGGCGTAGACCTCGATCTTGCCGCGCTGGGTGACGGAGGTCGCGCAGTCGAGCATGAACGGGAACGCCTCGTCGGTCGGGCAGCCAACGGTCAGCGGGTTGGTTCCCAGCATGTTCTCGACCCCGAAGGTGGGAGCGATCGACGGCCGGGCGTTGGTGCCGCTGATGCCGATCATCCCGGCCTTGCAGCACTCGAGCACGTAGTAGCCGGCGATCCCGTAGTGCGTCGAGTTACGCACCGCGGTCATGCCCATGCCGTAGCGGTGCGCCTTGTCGATCGCCATCTGGTTGGCGCGCCTGGCGATGGCATGGCCCATCCCGTCGTGGCCGTCGATCAAGGCGGTCGTCTCGGTCTCCTTGAGGATCTCGAAGTGGGTCACGGGGAACTGGATCCCGTCCTTGATGCGGTCGTAGTAGATCGGCTTCATGCGCCCGACGCCGTGCGAGTCGATGCCGCGCTTGTCGGCGGTGATGAGCACCTCGGCGCAGATAGCGGCGTCCTCGGGCGGCACGCCGAGGGCGATGAAGACGTCGCGCATGAAGTGCTCGAGAGTGTCGAACGGCACGCGGAAGGTGGGTTGGTCAAGCGAGGTGCTGGTCACTGGCGCCCTCCCCGGCGGGTAGTCCGGCCTCTCCCTCACCACGGAATGGCCGCCGCCCCTGATGGTGGGGGGTTGTAGCACAGGCGCGAGCATAGCGCCACCGCACCTAGGGCGTCGGCGAGCCGGTCTCGCCCAGGCGCGGGTTTATCCCCATGCGCGGCAGGCTCGTCTCGCGCAAGAACCCAAAACTGGGAGGTGTTGTGCAGTTCAGCGAGGCCCCGAGAGGCGCCAGGGGCGGCGAGTGGTGGTCATGCGCTCCGATGGCCTCGAGGTCAGGACCCGCGAGCGATACCTCGATCACTGATCGCCGATTCGTCCAGCGTGTACAATCCCGTCCACGAAGGGGGAGGGCTGGCATGAGAGCAGGTTGCGGCATTGCGGTGCTGGTGCTCGGGACGATGCTTGGAGTCGGCTGCAAGGCCGACATCCCTAGCAGCAAGACCCGCGAGGTCAAGGGGCGGGTTGTCCGGGCCACCGAGTCCAAGATCGTGGTCGCGATCGGCGTCGAGCAGTGGGAGGTTGCGGTCACGCCGAGCACGGAGATCGCGTCGGATCTCAAAGAAGGGCAGCTCGTGACGATCGACTACGCTCTCGTGGCCAAGCGAGTCAGGGTGATCCCGGAGGTTCCGACGCCCGTCGCCCCGCGCACGGCACCCCGCACCCCGCGACCGGGTATGCGCCCGACCGAGCAGACCTGAGACCCGACCGGGATCAAAGTGACCCGAGGCCGCGCTGGCGCAGCGACACGAAGGCACCTCTGGCGATCACCAGGTGATCGAGCACGGCGATGCGTAGCAGCCGGCCGGCATCGGCTAGACGCTTGGTGAGCTGAACATCGTCATCGGATGGAGTGGGGTCCCCGCTCGGGTGGTTGTGCCACACCACCAACGCGTGGCAGCCGTCCAGGATCGCCTTGTGGAACACCTCCGAAGGCTCGACGTCGGCGTGAGACCGGCTGCCGCGATGGAGCTCGTGGCAGCGCACGAGGTGATGGCGGCTGTTGAGGGTCAGACAGCCGAACACCTCCACCCGCTCGCCGGCATAGGTGGGCGCCAGCCAATCGGCGATGAGCTCCGGTCGGTCGAGTAGGTCAGCACGTTGCAACCGCTGCCTGGCGAGCCGGCGCCCGAGCTCGAGTGCCGCCGCCAGCACGCAGCCCTTGGCCGGGCCGATGCCTTTTCGCTTGAGGACGGCGGCGAGGTCGAGCGCCGCGAGGCGGTCGAGCCCGCCCACCTCGGCCAACCAGCGGTCGGCCAGCTCGACGACCGGCAAGCCCGGGATCCCCGTGCCGAGGAGGATCGCCACCAGCTCCCCGTCCGAGAGCGCGTCCGGGCCGTGGGCGATGAGCTTCTCACGCGGTCGTTGCTCGCGGGGGAGGTCGGCGATGCGCATCAGCTCACCTCGAGTGTCGCATCGATGCGCGGCAGCAGCTCGCCGGCCGGCCCGCGCAGGACGATATCGGCCAGGTGTGCGAGCGCGCTCGCCGCGGGGTTGACCTCGATGATGGTGGCGCCGGCACTGGCGGCGATCTCGACCAGACCGGCCGCCGGGTAGACCACGGCCGATGTGCCGACCACCACGAAGACCTCGGCCTTGGCGGCAGCTTGGGCGGCGGCGGAGAGGATGTCGGTGGGCAACACCTCGCCGAACCACACGATATCTGGGCGTTCGATCGCCCCACAGGCTGAGCAACGGGGAGGAAGCTCGGGCAACGGGACGGTGCGATCCTCGCGCTGCCGGTCGCAGGCTGTACAACGGACCCGCCACAGCCCGCCGTGGAGCTCGAGCACCTCACGGCTACCCGCGGCTTGGTGCAGCCCGTCCACGTTCTGGGTGGCCAGGCAGAAGGCCGGAAAACGGCGCTGCCAGCGAGCCAGGGTCTCATGGGCCGGGTTCGGGCGCACGGTGGACGCCTGGACACGGCGTGCCTCATAAAACCGCCAGACCCGTAGGGGGTCGCGCCGGAACGCCTCGGGCGTCGCGACCTGCTCTACCGGTTGGCCTTCCCACAGGCCGCCCGCCCCCCGGAAGGTGGCCACGCCGCTTTCGGCCGACACACCGGCACCGGTGAACGCCATCACCTGTCCAGCCCCGGAGAGTGCCCTTGCCGCTGCTTTGATCGAATCTTCGAGCATGGCTGGATTGTCCCCTCCGTTGCGGCTGGCGCGCAACCCTCCCTCCGCTTCCGCCGCCAGCCATCCACCGCCTTGGCTGGTCGAGGGGGGCGCGAGGGCCTACAATGCGAGCAGTATCGCGGGAGGCATCGAGTATGTCCGACCTGGTCCAGGTTCAGCGGCACGGCAAGGTGGTCGATTTGATGCTCAACCGGCCTGCGCAGCGCAACGCGCTCGATCTCCCCACCGTCGAGACGCTGTGGGCCCAGTTGCAAGCGGCGGTGCAGGACCCAGAGGTGCACGTCATGGTGCTGCACGGTGCCGGCGAGGGATTCTGCTCGGGTCTCGACCCGGCGCTCCTGCGCGCGATGGCGGGGGGTGACGACCCGATGACGACGCTGCTTCCGGTGGTCGAGATCACGCAGCGGGTGATCGCCCTTTTGGCCACCGCGCCGAAGGTGACGATCGGGGCCTGCCACGGGTACGTGCTCGGCCTCGGCCTCGACCTCTCCCTGGCCTGCGATCTCCGGGTGGCCACGGCCGGTACCCGCTTCGCCACCGAGTGCGTGCACTATGGCCTGCTGCCCGAGGGTGGTGGCACCTGGGCGCTGCCACGGCTCATCGGTCTCGGACCCGCCATGGCGATGTTGCTGTCGGGCGACCCGGTCGACGCCGAGGGCGCGTACCGCCTCGGGCTCATCCACCGACGGGTCGCGTTGGGCCGCCACGTGCACGAAGCCCGGCGGTGGGGGGAGGAGCTGGCCACGAGCTCGCTCGCCGCCCAGGTGGCGATCAAGCGGCTGGCGCGCGTCGACCCGCGCCTGACGCTCGACGCCGCCCTCAAAGAGGAGAAGGAGGCGCTGCGACGGCTCCTGTTGGCCGGCGAGCCTTTGCGCTACCTGGACCGCATGTCCCGCTGAAGTGGACGAAGACGGTTCCGGGTTTCAGCTCGCGGTTCGCAGGTGAGATCGCATGGGGTGGTTGCACGCTACCTTCACCTGCCACCCGGGCGCCGGAAGCTGTGAGCTCAAAGCGGGAAGCTGCGGCCGGGGAGCCGCTCGCCGGCCTCGAGTTTCCGGGGCCTCGGGTGGGGAATAGCCGGTCGGTCGGCTTCGTCGATACAATCGGCAGCGGAGGGTGGTCATGGCCTCGATGAAACGTGTCTTTCTGTTCGTGGTGGTCAACATCCTGATCGTCATCACGATCTCGCTGGTGTTGAGCGTGCTCGGCGTGCGGCCGTACCTGTCGGCGCAGGGCATCGACCTGAAGGCGCTGGCGGTCTTTTGTCTGATCTGGGGGATGGGCGGCGCGTTCATTTCGCTCGCCCTCTCGCGGGTGATGGCCAAGTGGATGATGGGCGTGCAGATCATCGAGGCCGACCAGGCCGATCCGGGAGCGCGCGAGGTGGTGAATATGGTCCACACCCTGGCCCGTGCCGCGAGTCTCCCGGCGATGCCGCAGGTCGGTATCTATCAGAGCCCCGAGGTCAACGCCTTCGCCACCGGTCCGACCAAACGGCGCGCCCTGGTGGCGGTCTCGACCGGCCTGCTGCAGCGGCTGGACCGCCGTTCGATCGAGGGCGTGCTCGGCCACGAGATCACCCACATCGCCAACGGCGACATGGTGACGATGACGCTGCTGCAGGGTGTGATCAACGCCTTTGTGATGTTCCTGGCGCGGGTGCTCGCTTTCGTGCTTTCGCAGTTCTTCCGCCGTTCCGACGACGAGGGCCCGAGCTATTTCCTGCAGTACATGCTGACCATGGTGCTGGAGATCGTTTTCTCGATTCTCGGCGCGATCGTGGTGGCGACGTTCTCCCGCTGGCGGGAGTATCGCGCCGACGCGGGCGGGGCGCGGCTGGCCGGGCGGGAGTCGATGATCGGGGCGCTCGAGAGCTTGCTGCGTTCGACCCAGCTCGTCGAGCAGGGTCACCCGTCGCTGGCGACGTTCAAGATCTCGTCCGGCAAACGCGGGGGGCTGCTCGCCCTGTTCGCCACCCACCCGCCGCTCGAGGAGCGCATCGCCAGGCTGCGGCGTGGTTGATGTTCGAAATATCAAGGCCTGGGGCGCGATTTTCCGATCTCCGTAGGCCGTACAGAGCTTTTGACCGACGTTTGTTCAGGTGACGTGGGAGGGTACCGAAGAAGCTGGTCTCTGGTAAACTTTGCCCCGTGTGAAGGAGGAGGATACGTATGGCACATACCACTAAGTCTTTGAAGTTAACGGCGCTGCTGATTGCGGCCCTGGTCGTGGCCGGAACGGCGGTGGCGCAGACCGACGTCACCCTCACCAGGGTGACGGGCACGGTCAAGGATGCCGACGGCGGCGTGCTACCCGGTGCCACCGTCGAGGCTCGAAACCAGGACACCGGCCTGGTCATTCGCGCGGTCACGGACGGGCGGGGCTTCTATCGGCTGCTCAACCTGCCCACCGGCAACTACACGATGAGCTGCGAGATGCCGGGGTTCGCGACCTCGAGTCGCAGCGACATCCGTTTGCTCGTCTCGCAGTCCCCAACCATCGACTTCACCCTGCAGCTCGCGGCGCAGGCCGAGACGATCACGGTCACGAGCGACGTGCCGTTGGTGGAGGTGTCCAACACCGCCGCCGCGACCACGGTGCAGACCGAGCAGATCAACCAGCTCCCCTCGTTCGGCCGTGATTTCACCAACCTCGTGCTGCTCACCCCCGAAACCGGCACCCGCAACGAGCGCGGCTACCTGACGATCTCCGGCCAGCGCGGCATCAACACCTCGGTTACCGTCGACGGCGTGGACTACAACAACGCCTTCTTCGGCGGCACCTCCGGCACCGCCGAGGGACGCGCCCCGCTGTCGATCTCCCAGGAGTCGATCAAGGAGTTCTCGGTGATCACCAACGGCGCCTCGGCCGAGTACGGGCGCTCCGGTGGCGGCACCGTGAACGTGATCACGAAAAGCGGCACCAACCTGCTCAAGGGCTCGGCGTTCTACTACACCCAGCCAAACAGCATGATCTCCGATCGCCGCGACGGCACGAAGGTCAACAAGCAGGACAAGACGCAGTTCGGGGCCTCGCTGGGTGGTCCGATCGTCAAGGACAAGCTGTTCTTTTTCAGCTCCTACGACCAGCAGGACCAGGACACCACCATCCGGGTGAACCCGGCGCTGATCGACGCCGGGATCACCGCCAAGTATCCGCAGCTCGCGTCGGGACCCGAGTTCGTGCAGACCAGGGACGGCCGGGTGTTCTTCGGCCGCTTCGACCTGCAGGCCAGCGCCTCGCATCGCTTCACGCTGCGCGGCAACTACACCGACTACGAGGGCGTCAACGGCACCAACAGCAGCTCCTCGAACGCCTCGAACTCCAACGGCATCGAGGGGATGTTCTCGCGTACGTACGTGTTCGCCTATTCCGGCATGTTCGGCGACTCGCTGCTCAACGACCTCAACGCCCAGTACCAGCTCGAGGACACGCCGCGCAAGAACCGACCGGAGACCACCGAGTACGCCCAGATCCGCATCGGCAACAACTACTACGGTGGTGTCTCGTACCTGCCGATCGTCGCCAGCCAGTACCGCAAGTCGATCGCTGACACGCTCACGTACCTCATCGGCGACCATGTGTTCAAGGCCGGGTTCGACTACAACGACACCGGCATGGACCAGATCTTCAAGGGCAACTGGCGCGGCGTCTACCGTTTCAACAACGTCGCCGATTTCTTGGCCGGCAAGTGGTGGCAGTTCTATCAGTACGGTGGCCTCAACGGGCTCACCGCCGATCAGGCCGGGCAGTTCGACCAGTCGCAGATCGAGTACGCAGCGTTCATTCAGGACCAGTGGTTCATCACCCCGAGCCTGACGGCGACGCTCGGGCTACGGTGGGAGAACCTCGACAACCCCGACGACCCGGTGCTCAACCCCCGGAGCGTCAACGCCAACGGCTCGTACAACCTGAACGGCAAGATCGCCGACCAGAAGAACCAGTGGTCGCCGCGCCTCGGCATCACGTGGTCGCCGGGCGACGGCAAGACCGTCCTGCGCTTCTCGGCCGGCCGCTTCTGGTCCCGCACCCCGGCGCTGCTGTTCGCGCAGCTGTACACCTCCAACGGTCTGCGGGGTACCCAGTACACCTGCGGCAACAGCTCGCTCAAGCCCAATCCCTGCGCTCTGATGCCGGGATGGGGCGAGAACTTCGACCCCAAGGCGACGATCGACTTCTCGAAGGTTCCGAACCCGACCGGGCTCGGCGTCTTCGTGATGGACCCGAAGTTCAAGAACCCCAAGACCGACCGCATCACCCTCGGGTTCGAGCGCGAGCTGTTCAAGGACACCGCGATCAGCCTCGATGCGACCTGGGCCGAGGCCACCAACCTCGAGCGCATGACCGACTACAACCTGGCCTATGCCCGCAACCCGGACGGCTCGATCAAGCTCTCCCCGGTCAACGGCATGCCGGTGTTCAACTCGACCCGCCCGAACCCCTACTACGGCCGTATCTCGGCGTACGTGTCCGACGCCCGCTCCGAGTATTGGGGTCTTTCGATGGTGCTCAACCGCCGCTTCACCGAGCGGTTCTTCGGCTTCCTGTCGGTCACCTACTCGAAGGACAAGGACAACGACTCCAACGAGCGCAACTACGCCGGGTTCCAGGTCGAGGACGTGTACAACCTGCGCGACTCGTGGGGTTACTCGGTGCGCGACCAGCGGTGGAAGTTCGCCCTCAACTCGGTGTGGAACACCCCGTGGTGGGGGATCTCCCTGTCGGGGACGTACCGCTACAGCACCGGTGCGCCCTTTACCGCGACCACCCAGAGCGACGCCAACGGCGACGGCTTCACCAACGATCGCCCAACGGTCAACGGCGAGCACTTCAAGCGCAACTCGTTCCGCTTCCCCGACCAGTCGACGCTCGACCTCCGCATACAGAAAGCGTTCAACATCGCCTCCACCAAGCTGGCGCTCATGGTCGACTGCTTCAACTGCACCAACAACGCGAACAGGTCCATCGCGGGTGGCAACATGATCTGGGGTAACGCTCAGACCCCGAACCCTGGCTTTGGCAAGGCCACGCAGGTGACGAACTTCCCGCGCACCTTCCAGCTCGGCGTCCGTTTCGACTTCTAGGCCGGGCTTTTCCGCAGCAATCGAGAAGGGGGGCTTCGGCCCCCCTTCTTGTTGCCTGGACCCGGCCGTGCCGGCCCACCGCCCACCCGGCCGAGAGTCGAAAGCGCTCCTACGCGCCCCCACTCGGCATGGCCGCCCTACCCCCTCCTCCGCTGCCCTCCTCGACTTCGACCTCGACTCGGTTTTGGTCCTGGACGAGGGCCAGTCCCACACCCGCCCACCCGGGGGTCGGTGCACGGAGATCCGGTGATCGGAGACGGTGACGAGACGCGTCGTGGGGAGGCGAGGGCCGGCCTTTGGCCGCCGATCACCGACCATCGATCACGAGCTGGGGGTGGTACGATATCGGCGTGAAGGTGTACACCCGCAAGGGTGACGACGGGGGGACGGGGCTGGCCGACGGCACGCGGGTTTCCAAGGCTGCTGCCCGCGTCGAGGCTTACGGCACGGTGGACGAGCTCAACAGCGTTCTCGGCCTGCTCCTCGCCGAAGACCTGCCAGAGCCGGCAACCGCGCGGCTCGGGCGCATCCAGGACATCCTCTTCGAGCTGGGGGCGTACCTCGCCGACCCGCGGGGGGCCTACCCACTCGATGCGCGGGTCGCCGACCCCGGGTGGCTCGAGGGATGGATCGACGCCATGGAGGCAGATCTGGCTCCGCTCCGCAACTTCGTGCTGCCGGCAGGTGCTCGCAGCGCGTGCCTGGCCCACCAGGCCCGCACCGTGTGCCGGCGGGGGGAGCGCCGCCTGGTCGGCGCCCAGCGCGAGGGCGAGGACGTCGCCTCGGTGATCCCGTTCCTCAACCGCCTCTCGGACACCCTGTTCGTGCTCGCGCGCTGGCTCAATCACCAGGCCGGGGCGGCCGAGGTGGTGTGGCGGGGCAGGCGCCAACCGGCATGACGCGATCCCGATGACCTCGCTCACCCTCCCGGCTGGAAGCCTCGAGGCCCTTTCCGGCACGCTCGAGGAGAACCTCCGCTACGTGGCGGAGCGGCTGCGCGTCAAGCTCGCGGCCCGCGGTGACGTCGTGGTGCTGGACGGCGAGGACGGCGCCGTGGCGCTGGCCGGCAACCTCCTGGAGCAGCTCGGGCGGCTGGTGGCGTCCGGCTACAAGGTCGGCAAGGAGGAGTTCCGCACCGCGTTCCGGGTGCTCGAGGAGGACCCCTCGGCCGACCTGGTGGCGTTCTTCCGCGACTCGACGCTGCCGGACTCCCTCAAGCGCCTGCTGGTTCCACGCAACCTGCGGCAGCGCCTGTTCATCCAGGCGGTGCTCAAGGACGACATCGTGTTCGCCGTCGGCCCAGCGGGCACCGGCAAGACGTACCTGGCGGTGGCGCTGGCGGCGGCGGCGCTTGCCGAGCACCGTGTCAAGCGCATCGTGCTCACGCGGCCGGCGGTGGAGGCGGGCGAGCGGCTGGGCTTTCTGCCCGGCGACCTGGTCGAGAAGGTCAACCCGTACCTGCGGCCGGTGTACGACGCGCTGTACGACATCCTGGGCTACGACAAGGTGGCCCGTCACCTCGAGCGCGGCGTGATCGAGGTCGCGCCGCTCGCGTTCATGCGCGGGCGCACGCTCAACGACGCCTTCATCCTTCTCGACGAGGCCCAGAACACGACCCCCGAGCAGATGAAGATGTTCCTTACGCGCCTCGGGTTCCACTCCAAGGCGGTGATCACGGGCGACGTCACCCAGATCGACCTGCCTCAGGAGAAGGTGTCGGGGCTGGTGCAGTCCCGCGAGATCCTCTCCGGGATGCCGGGGATCGTCTTCTTCGACTTCTCGAAGGAGGACGTGGTGCGTCATCGGCTCGTGCAGCGGGTGGTGGACGCGTACGAGCAGTTCGAGGCGCGACGGAATCGGAGCGAGCGGTGAAGCCGAAGGCAGGCAAGAAGACCTCGGGGCTGGCAGCACGGCTGGCGGTACGCCGCGGCGAGTTCGTTCAGCTCCGGCGCCGGGTGCTCTCACACCGCTGGGCGTGGCTGGTCGTGTTCGTGGTCGGGTGCGGCCTGCTCATCACGCCGGCGCGCTCGAGCCGTTACCCCGTCCTGACCGCCGGCGAGGTGGCTGTCACGGACGTTGTGGTGGAGCGGGACGTGGTGCTGCCGGACCCGGAGGCGACCGAGGAGAGCCGGAGACGGGCCAGCCTCGAGGTGCTGCCGGTCTACGTTTTCGACGGCGGGCTGCAAACCGGCGCCGGCGAGAAGCTACAGCGTGTGTTCGATGAGGGGCGGCGGCAGCCGCAAGGTGTAGCCGCCGAGCTGGCGCGACGCCTGGGGGAGGCGTCCGACCTCGTGATCCCGCCGCGCGAGGCGGAGGCGCTGCGCGCCCTGCACTTCTCGGAAGAGCTCCTGGGGGTGCTCGCCGAGACCGCGCAGCGGCTATACCGGCAGGGGATCGTCGGCGACCGGGCGGAGCTGCTGCGGGTGGCCGAGAAGGGGATCACGCTGCGCGACGCGAGAAGCGGTGAGGAGCGGGTCGAGCTCGACGTGTTCCGCTTCATCGACGGGGGTGGTGGTCTTGCCGAGACGGTGGAGCAGAAGCTCGCAGACGAGCCCTCGGTGGCGCGCAACTGGCGGGCGCCACTGGCTTCGTTCCTGGCTCGCGTGCTGCGCCCCAACGTGACGTTCGACCGCACCGAGACGCTCGCGCGGCGGCTGCGGGCGGCCGAGAGCGTGCAGGAGGTTTCGATCCGTCTGCCCCAAGGCCGCGTGCTGGTGCGGCGGGGAGACGAGGTCTCGTCGCAGGTGGCCCGGGTGCTGGCGGCGCTGTCCGAGCGCAACTCGCCGTCGCGCGTGGTGTTGCCGCTGATGGGGGTGTTGCTGCTCAACCTCCTGTTGGCGGCGGCGTGGTTGTTTTTCTCACTCCGACAGGCGCCTTCCCCAGACGAGGCGTTGGTCCGTTTCGGCGCGATCACGGTGCTGACCGTGGTGCTCCTGCTGCTGACGCGTGGCTTCGCCTTCCTGGCCGGCGGGGTGGCGGGCGCCGTGATGCGCCATCCCTTCGGACACGTCGAGCTTTACCTGCCGGCGCTGCCGCACGCGACCGGACCGATCCTCGCCGGCCTCATGTTCGGGCTGCCGTTCGGCATGCTGTTCGCGGCCGTGCAGGCGCTCCAGACCTCGCTCATGGTCGGGGGTGATGCCGGGCTCGCGGTGTTTGCCATGACCTCCGGCATGTCTGCGGTGTTCGCCGCCCAGCGCTTGCGGGACCGGTACGTGCTGGCGCGGGTCGGCGCCCTGGTGGCCGGCGTCAACGTTCTGGTCGTCCTGGGGCTGGCGCTCTGGCAAGGCAAGCCGCCAGCTCCCGAGGTGCTGGCGGTGCAGATGGTCGCCGGCGGGTTCGGTGGCCTCGTCGCAGCGATCCTAGCGAGCTTCCTCCTGCCGTTGCTGGAGGCCTTGACGGGTACGGTCACGGACATCCGGCTGCTCGAGCTGTCGAACCCCAACCTCCCGCTGCTCAAGCGGCTGTCGGTCGAGGCGCCGGGGACGTTCCAGCACTCGCTGGCGATGGCCAACCTCGCGGAGGAAGCCGCGGAAGCCATCGGCGCCAACCCGCTCCTCGCCCGTGTCTGCTGCTACTACCACGACATCGGCAAGCTCGTGAAGCCGGAGTACTTCGTCGAGAACCAGCGAGGCGAAAACCCGCACGACAACCTCACCCCGTGGATGTCGGCGCTGGTGGTCTCCAACCATGTCAAGGCAGGGCTCGAGCTGGCCCGGCAGTATCGGCTTCCGGAGCCGATCCGGGACGCCATCGCCACCCACCACGGCACCAAGCTCATTCATTTCTTCTACTCGCGTGCCAAAGAGCGGGCGAATGGCGATAGCGGAGCGGTCCCGGAAGATGAGTTCCGCTACCCAGGACCGCGGCCGATATCGAAAGAAATGGGGATCCTGCTGCTGGCGGACGCGGTCGAGGCGGCGAGCCGCACGCTGCATGACCCCACACCCGGGAAGATTCAAGCGATGATCGATCAGGTGATCAAGAACGTGCTCGAGGACGGGCAGCTCGACGAGTGCGAGCTGACCCTCAGGGACGTCGAGAAGATCGGGGCCGAGTTCTACTGGGTGCTGACCAACGTCTTCCACCACCGGATCGACTACCCCGGGTTCGACTTCAACCGGAGGCGTCGTGGCTGACTCCAACCGCGTCACGTTCGAGTGGCGGCGCCGGGCCTCGGGTCGCCTCACGCCCGCGCTCCGGGCGCTTGGCTTGACCGCCCTGCGGCGGCTCGGGAGGGACGGCGTCGAGGTGGGGGTGCTGGTCACCGACGACGCGACGGTTCGCACCCTCAACCGGCGGTGGCGGGGCAAGGACACCCCGACCGACGTGCTGGCGTTCCCCAGCGGAGACCGCCTGCCGGAGGGCTACCTTTACCTCGGTGACGTGGCGATCTCGCTCGAGAGCGCGGCGCGACAGGCGGCCGAACGTGGCGTCTCCGTGGTACGCGAGCTCGAGACGCTGCTGCTGCATGCCGTGGTCCACCTCTGTGGCTACGACCACGAGACCGATCACGGCGAGATGGAGGCCCTCGAGCGGCGTCTTAGGCGGGAGCTGCTGCAATGATGGAGCACCTCGTGCAGTGGTGGTCCAACCCCTTCACGGCGGCGCTCGTGGCGTGCGTGCTCTGGGCGCCGGTGACGCTGCTGCTCACCGGGACCACGGCGATCGTCCGGTTGGGTGCGATCCACGTCGGGGGGCTGCTGGCGCAGCGGCGCAACCTGCTGCCTGGGTATCCGCGACGAGCGGAGTCGTACGCCAACCTGATCCTCTTCCTGCTCATCCTGACGAGCCTCGTGCTTGCCCTGTTTTTCGTCGCCGTGGCGCGCGCCTGCCAACTGAGTGGGGGAGATCTGTGGCTGGTGCTGGTGGTCGGCGTGTCGGGTTTCCTGCTCGCCGTCGGTATCGCAGTGTTGACCGCGCGCGGTGCGCGCTCCGAGATGATCGCACTCGTCCAGCTCGGGGCGTTACGGCCCGGGACACCGCTTCTGGTGCTGCTGGCCCGGAGCGACCCCGAGGAGGAGACGCCGACCCAAGACGAGGAGGAGGTGGACGATCACGAGGTCCAGGCCTTCATCGGCGCCGGTGAGGAAGCCGGCATCCTCGAGCGCGAGGATGCCGAGCTCATCGCCTCGATCGTCGACCTTTCGGAGACCATCGTGCGGCAGATCATGACCCCGCGAACTGACGTAATTGCGGTTCCGGACGGAACCGAGTTCGAGCTCCTGCAGCGGACATTCGCCGATACGTTATTCACCCGCTTGCCGGTCTTTCGCGAGACGCTCGACCGAATCGAGGGCGTGGTCCACGTCAAGGATGTCTTGAAGGCCACGGTCGCGGGTGCCCGACCGAGCGCCGGCGACCTGCTGCGGCCGGTGCTGATGGTGCCCGAGACCAAGGAGCTGCGTGAGCTGCTCCGGGAGTTCCAAACGACGCGTCAACAGCTCGCCGTGGTGGTCGACGAGTACGGTGGGACATCCGGCATCGTAACGCTCGAGGACGTGCTCGAGGAAATCGTCGGCGAGATCCAGGACGAGCACCAGCGCGAGGCGCCCGAAGTGGAGCCGCAAGCCGACGGATCGTTCCTGGTCGCGGGGAGTGCACACGTGGAGGTGCTCGAGGAGCTTTTCGGGGTCGAGGTCGGGGAGGCAGGGTTCGACTCCGTGGCCGGCCTGGTGCTCGACCGCCTCGGCCACCTCCCGAAGCTCGGCGAAAAGGTGCGCTGGCACGACGTTGATCTCGAGGTCGTGGAGCTCGATCGGCGGCGGCTCCGCCGGGTGCGGCTGCGGCGGGTGGACGAGCCCGAGCCATGACGCGCGCCGGCACGGTGGCGCTGCTCGGGCGACCCAACGCGGGGAAGAGCACGCTCGTCAACGCCCTGATGGGGCAGAAGGTGGCAATCGTCTCACGCCAGCCGCAGACGACCCGTCACCGCATTACCGGCGTGCTCACGAAGCCACGCGGGCAAATGGTGCTGTTCGATCTGCCGGGAGTGCACAAGCCACTGCATCGCCTCAACGCTCAGATGATGCACGTCGTGCGGGAGACGCTCGCCGAGGTGGACGTGGTGGTGCAGGTTTTCGACGCCGCCCAAGCGCCCGGGGCCGGGGAGCAGTTCGTCCTGGAGCTGCTCGAGGGGCTCGAGGCGCCGGCAGTTCTGGTTCCCAACAAGGTCGACCTCGCCCACGCCCGCCGGCACCTCGAGCAGCGTACCGCCTTTTACGCCCAGCGCCACGGGTACGCCGCCGTGTGCCCGGTCTCGGCACGCACCGGCGCCGGAGTCGCCGAGCTTGAGGGCGCGCTGTTCAACTGCCTCCCGGAAGGTGAGCCGTGGCTCGACCCCGAGCTCGGCACCACGCAAAGCGAGCGCTTTTTCGTCGCCGAGCTGATCCGCGAGGCCATGCTGGCGCGAGTGAGCGACGAGCTGCCGTTCCAGACCGCCGTGCACCTGCGGCACTTCGAGGAGCAGGAGGCCGCGAAGGGGCCGCTCCTGCGGCTGTTCGCCGACCTCGTGGTGGAGCGCGAGAGCCAGAAGGGGATCCTCGTGGGGGCGCGCGGAGCGACGATCAAGGCGATCGGCACCGCAGCGCGCAGGCAGATCGAGAAGCTCCTCGGTGCCCGTGTGTACCTCGACCTCCGGGTCACGGTGCACGCCGGCTGGCGCGAGGACCCGCGTTTTCTCGCCGAGCTCGCCGCCGTCGAGGCGACGCTGGAGTAGCCCTCCCTCCACCACTCCGGTCGAACGTCGAAGGTCGAATACGGACCCGCCCGCCTCGGCGCTCGGGCACGGTTGGCTTGCCAGGGGTATGGCCTGCTGGCTCGCCATGCAGCCCCCAGGCATGCCTTCGACCTTCGACCCTCGACCACCGACGGGGCGGGTGGGGGGATCGGCTATACCGAAGTTCCCATGAGCTGGATAGTGTTTTGAGAGGATAAGGCATTTGGTATGAGGAGGTTGGGGTGTCTCGGCGATTGAA
>JAAYVZ010000134.1 GCA_012516935.1 Holophagae bacterium
AGGAACTCGACCTCGACCCGCTCGTTTCCGAGAATCAGGTCAGACTGCAACTAGGAGCCTAGATGTTTGGCGCATTCCCGAAGCCACACACGCTGGGATGGTGGCTAATACCCGTCGCCCACCGTGCACTGTGCGCCAGGGAACACGTTGTTTCCGCTATGGCATACGTTAGCGCTGGGGAAATCACCCCCGGAACAATTCCCACCAGTCGGATAGGAGCCGCCACCACATGAGCCTTGCCCGGGGTTGCCGGCAAAGGACCCGAAACGACAGACGCCGTGCAACGAGTCCTGGCCAGTTGCCGTGCTTACCTGGTAGTTTCTGATTTCCGGCTTCACGAACTTCCGCTTCATGGCACGATCCCCCTTTTCTGCGGCTACGCTACACCGACCGTTGCAGGGTGTCAATACCCCTGCATCGGTCGAGGTGCTCCGCTCACGCCGGCATGGCCATCGAGCGTGAGAGCAAGCCCTCGATGAACTGCGCGGCATCGGCGCGGGCAGCGGCGGGGTCTTCGACCTCGAACTCCTCCAGGACCTCGGCGACGATCTCCTCGGCGGAGCGGGTACCGTCCAAAAGAGTGCAGATGAAGGCGGCAGTTTCGTTCAATACCTGAACATCGCCGGTGGCGGGGTCGAAGATGAGGCCGCCGTCGTTGTCCTCTCGGAAGACCAGGTCGGGGTTCAGCTTGAGCTTGCTCATGACGCCTCCGGGGCGCATCGTAGCATGATGGTTAGCGCTCTCACGCGACCACGTTGTGGTGCTCGACGATGTACTTTTCGGGGAACAACCCCAGTTCCTCAGCCTCAGCGCAGGTGCTGAAGGCACCGTACAGCTTGCCGATGGCGTGGAAGGTGTTGGCCACGCACTTGCCGAGGCAGGCGTTGCGGAAGATGCAGCGGCCGCAGATGCCCCCGAGGCCCGCCGGCAGCTTCTCGCGCAGCGTGACCAGGGTGGGGTGAGTCTCCCAGACCTGCTTGATGCTGACCTGGCGAAGGTCGCCGAAGTCGAGCTCCGGCAGGTGCTCGCCGATGCCGCACAGGCCGGCGTGGCCGTTGTGGAGAACTCCCAGAATGCCGAGAATCCCACACGTCCCCACACCGTTCCGCACGATGTCGCGCAGCGGAAGGAGCGCGGGCGGGAGGTCGAAGTAGAGCTTGAACCCGTTCTCGGACTCAGGCATGCGGGAGCGCACCTCGAGCACCTCGGGGAGCGAGAGCAGCTCGCCGTGCACACGCATCTCGTCCGAGCGGCCCATGCTGGCGATGACGTTGACCTTGAGGCTAGAGGCCCCGAGGCCCTGAACAAACGCCGGCATACCGGGCAGCAGCTCGGCGTTGCGCCGGTACAAGCTGCAGATGGTCTGGAAACGCAGCCCCTCGGCGCGGCATGCCGCCATCCCCTTGAGGGTTTTCTCGAACGAGCCGGGGACGTTGCGCAGGTCGTCGTGGATCTCGGGCGTGGGGCCGTCGAGGGAGATCGAGAAGTTTGCGTTGGCGGCTTTCAACGCCTTGGCCTCGCGCTCGCCGATCAGGGTGCCGTTGGTTTCCATGCGGACGCCCAGCCCCATTGCTGGCAGGTCGGCCAGGATCTCGAGGATGTCGGGGTGGAGGAACGGCTCGCCGCCGGTGAGCTTGACGCAGCGCAGGCCGAGTTCTTTGGCCTGCTCGAAGACCGGCTTGAGCGCGCGCCAGGGCAGGTGCAGAGTCGAGCGCTGGCTCTCGGTGACGGGGTCGATCCAGCAGTGCCGGCAGCGCAGGTTGCAGCTCCCGGTCACGTAGAAGTAGATGGTGTTAAGGGGTGGGACGCGGCGGGGCTCAGTTGCCATCCTTGGTGGCCTCCAAAAAGCGGCGGTAGCAGTCGGTCAGGTTGGCGCGGTTGACGTCGCCGAACTGCTCGTAGGCGAGCCCTGGGCAGCTCCCGTTGCAGTAGTCGTGCCACTCGCACCCCTGGCACTCCGGCAGGTCGCGCATGGCGATCGTGTGGCGCGAGCGCATCTTGGTGAGCACCGGATCCGATCGCCAGAGCTCCGGGATGCTGTCCTTTTCGATGTGGCCGAGCACCACGGTGGCGAGGATGCTGCACGGGGTGATCGTGCCGTCGTGGTTGACGGCGAGCTTCGAGAAGATGCAGCCACAGGCGGTCAGGTGCCCGGCGCGGTAGCTCGAGATCGCCGTGCCGGTCGCTCGGGCCTGCTCCATCTCTCGGTGCATCTTGACCTTGGCCAGCGGGCCAGCGGTGGCGGTGATGCGGCCATCGTAACGGGTGGCCAGCCGCTCGAGCGTGCGCATCGCCTGTACCTGCTGCTGCGGTGAGAGCGTGATGTCGCCCTGGTTGGAGCAGCCGGCGCCCATCGGCATGGCGTCGTTGGTCGAGAACGACGGCAGGCCGACGTCTTCCAGCAGCAGCTTGGCGGCGGCCTCGAGATCGTCGACGTTGTACTTGTTGACGGTGAGGCGGACGGTGAGCGGGAAACCCGCGTCCTTGAGAAGGCGGACGGCCCGCAGCGCGCGCTCGAACGAGCCCGCGCCACGGCTGGCGTCGTGCACGGCGGCGCACGAGCCGTCGATCGACACCTGGATCGAGCTCAGCCGCCGCCGCCGCGCTGGTTCGCACAGCTTCGTGATCGTGTCCTCGCGGATCAGCGTGCCGTTCGACAGGATCGAGTAGCGCAGACCGTTGGCCACCACGCAGTCGAGGAGCTCCCAGAGGTCCTTGCGGACGAACACCTCGCCGCCGGACAGGCAGACCGAGCGGGTGGGGAGCTTGCCGAGGGTCTCGAAAAAGCGCGTCCACTGCTCGGTCGAGAGGTCGTTGCGGCCGACCATCTCGTTGGCGAAGAAGCAGTACGAGCACGAGAGGTTGCACTTGCCGGTGAGGGCGACGTCCCACTCCCGGGGCGCGATCCCCGTCTCGCACCCCGGCCACACCGGCCGTATGCGTGTGCCGCGGGAGGGCTGCGCCAGCCCCTCCGACGCCAGCGATCCGGCCAGCTCGACGACGTCGGCGAGCGCCTGCTCGGCGGTGCAGCCCTCGAACTCGGAGGCCAGCTCGCGGGCGACCTGCGACAGGCTCTGCTCGCCGTCGAGCAGCTGCCAGATGAACGAGGCGGTCTCGTTGAGGTAGCGGGTCACACCGGAGTCGGGAGCGTACAGCTCGAAGCCGCTCTCGCCGATGGTGAAGGTACGAACACTCGGTTCGCGCATCCAACATGCGCCCGGTTCGATTGCGTTCACGGGATCTCCCACGCTCCTTCCGCGAAGCCTGTATTCATTGTGCCACCACCTTGCTCTCGCGAGCAACCGCTCGGGGGGTGCGGAAATTGTAGCACCATCCGAGCGCCATGCAACCGAAGGTCAAAGGTCGAGAGTCGAGAGTCGAAAGCCCACTGCACGGCTGCGTCCACGCCCACGACGCCGTCGACGACCACGGCCACGTCCACGACCGCCCACACGCGGCCTACGTCCAACCCCAGGTCGAGGGCGGGTGGTGAGGCAGGGAAGGGAGGTGGTGCGAGGCGGTGACGGGTAGCGGGTGGGCGGAGAGCTGACCGCCGATCACCGAGAGTCGGGTGGGTGGGGGTGGGGTAGAATCCCGACCCGGTGATGGCGAAGCCGCACAAGGACCGCAGCCTCAAAGGACGGATCAAGGGGGCGCTGCGCCTGAAGCAGGCGGTGGCGCTGGTGTGGAAGTGCGCGCCGAAGCTGACTGTCGCCAACATCTGCCTGATGTGGGTACAGGGGCTGCTGCCGCTGGCGCAGCTCTACCTCATGAAGCTGATCGTCGACGGGGTGACGGCCGGGTTCACGGGTCCCGACAAGCAGGCAGCGTTCCGGAGCGTCGGGACCTACATCGTTCTCACGGCGCTGCTGGCGCTTTCGATGGTCGGCTTGCGCTCGATCGCGACGCTGGTCTCGGAGGCGCAGTCCTTTTACGTCTCCGACTACGTTTCCGACTTCCTCCACGAGCGCTCGGTGGCGGCTGACCTCGAGCACTACGAGAACCCGACCTACTACGACATGATGCACCGGGCGCAGCAGGAGGCGATGTCGCGCCCGCTCAAGATCGTCAACGGGCTGGCGGGGCTCGGTCAAAGCGCGGTGTCGCTCGTCGCCATCGGCGGGCTGCTCGCGTCGCTGCACTGGGCGGTGGCGATCGTTGCGGTGCTGGCGGCGGTGCCGGGCGTGGCGGTGCGGCTCCGCTACTCCGGGAAGATGTACGAGTGGCAGCGGCAGAAGACGCAGACCGAGCGGCGTTCGTGGTACCACCACTGGATGCTCACCGACGGCTCGTACGCCAAGGAGGTGCGCCTGTTCTCGCTCGGCCAGCGCCTGCGCGACCGCTTCCGCGAGATCCGCCGGCAGCTTCGCTTCGAGCGGCTGCGCCTGATGAAGAGCCAGCTCCGGGCCGACCTGATCGTGCAGGGCGTGACGTCGGTGGCGATCTACGCGACCTACGGCTTCATCGCCGTACGCACCATCACCGGGACGATCACGCTCGGCGACCTCGTCATGTACTTTCAGGCGTTTCAGCGCGGTCTCGGGGCGCTGCAGGGGGTGCTCGGCTCGCTCGCCGGCCTGTACGAGGACAACCTGTTCCTCACCAACCTGCAGGAGTACACCAACCTGCAGCCACGCGTGGTGGACAGCTCGAGCCCGGTGCCCGTGCCGAGCCCGATCCGGCAGGGTTTCGTGGTCGAGCATGCGGCGTTCAAGTACTCGGCGGGCAGCAAGCTGGCGCTCGACGACGTGAGCCTCGAGCTGGCGGCCGGCGAGGTGCTGGTGCTGGTGGGCGAGAACGGCTCGGGCAAGACCACGCTCGCCAAGCTGCTGTGCCGCTTGTACGACCCCACGGTCGGGCGCATCACCCTCGACGGCAGGGACCTACGCGAATACCGCGTGGCCGACCTGCGACGCAACATCGCCGTGATCTTCCAGGACTTCGCTCGTTACCAGCTCTCGGCGCGCGAGAACATCTGGCTTGGCAACCATGACCTGCCGCTCGTCGACCGGCGCATCGAGGATGCTGCCGAGGAGTCGGGTGCCGCCTCGGTCATCGCCGGGCTGCCGCGCGGCTTCGACTCGGTGCTCGGCAACTGGTTCGAGGACGGCCGCGATCTCTCCCTCGGTGAGTGGCAGAAGGTGGCGCTCGCACGAGCGTTTCTCAGGGAGGCGCAGATCGTGGTGCTGGACGAGCCGACCTCGGCGCTCGACCCGATGGCCGAGCACCAGATCGTCGAGACCCTGGGGCGGCTGTGTGCCGGGCGAACGGCGATCATCATCTCGCACCGGCTGTCAGCGGTGCGGCTCGCCAACCGCATCGCCGTGCTCGAGGGTGGCCGCCTCATCGAGCACGGCACCCCTTCCGAGCTGCTCGCCTGCGGTGGGCGCTACGCCCACATGATGCAGCTACAGCGCTCGGCCCTCGAGCCGCGGTGAGCTCCGCTCAACGGTCGCCGGTGAGCGGGTTGCCGTGCTGTCCCGAAAGATCGAAGTGCGGCTTCGATCGCGAGCTGGGCAACCGCCCGCACCGCGAAAAGCATCGGAGCGGAGCGGTTGCGCCCCTGTTGTTGTAGCCGGTTGCGTCCGTTGTGTCGTGTCAAAAGCGGGCTCGTGGGCCCGGTCGGTTCAGTCCCCGGCCACCCGTGCTCAACCCCAGCCGCACCTATGCTATCGTCCGGCAGGTGGGGAGTGGTATGGCGCGGACGAGGCAGACGACGAGCGTATACAAGGTCATCTTCAGCAACCAAGGGCAGGTCTACGAGGTCTTCGCCCGCCAGGTGAGTCAGGGCGGGCTGTTCGGCTTCGTGGAGGTCGAGCAGATCGTCTTTGGCGAGCGTTCGCAGCTCATCGCCGACCCCTCTGAGGAGAGGCTCAAGACCGAGTTTGCGGGTGTCAAGCGAGTCTTCATCCCGCTGCACTCGATTGTCCGCATCGACGAGGTGGAAAAAGAGGGTGCCGGCCGCATCTCCGGGTCCGATGGCTCGCCGTCGACCCCCCGCGTGCTGCCGATTCCAATGCCGGTGCCCGGCCTCAAGAACGAGCCGCGCTGAGGCGCTTGCCGTCGACCGGGTCCCGAGCCCAGGACGGCGCCCAGCGAGGACGCATTCGTTGCGGAGCCCCGGCAATCGCTGGAGTACCCCGGGGCGCCGATCGCGAGCTGGAGCTGGACGGATCGGAGTGATCGCCAGAGCCGACCTTGCCCACCGGGCTACGAGCTCGCGGGTGGTACCGGGGCCGGGCTGTCCGGTTCCGAGCTGTTCGCCTATCGCCCGGAGGTGCGGAAGGTGTCGCACTGGCGGACGTCGCCGCTTTCGAAACCACGCCGGAACCACTCGACGCGCTGGGCCGACGAGCCGTGCGTGAACGTGTCGGGGTTGACGCGCTGGCCGGCCTGACGCTGGAGGCGGTCATCGCCGATCGCAGCGGCGGCGCCCAGCGCCTGGGCGAGGTCACCGCGTTCGAGAAGGTCGCGGCGAGCCGTCGAGTGCGCCCAGATCCCGGCAAAGCAGTCGGCTTGCAGCTCCAGCCGCACCGACAGGTCGTTGGCAAGGCTCGGCCGCTGCTGCTGAAGCCGGCGAACCTCGGCGTCGATCCCGAGGAGGTGTTGCACGTGGTGGCCGATCTCATGTGCGATCACGTATGCCTGCGCCATGTCACCGGAAGCACCGAAACGGTGTCGGAGCTCGTCATAGAACGCCAGGTCGATGTAGACCTTGCTATCTCCGGGACAGTAGAACGGACCGCTGGCGGACTGGGCGTACCCGCACGCCGAGCCGACGGCATCCGTGAACAGCACCAGCTTGGTGTTCTGGTACTGCCGCCCGGACGAGGCGAAGTGCTGTGCCCAGACGCGCTGCGCGTCGTTGAGCACGAAGGTCACGAAGTCCACCTTCTCCTCCTCGGCGGCGGAGCTTCGGTACGGCTGGGTCTGCATGCCGCCCGTTCCCGAGACGTCGGCCACCGGTCCCAGGTCGAGTAGCGTGAAGAGGTTCCTCTTGAAGAGCAGGCTCAGCACCAGCAGGACCAGGATGCCCCCGCAGCCCAGGCGTACACGCCCTCCGCCCAGCCGGACCCAGGCTGCTCCCTGCCCACGCAGGTCCTCGATGTCCTGGCGCGATTCCCCTCGTCTCCAGCGCATGTCGAGCCCCCGCCGATCGTGTCGGCATCGCTATCGTAACGCCGAGCCAATGCTTTCGTATGCCCAGAAAGGGTCAGTTGGGAAGCAGCGCCTCGAGACGGCGCAGGACGCTGTGATCGACCAAGGCGCTGGCCGCGTCCAAAATCTGCGCGGCGACCGCCTGCGCTGAGCTGTCGAGGTGCCAGTGCTCGTCGAGCAGCTCGGGGTTGCTGGTTCTTTGAAGCCGATCCACCGCCAGGGCGGCCAGCACGAGATCATCGCACAGTCCGGGAACGCCGAGAACCGCCTCGGGCACGTAGTCGTGAGGCGCCACGATGTACTTGAGGGTGCTCACGAGCCCACCGCGCTCGGCGGTCGGCAGTCGAGTGTCGAGCGCCACGGCGACGAGAAACCGGTAGAGCTCCGGCAGGTGGTGGTAGAGCGCCGCGCACGGTACGCCGTGGGCCGCTTCGCTCTCGAGCCATGCCCGAACGCGTGCCTGCAGCGCCTGATAGAACGAGTCGGAAGCTCCAGACAGAGGTTGACCCGGCATCTCCCTACCTTCTCCGAGGTAGTTGTACGCCCCGGTGACCGAAGGGTTGCATCCTCACCCGTCTGACGGCAGGCTTTGGCTTCCGGTTGCGCCGAGAGGGGTATACGGGTTGGCGACCGCCGCGGTCAGGTCACCCGTCCATCGAAGGTGGGCTTGACTGCCCAGCTTGTGTATACTCGTGGCGAGGGAAGTGGGGATTGTCTGGACAGCAGCTCATCGCGTGGGGGTAGGGCGTGATTGCCCTGCAGGCGCCGGTCGGTGAGGCCGTTCGCTCGCTGAGGAGCGACCTCTTGGCAGGCCCCGAGCCGTGCCTGCGCGAGGCTGCGTGGCGCAATGAGGCGGTCGTCGCCCAGGTCCGTCTCGTGGTCCTGGCACTGCTGTGCCTGATGCCGATCGTGCAGCTCGTGACCGAGCCGGGCGAGCTCGAAACGGCGTTCGGGCTGGTGAGCGTGCTACTGGCCCTGGCTTTCGGTGTGGTCATCCACGTGTTCGTCCAGCACGGAAAGGGACGTTCGCAGCTCCCGTTCATCTCGTCACTGCTCGATGTGACCTTGGTGAGCCTCGGGTTGGGGTTTTTCTTGGCCGTCGACCAACCGCTCGTGGCGACCAACAGCTTCATTGTCTTCCCGTTCTACTTCCTCGCCATCGCGACCTCGTCGCTGCGGTATGACCCGCGCATCTGCCTTCTGACTGGAGGGGTCGCCTCCGCGGAGTACGCGGTGATCATCAAGCTGGCACTGATGATCGGTGTGGCCGACCCGGTGCGCATGGGCGAGCAGGTGATGACCCACGGGAGGTTCGACCTGCTCGGCCAGCTCGTGAGGATCTTCCTCATGCTCGCGGCGGCGGTGATTGCGGCCGTGAGCGTGGTGCGGGCGCGGGATCTGCTCTCCCGGTCGGCGCGGGATCCGCTCACCGCCTTGCTCAACCGAGCAGCGTTCGCGGAGATGGCGCGGGTTGAGTTGGCACGTTCCCGCCGTCACGGTGGGACCCTCGCCCTGGTTCTGCTGGATCTCGACTTTTTCAAACGTGTCAATGACATACACGGTCATCAGGTCGGTGACAAGGTGCTTGCCTGGTTCGCGAAGCTGTTGCACGACAGCTTTAGGGAGTCCGACGCCGTGGCGCGGCTGGGCGGTGACGAGTTCGCCGTGCTGCTTTCCGGTCCGTCGCTCGGGAGATCGGCGGCCCGCCTCGAGGAGTTGCGTTCGTGGGTGGAGAACAGGGTGATCCCGGAGACTCCTTTCGTCAGTATCACGGTTTCAGCCGGAATCGCTTCGCACCCGGATGACGGCGAGTCGATCGAGGCGCTGCTCGAGGTCGCCGACGATCGGCTGTACGAGGCCAAGGACTCGGGCCGCAACCGTATCGTCCTGGCGTCGGGACCGCGCACCGCGGTCATCCTCGTCGACGAGCCAAGCGCCGACCCCGCAGCGAGTCCTCCGGTTCTCGCCATCCCGGAGACATAGTGAAGCTGGACGATGCGCACCACGAGGGTGACTGCAGCCGCGGGCGCCGGAGCGTGGGTGCAGGTCGTTCATCGTCGATGACCGGAACCGGAGCACCACTGGGTCCGCGTACGGGACGGAGGAAGGTTTCGGACTCGCTATCGGGCTGAGGGTGGAAAGCGGTCCGGTGGCTTGACAGCCGCGGCGGACGTCGATTACGGTCGTGCGCGATGCAAGCGATGGGCACCACCCGCCATCATCACCACGGACCACCCAGGCGGTAGGCGGGGTGTTGCCTCGTTCGAGCCGTTGGGCATCGGACGGGGAGCCGCAGCGTCACGATCCTCAACCTCCCCGTCGGAACCGGCGGGGAGGTCTGTTTTTTTGGATATCGTTGCGACGTTCGTCCCAGCGGCCGGCGCTCACTCGACGGCCTTGGCCGCGGAGCTCACCCGCCCACCGGCGGGGGCGACGGTGGTGGAGCTGCGGGCGGACCTGCTGCCGCCCGATCTGGAGCTCGCGCCGCTGGTCGCGGCCTGTCCGCGACCGGTGGTGCTGACGTTGCGCTCGCGCGCCGAAGGCGGACGGGCCACCGACGACCCGTCGGTGCGTCGGCGGTTTTTCGAACGCGTGGCAGCCCTGCCGGTGATGGCGTTCGATCTCGAGGCGGCGCGAGACCTCGACCTCGTCGATCGGCCACTCCCGCGCGACCGCGTCGTTCTCTCGACCCACCCATCCGTGGTGCCCGCCGACCTCGAGGCGCAGGCGAGGGTGCTGCTCGAGCGTGGCACGCGATTCGTCAAGCTGGCGCCCGCCGTCGATGGTTTGGATGACGTGCTCGAGGTGCTGCGGGTAGCGGGGGCGCTCGGTGGGGAGCCGGTCAGCCAGCGGCGAGCGGTGGTTCTCGCCACCGGCGAGGCCGGCCGCGCGATCCGGCTTCTCGGCCCGTTGCTGGCGGCACCGCTGGCGTATGCGGCCTGGAGCCCCGACAGGGTGGCGGCTCCCGGACAGTACACTCCCGAGGAGCTGCTGGCGCTCGTCGGTCACCTCGCAGGCGCGCCTGGGCGCGTGTTCGCCGTGCTCGGGCGCCCAGCCAGCCGTTCGCTCTCGCCCTGGATGCACAACGCCGCATACCGGGCGCTGGGGCTGCCGGATCTGTTCGTTTCTCTCGAGGTAGCCAATTCGGACGAGCTGGGGAAGCTGCTGCAGCCCGCCGGCCTCACGGCGCTGGATCGGGTCGGTCTGCGAGCTGGTGGCTTCGCGGTCACCATGCCTTGGAAGGAGGTGGCATGGGGATACTGCTCGGTCGTTGCTCCACGGACGGCTCGCCTACGAGCGGTCAACACCGTGCTGCCGCGGCTCGGGAAGGTCGTGGGCGACTGCACCGACATCGACGGAATCACCGGCGCGCTTCTCGCCGCCCAGGTGAGGGTCGGGGGCGGGTTGGCGGTGGTGCTCGGCGCGGGCGGGAGCGCCCGAGCGGCGGTGGTGGCGCTGCAGGAAGCGGGGTGCAAGGTGGCGGTGGCCGGCAGGGATCGTTCGAAGGTCGCGGCCATGGCTGGGGAGCTCGGGGTCGAGGTAATCGAGCCGGCGGACGCGGGTCGCTGTATCGCGGCTGTCAACGCAACACCGGCCGGTCTCGACGGCACGTCGTCTGACCTGCTCGACTCACTCCGGTTGGCGCCGTCGGCGGCGGTGGTGGACCTCCCGTACGGCCCCGGCCCGACACGGCTGCAGATGCTGGCAAAGAGAAATGCCTGGAAGTACGTCGGGGGCCGAGAGGTGCTGCTCTGGCAGGGTGTGGCTCAGCTCGCGGCGATGACCGGAGTAGCGCCATCGGTCCGGGTCATGGCGTCTGCCCTTGGGTTGGTGGTCGAGGAGGATGCGTAGATACCTCCTGGCCGCTTTCCCCCGGTGGGTCCGTACCGGCGGGCGAGCAGCAGGAACTACGCGTCTCACCGATGCCCTTGGCTGGTTCGGTGGAGCCAGCGGCTGGGCCAGGGCCTGCCGAGGCAGCCGTGGACCGGCTGGAAACTGGGCGGAGGCTGCGCGAAAATGGGAAGCAGCCTGAGGAAGAGTGGCTCGCTGTCGCCCCGTACCTGACCGCTGGCTGGGCCGCTCGTTTCTGGAAGGCTGACGAGATGCGCGCGCTTCGGCGGGTGCGTGGAGGACAGCGATGAAGATCTGGCGGGCAAGCGAGGACAAAGGCCAGAAGTACCTGCTGCGGCTGGAGGAGCGCCAGCGCCAGGTGTCGTCGTCGGTGGACGACAGGGTGCGCAAGATCGTAGCTGCTGTCGCCAGGCGTGGCGACCGGGCGCTCGTATCGTTCGTCAGACAGCTCGATCTCAAGGGCTTGCCGATGACCGAGCTCCGCTTGCAGGGCGAGCTCGCCGGCAACGAGGATGTCGGCGAGGACTTCGCTTCCTCGATCGAGGTGGCGATCACCAACCTGAAGGCGTTTCACGCGCAGCAGGCGCAGCACGGGTATACGCTCGAGCAAGAGGGCGCCGAGCTCGGTATCCGGGTGCGGCCGATCGGATCGGTCGGCGTTTACGTGTCGGGCGGGGCGGCGGCGTCCCTCTCGTCGCTGCTCATGGCAGTGGTACCGGCGCAGTTGGCCGGCGTTCCACGGATCGCCGTGGCGACCCCGCCGCGCGCCTTCCTGTCCTCGCCCTCGCTGCGCTACGTGCTGGAGCGCTTGGGTATCCACGAGGTCTACCTGATGGGCGGGGTGCACGCGGTGGCCGCGCTCGCGTACGGCACCGAGTCGGTGACCGCGGTGGACAAGATCGTCGGGTCCGGCGGGCGCTGGGTGGCGGCTGCAAAACGGGCCGTGTTCGGGGTGGTCGATATCGACGGTCTCGGGGGACCGTCGGAGGTGGTGGTGATCGCCGACGCCCATGCCGAGGCCGAGGTGGTGGCCGCGGACATGCTGGCCCAGGCTGAGCACGACTCGGACGCCACAGCGGTGCTGGTCACGACCTCGCGCACGCTGGCCGAGAAGGTGGACCGAGCCGTGACCGGGCGGCTGCGGGGGCTCGGTCGGGAGGTGGTGGCCCGGGAGTCGATCAAACGCTGGGGCGCCATCCTGCTGGTGGACAGCTTCGAGCAGGCGCTCGAGGTGAGCAACCGCATCGCCCCGGAGCACGTGCAGATCCTGGTAGAGGATCCGCGCCGCCTGCTGGATGGGCTCGAAAACGCTGGTGCCATCTACCTCGGGCCGTGGTCGTCCACGGTCCTCGGCGACTTTGTCGTGGGGACCAACCACGTGCTGCCGACCGCTGGTACGGCGCGCTTCGCATCGCCGCTGGGGGTGTGGGACTTCGTGCACCGCACCGCGGTCGTACGCGTGCACGCTCACGGCTTCGCACCCCTGGCACGGGCGGCGCGTGCGCTCGCCCTGCAGGAGATGCTGCCGCTTCACGCCGAGGCGCTGCGGGCGGGTCGACGGGGCAAGGTGTAGGCGCGAATGCCCCGGCCGAAAACGTCCGCCACTCCACAGCAGCCGGGGAGTTGCGGTCTTCGGTTGCCGGACCGGTCGCCCTCCCCGGCTCCGAAGGCGCTTCAGGCTCCGAGAGCTCTCGAGCCACGCTGTTCGCCGCTACTGACGCGGTGCCCGAAGCCGGGCGGGGCAGGGATGGAGGCGTTGCTGGCGGCGAACGACAGGGATCACGCCAACCTGGCCTCGGAGGTGTCGGACCGGCTGCCGTCGGTGGCGTCGATCACGATCGCCAGCTACCTGGTGCTGCCGCAGGTGAGCACCGAGCCCTATTGCTGTGCCGGGGGGCGGTGCTGATGCGACCGGCGGCGGCCGAGTTCGCGGTTCTGGCGACGCGGTACGCGCGCATCCCGGTCGTGCGCTCGCTCACGGCCGACGCGCTCACCCCGACCGGAATGCTGCTGCGGCTGGCCCGGGCTGGGCGCTCGCCGTTCCTGCTCGAGTCGGTGGAAGGACGCGATGCCGTGGCGCGCTGGTCGGTGGCCGGTGTCAACCCGCGACGGAGTGTGGTCGGGCATGGCGCACGGATCAGCATCGACGGTGTCGACCAGGTCGGGCGGCCGCTGGAGGTGCTGCGGCGCCTGCTGGTGCCCCAGGAACGGGTGCCTCTGGACGATCTGCCCCCATTTGCGGGAGGCATGGTTGGTTGGCTCGGGTTCGACGTTGCGAGGCTCGCCGAGGGGCAGACGAGCCGGCTTCCGGATCCCCTCGGGGTTCCGGACATCTGGCTCGGGCAGTATCCCGCCGTGGCGGTGCTCGATCGGGTCGCACAACGTCTGCTGCTCGTCACCACTGCCGACGTCACGGTCGGAGCCGAGGTGGCGTGGAACCTGGCCAACGAACGTCTCGATGCTCTGGAGAGCGCTCTCGCCGCGCCGAGCCCCGAGGTGCGCCCGATCACGGTGCCGGCACTCGATGCGGGGCCGCAGCCTGACGGAAGCTGGGAGGTGGCTCCGGATGACGAGCGCTTTCTGGCCGCGGCCGCGCGGCTGGCGGAGACGGTGGCGGCTGGGGAGTGCTTCGAGGTCGTGCTATCCAGACGGTGGTCGCGGCCCCTCGGGGTGTCGCCTCTCATGCTGTATCGGGCCTGCCGGCTGCTTACCCCGCTGCCCTACGTCTTTTACCTCGATTCCGGCGAGGTGCAGGTCATTGGCGCGGCACCGGATTCGATGGCGCGACTGCGTGGCCGGACCGCGAGCACCGCGCCGGTCGCTGGGAGACGGCGGCGCGGTCGGACCGCGGCGGAGGAGGCCCACCTGGCAGCCGAGCTGACAGCCGATGAGCGCATCCGGTCGGAGCACTTGCTGCTCGTAGACATGGCCCGCAACGACCTGGGCAAGGTCTGCAGGCCGGGGACCATCGAGGTGACCCGATTCATGGAGATCGAACGCTTCTCCCACGCTCTTCACCTCGCCTCGGAGGTCCGGGGCGAGGTGGCGCCGGGCAAAGAGGCCCTCGACGTGGCGCTCGCCTGCTTGCCGTCGCCAAGCCTCGTGGGAGCTCCGAAGCCGCGCGCTCTTGCCCTCATCGACGAGCTGGAGGTTCTCAAGCGCGGTGTGTGGGCCGGAGCCGTGGGCTACTTCGACGCCGCCGGCGACATGGACCTGTGCCCGGTCAATCGTGCCGCGGTGGTCACCAGGGGGACGGTGCACGTTCAGGCTGGATCGGCGGTTATCTTCGACTCGTTGCCCGAAAGCGAGCTGGCGGAGTGTGCCAACAACGCCTTGCGCCCCGCTCTAGCGGTCGTGTTGGCACGGGGGATGCAGCCGTGATCGTGATCATCGATAACTCCGACTGCTTCACGTTCAACCTCGTGCAGTACGTGCGCGAGCTGGCGGTGGGCGTCCCCCTGCGGGTGGTGGGGAACACCGAGGTGCCGGCGATAGAGGTGCTCGGCTGGCAGCCACGTGCCGTTTTTCTCGCCGACGGCCCTGGGCGGCCGGAGCAGGCCGGGATGAGTCTCGAGTTGGTTCGACTGGCGGGCGAGACGCCGATCCTTGGAGTCGGTCTCGGGTACGAGGCCGTGGCCGTGGCGTACGGTGGCCAGGTGGTGGCTGTCAGCCAAGCGAGGCACTCCCGCTCCTCGGAGGTTTTTCACAACGGTCTGGGTGTTTTTGCTGGGCTCCCAGACTCGTTCATCGCGGCCCGCTTTCGTTCTTTCGTGGTGAGGCGCGAGTCGCTGCCCGGCGAGCTCATCGTTACCGCCTGGACGCGCAACGGCCTGATCATGGGCCTGCAGCACCGCGACCGGCCGCACTCAGGAGTCCAGTTCCACCCTGAGTCATACCTCACACACACGGGCAAGCGGCTCATCGGCAACTTCCTCGCTGCGGCTGGGATTTCTGCGCCGCTATCCTGCTCCCCTGATGGTGCAAGCCACTCATAAGACAAGATGGCGGCTGAGAGAGTCGTCGTCGTGGCTGTGGGAACGGCGGGGCGAGCGGAGCGAGCCATTAGAAACTGACTAATTGGGGGGCCGCAATTCTCATGAACATGCTCATACGGCCTGCCCGCCGTTGTCCACTTCTTCTGTGGCCAGCGTTTTCACCATGCCTGCTGTCAGCGGGAGCGCCAGAACGAAGGTCAGCACATCGGCAACAGCTTGGCTCAATTGGACTCCAAAAAGTCCAAATAGACTGGAAAAAACGAGAAGTACGGGTATGAAGACCAGTCCCTGCCTCGCCAGAGCCAGAATGCTGGCCCGCACAGGCTTGCCAATGTATTGAAACATCATATTTGAGATCACGATGTATGGTGAGAGTGGAAGAGTCACGCATTGCAGGCGTAGAGCCAGGCTGCCGATTTGTATGACCTCAATGTCGTTTCTGAAGATGGCAATGATAAACGGAGCAAATACACCGGCCCCCAGAGCACAGAAAAATAGCGCTATTGTCCCCACCGCCACGGAGAAGCGGAAGGCCTGATAGACCCGGTGATGGAAACCAGCCGTATAGTTGAATGCCGCTACAGGCTGAAAGCCCTGACCGAATCCAATGAGCATGGCCATAATGAAGAACATGATCCTGTTCACCACGGTCATGCCGGCGAGGGCCGCGTCGCCAAAAGGCCTGGCTGCCAGATTCAGGGTAATGACAGCAATGGTCACGAAGGACTGCCTGAAAAGCGTGGGAAGCCCAGACTTCAGCATCTCCCAGTACATTTCCCATTTCGGACTGAAGTTTTTGGGATCTATAGCGAGGGTACTGCGCCTGCTCAGGTAATGGGACAGCAATATGCAAAAGGAGACGAACTGGCTCAGTATGGTTGCAGCTGCTGCTCCCGCAATGCCCATCCGGAATGTGAAAATGAAAAGTGGATCCAAGGCAATATTGAGAATGGCACCGCTTGCCAGTCCGATCATGGAAAGAACTGCACTGCCTTCTGAGCGTAGGTTGACATTCATTACGAAAGCGGCAGCCATGAAGGGTGCTCCAAAAAGAACCACCCTGGCATAGCCACTGGCGTAGGGGAGGATGCTTTCTGTCGAACCCAAAAGACGCATGAGCGGTGTAAGAAGAAGCTCTCCACCGACCGTGTAGAGTGCACCTACCGCAAGGGCGGTGAAGAAAGCAGTCGATGTCGCCCGATTGGCTCTCTTGCTGTCTTTCTGCCCCAGAAGCCTTGCAATGAAGCTGCCCGATCCGACACCCAGCGTTATGCCTATTACCTGAATGGAGGTCATGAGCGGAAAGACCACACCAACTGCAGCAGTCGCGCTGGTATTGATCCTTCCGACAAAAAACGTGTCAGCCATATTGTAAAGTGCTGTTACCAGCATGCTTACAATTGTGGGTATGGCCAGGCTGGCAACCAGACCAGGTATTGGCCTAGTGGTCATCGTGGTATGTCGTTCGTGCAGGCTCCCCCGTTTCACCGTTTGCATACCCGAAAGATGTTATACCTGCCTTCCACAGGAGGGGTCATACGCGACCGGGCGACAAGGTACCCAGCACGAAGCGGGTGCGGCCTTCGCCCTCGCCGACTACGATTCCCTTGCCCTCGAGGTTGTCTCGCACCTACAGGTAAAGCCCGGCCTGAGACACCACTTCCTTGACCACCGGGGTGCCGGCCCACAGCCGCTCACCCGCAATGGAGTGGTGCCTCCCCGGCGCAGTTCCCGGAGGTTGTCCGCTGCGACCATGTCGCGGTCCACTACCCCCACTACCCGCTCGGACCGCCACCTGGCGAGGCTGCACTTCACCTCGGTCACCTGCGTGGCGTGGTTGGCGTTGCTCGTCCACGTCGAGCAATGGAGCGCCAGGGTTGACAGGGGATGCGAGTGCGGTAAGGTAGGGCGGGGGGCAGCAACGGTGGAGCCCGACTGGAATGGAGGCCAGAGATGAAACGAACGTTGGTTGTCGCCGTGGTGATGATGGGGCTGGTGCTCGCGGGAGCGTTGGTGGGGACTGCCGCGCCGACCTATATCGGAGCGGTCAAGTGCAAGATGTGCCACAAGGTGGAGTACGACTCCTGGTTGGCGAACGGCACCCATTCGAAAGCGCTGGAGCAAGCCAGGGCCTCGACCGACCCGAAGTGGGACGCGTCGTGCTTGAGCTGCCACGCCACCAACAGCAGCGAGACCTCAAAGGGCGTCGAGTGCGAAGCGTGTCATGGCCCGGGCTCCGACTACAAGGCGATGTCGGTCATGAAGGATCAGGCCAAGTCGGTGGCTGCTGGCCTGATACTCCAGGACCAGAAGCAGTGCAACCGTTGCCACGACGGCAAAGACCACCACAAGAAGGTGGACTTCGCCACCGGCAAGGACAAGGTGCACGATAAGAAGGCCAAGTAGGACTACGAGCCGCGGCCGAGAATTCCGGCTCGAGTTGCAGCCGCCAACCCAGCGGAAAGAACCACCCGACCGGGTGGTTCTTTCGTCGTCGGGCAGCGGTGTCAGGTTGCCGTCGGGTGCGGGGTTTGGGGGCCGGCATCGCGCGCCCGGCGAAGAAGGGCGGCGGTTCCGCCGACGAGAAGCACGACGAGGCCGATCCACACCAGGCTGATCGCCGGCTTGATCGTGATCTCGGCGATGAACACGGGCGGCACACCGGGATCGGCGGCCACTTCGCCGACCCCGCCCAAGACGAGGCGCACCCGGCCCTGATCGGCGTTGATGCCGGCGACCTCGACCCATCCACCGGCCAGGCCCGGAAGCTCGACACGCGAGGAGGTCATGCCGTTAGGGCCCATGGTCAGTTGCGGGACGAGTGTTTGCTCCCCGTCCTGCCGCACCAGCGTGAGGCGCACTCCGATCGAGAACGTGGCCTCGCCGCCATGTGTTCCCTCACGAACGAACTGGTCGAACCGCAGCTCCCCACCAGCGACTCTCGTAGCTTCGCTCTTGCCGAGCTCGACGGTGTTGGCCGGTGCCGCGGCCCGTCCCGGCCTCCACTCGATCGGAGCGACGTAAAGGTCGTGCGAAAGCAGAACGTGCAAATCCGGATTCGCGACCATCTGACCCGACTTCGGGTTGGTCCACATCCGCGGCCGCGCAGTCCAAATGGCACCGGAAGCGTCCTTGACCTCGACCAGCATCAGTTGTTTGCCGGGCACCGTGGTGGTGTCGACGCCGCGAAAAACCAGCGTCCGTCCGAGCGCCCGCACCTCCTGCCCCTCTGGTAGGTTCAGCTTCACGGCCCGGTCGAAGGCGGAGGAGATGACGATGCCGGCGAGCATGAGTGCGAGCCCGAGATGGGCGAGGTGGCCCCCGGCCCTGAGCAGCGAGCGGGCCCGTAGTGCTTCCACGAGGCGCCAGAGGTTCGAGCCCGCGGCGAAGCTCGCGGCGGTGAGGAGCGACAGATAGAGCGCTCCCCGGGCGCCGAGCGCGATCGCGAGCGCCGTCCCGGCCAAAGCGGCGACACCGGCCGTCAGCAACCGGCCGAGCAGCTTTTCGCCCGGCTGCTTCCAGCCGAGGTGAGGGACGAACGCCACCAGCAACGCGATGACGATGCCGATCGGCAGCGTCACCTGGTTGTAGAACGCAGGACCGACCTGGGATGGCTTCTCGGCCATGCGGGTGAGCAGCGGTGCCGAGGTGCCGAGCAGGACCATACTTGCCGCACCCAGCAGCACCCCGATACCGACGACCGTGAGCACGCTCCGCGTCCAGAACGGCTCGTCGCCGCGCTCGGAGGGTATTTCTCGCCAACGCCAGGCCAAAAACGCCGCACCGATGAGGAGGAAGGTGAGGAGATAGGCAACCAACCAACCTGTGATGCCGAGGTCGACGAACGAGTGCACGGAGAAGTCGGAAAGCACACCGGAACGGGTCAGGAACGTCGCGTAGACGACCAACACGAAGGTGAGGATCGCGAGCGAGAAGTTGAGGCGCCGGAACCTACCTCCGACGCGTTGCAAGAGCAAACCGTGCACCAACGCAGCCGAGGTGATCCAGGGTACGAGCGAGGCGTTCTCGACCGGGTCCCACCCCCAGTAGCCACCCCAGCCGAGCGTGACGTATGCCCAGTACCCGCCCAGCATGATGGCGCAACCGAGCGTGACCAGCGAGACGATCGACCACGGAAGCGCGCGACGTAGCCACTGGTTGTACTGGCGTCGCCACAGCGCGGCCACGGCGAGGGCGAACGGCACGGCGGTGGCGGCGTAGCCAACGAACATGATCGGCGGGTGAATTACCATCCAGGGGTTTTGCAGCAGTGGGTTGAGCCCCTGCCCGTCGGTCGGCATCTGGCCCGGGGGCAGTCCCTGAAGGAAGCGGAACGGCGACTGTCTGATCAGGATCAGCACCAATGAAAGCTGCACCAGATTGTAAGGGATCAGGGTGTGGGCTTCGTCGTCGTCGGAGGAGCGAATGAGCGGAAGCCCGATGAGCAGGCCGGACAACAGCCAGAGCAGGAAGCTTCCCTCTTGGCCTGCCCACAGGGTCGAGAACAGGTAGACCGGTGGTAACGAGGTGTCCGAGTACGAGTACACGTAGTGGACACGAAAGTCATGCGTCATGATGAGGTAGCTCAGGGCGGCGGTCGCCAGCCCGACGGCGAAGGCGCTCAGTGTGTAGGCTTGGCGGGCACGGTCGAGCGCCGCCTTCTCTCCTCGAAGGGCGCGCGTGTAAAAGTAGGTCGACGCAACGAGGGCGACCAGGGCGACCCAGAGGGTCACAGCGCCGGGAACGAACATGCTTCCTCCGGAGATCAGGTGGTGGCCTTCGGCACCTCATCGGGGTGCCGAGAGCCCTGCTGCTCGTATTTGGACGGACACTTGGTAAGGATACCCTCGGCCTGCAGCAGCCTGCCGTCGAAGCGACCGATCGCCACGATCATGTCGGCTTCCTTGAGGTTGCCCGGGACGGCACCCGCGTAGGCTACGCGCATGGTGTCACCGCTGTTCTCTCGCAGGGTGAATAGGATGCGGGAGGAGTCGGCATCGAAGGAGTCGGAGCCGGAGACCAGCGTACCGGTGATCTGAACGGTGCCCCGAGCGGTCCGCGCCTCCTCGAAGGTCACGTACGGCGTGAGGTTGGACTTGAAGGCGCCGAACCCGAAGGCCAGGAAACCGACGATGGCCACTACGCCCAGCACGGTCCACAAAGTGCGCCGGCTCTTCATTCCTCCTCCTCGAGGCGGCGCAGCCGCCGCCCGAGCCCCAGGCAATAGGCAAAAACGCCGGCCCAGATCACTACCATCACAACGGCCAGCCAGACCATGCTCGTCGTCATCGCTCACGCCTCCTCGCGGCTGTGACGGGCGGCGAGCACCCGCGCCAGACGCACCTCGAACGAGTACAACCACGCGAACAGCCCCGTGAATCCCGCCAGTGCCGAGAAGAGCACCAGCCGCATCCCCGGGTCCATCTTGAAGCGCACGGCCCCCTGCGTCGCCTCCACCAGGTTGGGGTGCAACGAGGAGTAGACACGAGGGATGACGAAGATGAGGAACGGCATGGTCACGAAAGCGAAGATCGCAAAGGCGGCTGCGAGGCTCGCCCGGCGCTCCTCGTCGACGACCGCCTGGCGCAGGGCGAAGTACGCCGCGTAGATCAGCAACAGGATGACGATCGAGGTCTCCCGGGGGTCCCAGTTCCAGAACATCCCCCACTCGAGCTTGGCGAAGATCGAGCCGGTGACGGTGGCCAAAATCGCGAACAGCATCCCCAGCCGTGCCGCGGCAGCGGCTCGGGCGTCGTCGAGGGGAGCTCGCGTGCGCAAATAGCGAATCGAGGCTACGAGATTGACGCAAAACGCCAGTACTGCTACCCAGGCTTGCGGTACATGGAAGAACACGATGCGGAAGGAGTCTCCGTGAAACCCCGCGGCAGCCGGCGCCCACAGCAGCCCGGCGACGGTCACCCCGGCGAGCCAGAGCCCCAGCACCCACGGGAGCACGGCTTTCAGCGCATCTTTAGTCACGCCACACCACCGGGAACAGCAGCAGCGCCGTCACCATCGTCACGCCCCCGAGCGAGGAGATCGCCCTCAACGCCGGCAACACCGCCCCGAGCTCGGGGCTTCCCACCGCGGCCCGCGTGCCGGCGATCGCCGCCACCAGTAGTGGCAGCAACAAGGGTAGCGCGAGAATTGGGAAGAGGGTGTTGGAGCCCGAGGCCCTGGCGATCAGTGCGGCCACGAACGTCGCCGAAATCGACAGTGTCGCACCTCCGGCCAACATCACCAGCACGAGGCCCAGTACGCCTTCGATCCGCAACCCCATGAGGCCGCAATAGAGCGGGACGACGACCACCTCCAGTGCCAGGAGCAGGAGCAAGTTGAAAACCAGCTTGCCGAGCAGGACGGCGTGCGGACGAGCAGCCAGCCGCAGCGTCTTCGCGGTGTGGGCGTCCTCCTCCTTGACGAATACGCGGGCAAGCCCGGCCATGGAGGCGAAGAAGAGGATGATCCAAAGCAGCGCCGAGAGCAGGAACGGGCGGTCGTTCTCCGCCAGGCTGTACGGCCCAATCTGGTAGGCGACGGCGATCAGGGTGGTGATTGCGAACAAGCCGATAGCGGAGAGGGCAACCCGCTGCCGCAGCTCCGACGCAAGCTCCTTGCACACAATCGCCAGGCTCTCAGCCAGCAAGCTCGATCTTCGCATCACCCCAGGCTATCTCCCGTGGATCGTTGGTGGCCACCGCTATCGCAGTCGTGGGTTTGAGCCGCTCGACCAGCGTCCCGAGCCGCAGGTGCCCGTCCGCATCGAGATTGGCGGAGGGCTCATCGAGCAGCAGGACTTCTGGGAGGTGCAGCGTCGCCTGGGCCAGCTTCACCCGCTGCCGCATCCCCGAGGAGAACGCCGCGATGAGCCGGTCGTGATGTGCGGCGGCGAGCCCCAGCTCCTCGAGCAGCGTGCCGAGTGGCCCGTCGCCGTTGTAGCACCCGCGCAAGCGGGCGAACAGGCGCAGGTTCGCGAGCGCTGACAGCTCCTCGTACGGTGCCATGTCCGGTGCCGCCATGCCGAGCCGGGGGTACCAGTCGTCGCGAGGCAGAGGCACGTCGCCGTCCAGATAGCGGACCTCTCCGTACGAGGGGCGCAGAAGCCCGGCCAGGATGTTGAGCAGCGTCGACTTGCCCGAGCCGTTCGGCCCGGCGACGACGAGCAGGTGGCCGGGACGCACCTCCCCGCCGACCCCGGCCAGCACCCGCTGCCGCCCGAACCGCTTGGTCACGCCGTCGAACCGCACCGTCACCACGCCGGCATTTAAAACGATAACCTCCCGGATGACAACGCCCAAGAAGCACCTTCCAACGACCCCGGTGGCGCTCCGACGGACGCAGCTTCGTCCGAGTCGGGCTCGGACAGGGGTGAGCGAATGCTATCCTCCGCGTGTGCTGGCAGCGGTTTTCGGGGGACGGAAGCTGTGGAAACGGGTGCTGCCGTGGCCGCTAGTCCCCTCCTCGCGGCGAGAGGTTTCGGTGCTCGCGAGTCTGGCGGCACTGGTGGGCGTGCTGTTGTCGCGGCTGATGCTGCTCGCGGACGGGCCGTGGGAGCAGGACGAGGCACTGTTGGCGGCTGGGGTCGTCGACTTCGATCCCGCCAGGCATATGCCGCTGCCGCCGGGCTTTCCGCTGTGGATTCTGCTCGGGAGGTTGGTGAGGCTGTGTGGCGCCGACGACCCGGTGTTGGCGCTGCAGATCGCGAGCAGCGTGCTGTCGGTGGTGGGGCTCTGGGCGTTGGTTGGTCTCTGGGACAGGGTGGCCGGCCGGACGGTGGCCCTGGGTGGTGCCCTCGTGGCGGCTTTCTTGCCCGGAGTCTGGGCGCACGCCGGCAGAGCGTTTTCGGAGACCCCGGCGACCGCGCTCGCTCTCGTCGCCTTCGGGCTCTGGCTGCACGGCGGGCGGCTCGCCTTCGTCCCGGGCGTTCTCGCAATGACCGCCGCCGCGCTCGTCCGCCCCCCGCTCGCTCCGCTGTTCATCGTGGCCGTGGCTCTGGCGGCCTGGCGGGTGCGCGACGATATGCCTCGCCTGCTGACCGCGGGCGCCGCCGCCTCGGCGCTCGTGCTGCTGGTTGTGCTGCCACTCGTGGGCGAGGCGGGGGGCTGGCGGATGTACTGGGAGGCGGGGCGGGCTCATGCCGGGGAGCACTTCGTCGGGCTCGCCGATATGTCACGCTCGATCGACGGCCTGGGGTGGGTGCGCGGGCTTGGAAACGCGCCGGTATCCGTCGCTTTCACGGCCCTCGCCGGGCTCGGTTGGTGGCGCTGGCGGCGCGCTCTCGGGCCGCTGTGGTGGCCGGGCTCCCTCGCCGGTGGTTGGCTGGCGTACTTGCTGCTTTTCGTACACAACCCCACCTACCCGCGGTACTTCGTCCTCGCCTGGGTGCTGGCGGCCACTCCGGCGTTGGCAGCGGCATCGTGGCTGCTGCGTCGCCCGCGGCTGGCGCCGGCGCTGGTGGGGCTGGCAGTGGCCGCCAGCGTATGGTGGGTGTGGCCCGCACTGCGATACATGCACGCACACCCGCTGCCCGTCATCGGCGCCCTGCGCCAGGTGGCGGACGAGGGCAGGGGGGTGCTGGTATTCGAGGACTCGCTTTTCTCTTTCCGGGAGGTGACATACCGCACCGGAGAGCTGCGCCTGCGCTCGTTGCGCGTGAGCGAGATCCCGCCACGCCGGCTCAACCTCGGAGGCCAGCCGATCTGGTTTCTCACCGAGTCGGCAGGACAAGACCTCTCCAGCCCGATATCCCGGGTCGTCGAGTCCAAAGTCGACGAGCCGCGGGTTGTGCGCCTGTCCCAGGAGCGTTTCCTGCATGTCCGTTTGGTCCGCAATCCGGTCTTGGCGTGGCGCGGTGCATCGGTCCCGGAGCTCGAGGGGAGCGATCGCTTCATCTGGTTCGGCAAGCGCTCGCAAATCCTCGTGCCGCCGGTCAGCGGGGCGGGAGCGCTGGCGCTGGCGATCGAGGTCCACCCCGACTTGCCGGACCTGCCTGTGCACGCAACGGTAGCCGGTACACCGACCCTCGAGACGGTGCTCCGCCCGGGCCGCCAGATCGTGCGCGTTCCGCTGCCACCACACCCCGAGCGCAACCGGATGGCGCAGATCATGCCGGTGACCATCGAGACCGGGCGCGAGCTCCGGATTCACGGTGACTACCGCTCGCTCGCCTTTCGCGTGTTCCGTGTCTCGGTCGAGGCACCGCCGTTCCGCGCTGCCCCGTCGGCGTTCTTCCCCGAGGAAGCCTCGCTGTTCGGGGCGGTTGCCCAGGCAGAGGGCTTTTACGGGCCGGAGCTCATGGGTCAGCCGGCCCGTCCGGCGGTATGGGCGGGGCCTGTGGCGCGGGTGCGCCTGCCGGCCAGCGCCGGCCTGATCGGGGTGGAGATGCTGGCGCCGCGACCCGAGCCGGCGGACGTCGAGCTGCGCCTCGGCGAGGTGCGGACGCAGGTGCGGGTCGGCCCGGAGGGGTGCCAGGTGGCGTTGCCGGTGCCCGGCGAGCGAGCATCGAGCCAGATGGTCGAGCTCGAGCTGCGGTCGACCGTCTTCGTCCCGGGGGGCGGAGACGAGAGGAAGCTCGGGGTCGCAGTCAGTCGAATCTGGTTCGTACCTCAGTAGCCGGTACCACTCGCAGCTTCGGCCCGCCGTGCGCGGCCCGGACGCACCGCCAGTTGCGGGCTACAATTGCTTCATGAGCCTGGATATCATCGACACCTGCATTCTCTCCTCGCTGCAAGAGAACGGTCGGATGCCCCTATCGGAGATCGCGCGGCGCGCCGGAGTGGCGCCCGCGATCGTCCACGAGCGCCTGGCCAAGCTGCGCAAGAGCGGAATCGTCCGGGGGTTTTGCGTGCGCCTCGATCCGCGGCTGCTGGGCTACACCGTGACCGCACTGATTCACCTGCGCACCGGGTTGGCGGCCGAGGTGGGCAAGACCATCGAGGGTCTTTCCGCTATCCCGGAGGTGGAGGAAGTGCACGTCGTGACCGGGGAGTACGACCTCGTGATCAAGGTGCGGGCGTGCGACACCGAGCACCTCCAGCAGCTCTTGGTCAGGCGTATCCACAAAGTGACCGGCATCGCTCGCTCGGCCACCGAGGTCTGCATGACGTCGCCGTTGGAGCGCCTCGGCCCTCTCGTGTCGCCTCCCGTTCCCGTGCCCCCGGCAGACCAGGCCCGCGGGCGTGACGCCTGGTAGGTCCGTCCCACCCGCCAGCCCGTTTGGTCGGGAGTCGGCTGGTGAGGGCTGCTCCCCGCTCCATCCACTCGGAACGGCCGCCCCTGTCTCCTCCGGACTCCGCGTCGTGGCCATCGACGCGGCCGCTGGCCCTCCTCGCGTAGCGTCGGGACACGGGCCACAGAAAGGCAGGGTCCCGCTGCGTGGCGAGGCCTTCTACTCGGGGCAGGCAGAGGAGGTTCGCTACCAGGTGAACTTGATCGTGTAGGTCAGGGTCGGGGAGTACGCACCGTTGTGGCCGAAGCACTTGATGTAGACCGTCATCGTGGAGCTGGAGCTGTTCTTGAACGTCACCGTTTCTTTGCAACCGGCGCCCTCGGTGCCGCTCGCCAGCTTCGTACCGGAGGGGTTGTAAAACGCGACGTCGTAGTCGGTGGTCGACGGTGGCCACATCTCGCAGGTGAGGGTCTGGCCCGCCGGCAGCGAGACCTCGAAGAAATCGATGTCGGTCGGGCTGGCGATGCAGCCGCCCAGCTGGACCCCCGAGGTCGAGATCTTGTTGGCTGTAGAGGTTGTGTTGTTGGGCTCGATCTCGGTTCCACCGCTGTCGGCGATGGTCAGCGCCACCGTGGCGGTCTTGGTGAGCCCGCCACCGGTCGCGCTGACGGCAACGGTGTAGGCCCCTGTCACTGCAGCTCCGGTATTGATTGTCATGGTCGAGGTGCCCGAGCCCGGCACCGGGATCCAGATCGGATCGAACGTTGCCGTCGCCCCCGAGGGGACGGCCAAAGCGGAGAGGGAGACCGTGCTGCTGAAGCCTCCGTCCACCGTCGTGGTCACGGTTAGACAGCCGGAAGAGCCTTTGACGATGCGCAGCGTCGTCGGCGACACATCGAGAGCGAAGCTGGGTGTCAACCCGGTGTAGGTGGCCTGTAAGGACATTGCGGAGAACGCCGAGTAGCCGTAGAGGCCGATGAACCAGTCGCCCGAGACCGGGTTGCTCACTGTGACCGTCTCGTTGTTACCCGAGAGGTACGGGCGGAAGTCGTGGCTCGAAAAGGTCGGGATAGCGCCGTGCTTGACGTACAGGTCGCAGTCGCCGGTACCGTTGAAGATCTTGATGGCGAGCTGGGTTTGGCTTGCGGGTACGGCGATCTTGAAGTAGGCCCAGGAGCCGGAGGCGCCAGAGAGGTTGGAAACGATCTGACCTTCGGGAAGCACGGTCACCGCCATCGCGCCGCCGGGCACGCCGACGGCGTCCCAGCACTTGTGGACGGCGTCCACCTCGGTGGCGGTGAAGAGGTCGGTGGCAGCCTGTGCGGTGGCGTTGCGGGCGTCTTGAAAACTGCTCAGAGAGGTCATGTACCCACAGGTAAGGGCGCGGTAGAAGATCTTCTGGGCTTTGGCGATGCCGATCGCCGGCACGTTGACCGTCGTTTTGCCGCGGGGGTGAGTGCCACCGGACACCAGTAGGTAGTAGGCTAGGTTGGCGATGCCGCTGTTGGTGTGGACGCCGCAGTAGTCGTTGCTGTTCGATGGCGTGCATCCCGAGGGATAGTCGCGTTCCGGATAGAAGTCCTTCGAGGAGCCGTCCAGGGTTGGGTTATCCATGGAGCGGAGAGCGGCGTCCGACGTACCAGGGGTCCAGCACGTCTCGCCGATCCTCCAGGGGTTGGCCGAGAACGCGGCCGAGCCGTTGAACGAGGCGCGGCCCTGCCTGGCGCTTGGGTGGGCGTGCGGGGTGCCCGCAAGGTTGTACGCACCCATGGCGTCGAGGTCGCTCGACGAACCGCCCGCCCAGAGCATGAGGGCGCCCGGTAGCGTCAGGGTGTGATTGGCGTTGTGGATCCTGCGGGAGAGGGCGACAGCGCGGGCGGCGATCAACCCGCTGCCCATCGCATCGGCATAAACCTGGTCGACGATCGGCATATCGCCGGCCACGTGCTCGATCTCGGCCGTCCACGCGAGGTAGACCTTGGCATTTTGCACCACGTAGGTCAGGTGGGGGTGATCGAACCTCTGGCTTGCGAGGATTCCGGCCTCGATCGCGGCGTCGGTCAGCGCCTCCTCGGCCCCGACCCAGGGCTCGCGCGGCAGGCCGTTGGTCGGGAAGAAGCGACCGTTGAGGGCATGGATCACCCCGCTTTTCTCATCGGCGTGGATGCAGATCTCCGCTCCCTCGACCTCGAGGCCGAAATGATGCTGCTGCAGCTTCACGTGCACTTGGCCCAGCTCGTCCCTGATCGTGCGTACCGCCACCAGCTCCTCGCTGCCGTCGGCGTGATACAGGGGACCCACCCGACGGGCGAACCCGATGGCCGCGCTTTCGACGCTGCCCCGGCCGAGGTAGCCGAGCGTTCCGGTGACGAAGGTGGGCGTGCCGTCACTGTCGACAGCGACCGCGCCAACGGAAGGCAGCGAGGCCAGCACCTGCAGTTGCTCGTCGCCCGAAAGCTGTGTGGAGGGCTTTCCGGTTCCAGCCGCGAGCGCAAACCAGCCGATCAGCGCCAGCACCGCTGTCATCACCGAGCCCGCGACCCACTTCATCCGTCCCTCCCACCCGGCCGGGTGGTCCCGGTTCGGGTCCGAAGCCATGCCTTCCCTGCGACTGTAGATACGCCTTTGAGATCCGTCAAGCAATTGGGAATTTGACGCTGATATCTAAACGATCGTCACAATTCCCGGTGGGAACTGGAAATGATTCGGTACCATCCCCGTAAACGCACGAAGCAGGTCGCTTTCGGCTACCTCAATAATCGCTCCCCGCCGGTGAGCTTCGGTAGGTGTTCGTTCACACGGTGCTCGCTGGCTGGCTTCGGAAAGGCCCGGGCCAGCAGGTGAAGTCGAGGGCGGATCCAGGAATGGGGGCACAGGGGAGCCACGCCGATGCTGGCTTCCGGATTGGGCTTCGAGCTCCTGGGAAAGCGCTGGTCGTCGCTCGAACGGGTTCCTCCATGCGTGGGTCTGCTGACGAGGTTTCTGTGGTCTCGACGGCCGCAAGGTCCCCCGAGCGCGAGACAACGACTGTCGTGAGAGAATGCGCACCTCCTGCCGGCGTTAGCCGAGGTGTGGGGAACGGCAATGGAGGCCATAGCACATGAGGCTGAGGAGCGTGGTCGGTTCGGTCGTGACGATGGCGGTCGTGAACCTGGCTTGCGGCAGCGGGCCGGAAGCTGCGCCCAGCGAGACACGGATTGCGTGGGCCGACTCGCTCCAGAGCGCGCAGGCCAAGGCTGCGAGCGAGCGCAAGCTCGTCATGATCGAGTTCTACGCGTCGTGGTGTGGTTGGTGCAAGAAGCTCGAGAGCCGGACGTTGGCCGACGAACGGGTGGTCCGTGCCCTGGCTGCCGTCGTACCGGTGCGTCTCGACGCCGAGCGGGGGGGTCGGGGAGACGCCGACCGGATGCGCGTTCGTGGTTTCCCGGTGATCGTCTTTCTCACCGCGGACGGCCGGGAGGTGGGCCGGATCTCTGGCTACCTCGACGCCGAGCATTTCCTGAACGAGCTGTCGAGCATTCTCGGCCGGCAGTAGCGCGCCCTGGGAGCACGATGCTGGAGTGGTCACGCCTGTGGGGCGTCGTGCCCCCAGCATCAGTCCTCGCCGAGAACCTTCGCCTTCGCCGCGGCGATTGCGGTGTCCGTCGTCGGTGGCTCGCCGGGCTTGTACGTGTAGAACCGAAGCTGGGAGAGCCACCCCATCGCCACGATCTCGTGCCAGTGGCCGGAGCACTCTCCGGGCTCCCTGCCCTCCGGTACCGACTCGAGAATGGCGTTCTCGCCGCAGCCTGTCGTCGCTCGCAGCCCGGTCGTGCGATCGACCGGGAGCATGGTCACGCCGGTCGGAGGCAAGAACTCCTCCTGCCGTACCGACTCGGGTTGGCCCGCCAACCACTCGCGCATGAAGGCGATCCAGGTCGGGAGCGCTGCCTCGGCGCCGGTCATCCGGTTGCCGATCGGCTGCTTCATGTCGCGCCCGACCCAGACCGCACAGGTGACGCGCGGGTGGGAACCGATGAACCAGGCGTCGGTGTACTTGTCGGTGGTGCCGGTCTTGCCGGCGAGGTGAGCTCCCAGCTCGGCCGCTTTGACCCCTGTGCCGCGTTGGATGACGCCCTCCATCACGTGGGTGAGGAGGTACGCCACATCCTCACGTAGGGCTTGGCGAACCTGGGGCTTGGCCTCGAAGACCACCTTGCCCTCGGCGTCCTTGACGCGGGAGATCAAAAAAGGAGTGGGTACCTGGCCGTGGTTGACGATCCCGGCGTACGCCGCCGCCAACTCGCGCACTGACAGCTCGAACGTCCCGAGGGCCATCGTCGGGTAGTTTGCCAAGCGGTCGCTGATCCCGAGCCGGCGAGCGGTGTCGATCACGGCTTCGCCCGTCACCATTTGCTGAAGCTTGACAGCAGAGGCGTTGAGAGAGTGCTCGAGCGCGTAGCGGAGGGTGACGATTCCCTCGTAGCGACGGTAGTAGTTGATGGGGCAGTAGGTGTACTCGCCCTTCTCGTCGGGTAGGAGCACCGGACCATCGTAGATGGTATCGGCCGGTGAGAAGCCGCGCTCGAAGGCGGCCGCGAAGACGAACGGTTTGAACGCTGATCCGCACTGCCGCTTGGCTTGCCACGCTCGGTTCCACTCGGAACGGTTGAAGTCGAACCCTCCAACCATGGCGAACACCGCCCCGCTGCGGTTGTCGAGCGCCAACAGGGCGCCTTCGATACGGGGCTCCGGCTCGAGCGTCACCCGCAGGGTACCCGACTCCTGTGCGGCGTCCGGCCCCAGCCGCACGAGAATGACATCGCCCTGCTTCATGAGGCGCGTCATGCTCGTCCGCCCGGTCCACTTGACGCCCGCGAGGTCGAGGATCGCCTCGCGCCCGGCGATCCGCAGATCGGCGTGCTCGGCCTCGACCCTCGTGACCAGTGCGTACACCAGCTCGTTCGTCGCCCAGCGCACAAACGGCCAGCTTTCGTCGTGCCAGCTCACGAGCTCGGTCGGGTCGTCGCTGAGGACGTTGCGGCGGGCGCCCGGCCAGCCCTGCCGGCGCTGCAGTGCTACCACGCCCTCCCGGAGCTGACGCTCGGCGACGGCCTGCATCGCCGGGTCGAGTGTCGTCTCGACGGTCAGACCTCCTTCCAGCATCCGCCTGCTGCCGAACTGGGATTCGACCGCGCGGCGGACCTCCTCGACGAAGTAAGCGGTGGCCGGCACGTGATCGAAGTGCGGCGCGGCGCCGAGCGGGGCCTTGCGGGCCGCTTCCCAGGCGCCCCGATCGATCTTCTTTTCCTCGAGCATGCGGTCGAGGACGTGGTTGCGCCGGGTCAGCGCCCGCTCCGGGTTGTCGAGTGGCGAGAGCCGGCTGGGCTGCTGGGGCAGCCCGGCGAGCAGCGCCGCCTCGGGTAGCGTCAGCCGGGTCGCGGGCTTGCCGAAAAAGAACCGCGAGGCCGCCTCGATGCCGTAGTTGCCGTGTCCGAAGTTCACCTGGTTGGCGTAGAGTGCGAAGATCTGGTCCTTGGAGAGCCGCTGCTCGATCTCGATCGCCAGTAGCATCTCCTTGATCTTGCGGACGACCTTCTTCTCACGGCTGAGGATGCCCACCGAGCGGGTGAGCTGCTGGGTAATGGTGGAGGCACCTTGCGACCAGCGGCGATTGATCAAGTTCCTGATCGTGGCACGGGCGATGCCGCGCGGGTCGACGCCCGTGTGCCGGTAGAAGTTGGCGTCCTCGACCGAGATCACCGCGTCGCGGAAGACCTGCGGAATCTGATCGGCGGCCAGGGGAATGCGGCGCTCAGCCGCGAACGTCCCGAGCAGCGTCCCGTCTTTGGCGCGTACCTGGGTCGCCGAGATCGGCCGGAAGGTGGTCAGCGTCTCCACCGCTGGCAGCTCCACGTAGCGGGAGAGCACGAGGCCGGCGATGGCGCCCAGGCCGAGACCGACGAAGATCCCCATGAGAAGGCCGCGCAGCACGGTGCGTCCCATAGTCGGCAGGGTAGCGCCGCCCAGCGAGCCTCGCAACCGGGAGGGGGAGTTGGCCGGCGGTACGAGGCAGAAGACGGATGGAACGTGAGACGGCAGCACTCGGACAAGGTCCCTGGGCCCTGCTCCCTGGTGTCGGCTGCCGGTGCTTGCCTGGAGCGTGCTAGCGTGGCGGGGTGGAAGCTTCGCAGCACTTGCGGCGGGAAGCACCAGTGGCCCCCACGTGGCTGCGGCCATTGGCGTGGGGGTGTGCAGGCCTCGTCGTGATGCTCACGCTCGGTCTGGTGTGGAGTACCTGCTCGCTGCGCCGGGTGGTGGCGACCAGCCTCGAGCGGCTGTCCGGTCAGGTGCTGGGCGCTCTGCCACCGGGCACGCCGGCGTCCACCCGCGAGGCGCTGCACGCGAAGCTGCGGTGTGCGGTGGACGCTGCTGCACAGCGCCGAGTCGGAGAATGGGCGGTAGGCGAGCTGGCTCGAGCCTGTCGGGAAGCGCTCGCCGACTCGCGGGTGAGCGACCAAGAGATGGCCGCCATCTTCGCGGCTGCGGAACGGGTGTGTCCGCGGACGGAGGGTGGGCCATGAGCCATCGCTTCGAGCTCGCGGCCCCGTTCCAGCCAGCCGGAGACCAGGCGCAGGCCTGCGAGAAGATCGTCAAAGGTTTCCGCGACGGCCTCTTCGCCCAGACGCTGCTCGGAGTGACCGGCTCCGGTAAGACGTTCACGGTCGCGCGGGCGATCGCCGAGCTGGGACGGCCGACGCTCGTGCTCTCCCACAACAAGACGCTCGCTGCGCAGCTCTACCAGGAGTTCAAAGGATTCTTCCCGCGCAATGGCGTGGAGTACTTCGTCTCGTACTACGATTACTACCAGCCGGAGGCCTACGTTCCCGCCTCGGACACCTACATCGAAAAGGAGACGACGATCAACGAGGAGATCGACCGCCTGCGGCTGGCGGCAACCCGGGCCCTGTTCGAGCGTCGGGACGTGGTGATCATCGCGTCGGTCTCCTGCATCTACGGTCTCGGTGACCCGGCGGCGTACTACGGGATGCTGCTGCTCCTCGAACCCGGAACCGAGCCCGGTCTGGATGCGGTGCTGCGCCAACTGGTTGCGATGCAGTACGAGCGCACACAGCTCGATCTTGCGCCGGGAGCGTTCAGGGTGCGCGGCGACGTGCTGGAGATCTATCCGCCGTACGACGACCACGCTCTGCGCATCGAGTTCTGGGACCACTCGGTGGAGCGCATCAGCCGCATCGACCCGCTGCGCGGCACCGTGCTCGAGAGAGTCGAGCAGCGGGTGCCTGTCTACCCGGCATCACACTACGTCGTGACCCGGAAAATCCTCGAGACGGCGTTGGGCGGAATCCGGGCCGAGCTCGACACCCGCACGGCCGAGCTCCACGCTGCGGGCAGGCTGCTCGAGGCGCAGCGCCTGTCGCAGCGCACGCTGTTCGACCTCGACATGCTCGCCGAGCTTGGCTACTGCTCGGGGATCGAGAACTACTCCCGACACCTGACCGGTCGGCAACCTGGGGAGCCTCCGCCGACGCTGCTCGATTACTTCCCGAAGGACTGGCTGTTGGTCGTGGACGAGTCCCACGTCACCATCCCGCAGGTGCGAGGGATGTTCTTCGGTGATCGTTCACGCAAGCAGACGCTCGTCGAGTACGGGTTCCGGCTGCCATCGGCGCTCGACAACCGGCCGCTCACGTTCGACGAGTTCACGCAACGGCTGCATCAGGTGTTGTTCGTGTCGGCGACCCCGGCCGCCTACGAGGTGGAGCTGTGCGGTGGCGAAGTGGTCGAGCAGCTCGTGCGCCCGACCGGGTTGCTCGATCCAGCCGTCGAGGTCCGTCCGGCCCAAGGCCAAGTGGACGATCTCGTGGCGCGTATTCGCGAGCGGGTGGCGGCCGGTGAGCGGGTCCTGGTCACGGTCCTGACCAAACGTATGGCCGAGGACTTGACTCAGTACCTCGCCGAGCTCGGGGTGCGCGTGCGTTACCTGCACTCGGAGATCGACACGCTCGAGCGGACGGTTATCCTCGCGGACTTGCGGCGCGGCGTGTTCGACGTGCTGGTGGGGATCAACCTGCTGCGCGAGGGGCTCGACCTACCGGAGGTCTCGCTGGTGGCGATCCTCGACGCTGACAAGGAGGGCTACCTGCGGTCGACCACGTCGCTCATCCAAACGATCGGGCGGGCAGCCCGGCATATCAACGGCACGGCAATCCTCTACGCCGATACCGAAACCGACTCCCTCAGACGAGCGGTGGACGAGACCCGGCGGCGGCGGGCAGTGCAGGAGGCATACAATCGCGAGTGGGGGATCGAGCCGCGCTCGATCCTCAAGGACGTCGCCAACCCGTTGCTACAGCTCTCCAACCTCGACTACCACGAGAGGTTGTATGCGGTCCCGAGCCTGGGTGAGCTCGACACCTCCGACCCACAGTCGCTGGCCAAGGCGATCGCCGAGCTCGAGAAGGAGATGCGGGCAGCCGCCAAGCGGTTGGAGTTCGAGCAGGCGGCGGCGCTGCGTGAGCGCATCAAGGAGCTGCGCTCACAGCAGATCTTGAGAGCCTAGCTCGCGGTTGCGAGCCCACGGTCAGAGCCAAGACACGGGCAGAAGACAGGAGTCGGGAGATGGCACCGCGAGCATCACCCCGTGCGACTGGTCGATTCCCGCCGGTCTTCGGCCAGCCTGGCCGTACCCCTGGCTCGGAGTGACCGACGTCCCCTGCGGTCAGACGATCTGCCGGCCGATGAAATCCGTGAGCAGGGCTCGGTCGGGCTCGCTCATCTCGGTGAACTCGACGCCTAACTCCACAGCGGCGCCAGTTTGACGGGTCGAGGTGGGTCGAACGTAAACGACCCGGCTCCTGGCGCGGAGCAGGCCGTCGTCGAGTTGGACCTCCATATCGAATGCGGAGCCCTGTTCGGCCACCAGGTCGGTCACGATGAGCATCCCGGAACGGGACACCTTCCTTACCTCGAACTCATACTCGGTGTTGAGGTTGATGGTCTCGACGAAGCGCGCTCGGAAGCGGCCGCACACGCGGGTTTGCACGGACACTACGGCGGCTGATTGGAGGAACGCCAGAAGGTCGTGCGCCTTCTCGGAGAGGATGCCCTCGAACTGCAGCCCCGACACGTAGGCGATGTGACCTTCCGGTGCGTTCTGAGACTTGGATTGACGGAGCTGGCACCACACCACGGTGCCACTGAGAGGGATCGCCAGCTCGCTCTCGTGCTGAAGCTTCAGGGAGTAGAGGCGGCCGAGGCGGAGCCGCGACTCGGTTTCCACGGCCATGCCGGTGAGGCTCATGTTGACGATCTTGGCCTCGGTCGACAGCAGGAGCATACCCCGCACGTCCTGGACTGCGTAGCGCTGGTTCCGCCGTCGCTCTTCCATGTCCACCTCCCGTACGCTGCCAGCGTCAACACAATTCTAGGAGGCAGTCGGAACCAGTGGAAGACCCTGCCGATGCTTTCGACAGCTTGCCTGGGATGCAGGGGTGATAGGGTAACGCCGCCCAGCCTGACAGCCCACGCTGGGGGCGAGAACGAGCGCCAGCACCCAGTCCCCATGGCCGGCCAATCCGTCTCTTTGGCCCTCTTCCGCGCCTTCGAGTGGTCGCCCCCGGCTGCTCGTCGCCTTCATCTCCGAAAAGGGCGTCGACCCCGGAGCAGGCTGATACCATGGGCGACGCCATGGCGGGCGCCGATCGCATCCGACGTAAGCTCCTTCGCGAAGCGGTGCATGAGAACCTGGCGATCATGAACGGGCAGCACCCGGCCAGGCGTAGGATGCGGCGCGAGCAGGTGAAGCGGTGGGTGCGACGAGGCCTGCTCTTGCTGATCCCAGTAGTCTTCGGCGGCACGCTGGTGCTGGTCGGCCGGGCGACCGGCCTTGACCCGTCGTGGGTGTGGGGACCGGGAGGCCGAGACAGACCCGCCCCGGGGAAGGCTGAGGTCGTACCCCTCGTCGAGCCGCGCGCCAACGTGGACAGGGCTGACGGGCAGTTGGGAGCAGCGCGGAGGTTCGGGCCGCCGGCGCGGCTCGCCAGCGCAGCGCTACCCCTGCCGGTGCGCACCGTCATCCTGGATCCTGGGCACGGTGGCCACGACTTCGGGACCATCGGCCCGGGTAACCTGGCCGAGAAGGAGATCGCCCTCGACATCGCATTCCGCTTGCGCAACTTGCTCATCGACCAGGGCTTCGCGGTGCTGATGACGCGTGAGCGCGACGAGGCTGTGCCGCTCGGCCAGCGAGCGGCGTTCGCCAATGCCAACGCCGGGGATCTCTTTATGTCGATTCACGTCAACTGGATCCCCAACCAGCGCACGCGCGGCATCGAGACCTACTATCTCGGACCCACCGACGACCCCTTCCTGACCCAGCTCGCCGCCGCCGAGAACCGTGAGACGGGGTACTCCTTCTCGGACTTCAAGCGGTTGTTGGATGGGATCTACACCGACATCCGGCGCGACGAGTCCCGCCGCTTGGCCGAGGCGGTCAACTCCAAGCTGTTCCAGTCGTTAGCTTCTTCCAACCGGAGACTCGTCGACCGCGGTGTCAAGCAAGCCCCGTTCGTCGTTCTGATCGCGACCGAGATGCCGGCGGTGCTGGCCGAGGTCTCCTGCCTCTCGCACCAAGACGAGGCGAAGCTACTCGCCGACACCACATACCGACACCTCATTGCCCGTTCGTTGTTTGCCGGTATCATCAGTTATGCACGGACCGAGAACGCAGGAAAAGGGAGCCAGCTCAATGACTGACAACAACGAAGTTCTTTTTGTGGGAATCGACCTCGGGACCTCGCGCAGCGCCATCTCCGCGTCCAATGGCCAGCGATGCGCCGTCGACAGCTACGTCGGCTGGCCAGTGGACATGGTCGCCCGGAAGATCCTCAGGCGGTCGGTGCTGGTAGGCAAGGAGGCGCTCGACAACCGTTCCATGCTCGATCTCAGGAGGCCGCTCGAGCGCGGCTTGCTGAAAGAAGGCTCCGAACGCGATGCCGATGCGGTACGGCAGCTCCTCAGCCACCTCCTGGGACTGGTGGGGGTGGGGGAGGAGGGTCGGTCCGGCGTCAAGGTACGAGCGGTTGTGGGGGTGCCGGCCGAGGCGCTGCGGGTCTCCAAGCAGCAGCTTCGCAACGTCATGAAGGGGTTGGTGGACGGCCTGCTCATCGTTTCCGAGCCGTTTGCGGTCGCCTATGCCGTGGACGCGCTCCTGCATGCGCTGATCGTCGATATTGGTGCCGGTACGACCGACCTCTGCGTGATGAACGGTCGTTACCCGACCGAGGGCGACCAGCGCACGCTGCTCAATGCCGGGGACTGGGTGGACGAGCAGCTCTCGAAGCTCATTCAAGCGCATCACGCCGAGGCCACGATCTCGCCCTTCATGGTGCGCGAGTGGAAGGAGCGGGCGGCGTTCGTCGGCAAGGCCAAAGGCCCGGTCATCGTGTCGGCGCCGGTCAAGGGCAAGCCGACCCAGCTCGATATCACCGAGGAGATGCGTACGGCCTGCGAGGGGCTCGTTCCGCCGCTGGCCGAGACGATGATCGACCTCATCGCCAAGGTCGACCCCGAATACCAGGAGAAGGTGCGTAACAACGTCATCCTTGCCGGTGGTTCCACGGGCATCGCCGGGATCGACAGAGCGCTGCAAGAAGCGCTCAAAGAGATCGGCGGTGGCCGCGTCCAGATCGTCAAGGATCCTGTGTTCGTCGGCAGCGACGGCAGTCTGGCCATCGCCACCGATGCCGACGACGTCGACTGGGAAAAGCTCAGCGGCTGAGATGACGGGGGGGGCGTGATACCATCCCCGAGTGACGCGTCAGGACCAGCGTTTCCCTGATCTTCACGAGCCGGCTGAGGGCGGGCTGCCGAAGCCGCCCGCTGGCACCCAGGCCCCGCTTTCGGCCCCTCGTTTCGCCGAGATCTTCGCGCCGGCGCCCGAGCTCACCGAGGAGGCGACGCCGGCCGTGAGGGCTGAGGAGCAGCCCCAAAGGCCGAAGTCGGCCGGGTCTACGCGGTCGAGTGAGCCGGCGACGTCGTTCATCGACGACGAGAATCCGCTCGGGCCGGCGAGCGACCGGGTGCGGGGAGTACGCCGCGGTCGCGATGCCGGTGCTTCGTTCGAGGACCTGGTCGCCGAGATGTTCCCGGCCGAGGAGGCGCCGCTTCCGGCCCTGCTGGTGGAAGAGCCGCGCGGGTCGCGCCGACGCTGGGTCGCGCTGGCGATCCTCGTGCTTGCTGTCGGTGCCGGTGCTTACCACTTCCGGGGCCACCTGTTCAGTTTTTTCAGGAGTGGTGGTGAGCCCGGCGGTGCGGTGGGTAGTGAGGGGTTGGGGAGGCTGCCGGCAGCGACCGCAGCCGTGGTGGAGACCGAGGTTCCAACGGAGGTTCCGCCATCTGCCCCGTCGTCGGCTGTGATCCCCCAGTCGCCTCCGGCGCCGAAGCCGGTCGATCCGGCGACGCTCGTTCCAGCCACGCGGATCAGCTCTGTCCGATGGGAAACGGTCGGGGAGGGCGGCGTCGTCGTGCTGCAGGCCGACGGCGGCGTGGTGCCGCGCCGGATCAGGCACCTGCGGCTCGAGGACCCGCCGCGTGAGCTGGTGAGGATCTCGGGCATCCTCGGTCTGACCGAGCCGGATAGCGTCAACGTCGGCGGAACGCTGGTCTCGCGCATCCGCCTCGGTCACCATCCCGAGCTCTCTCCGCCGGAGCTGTACGTTGTCATCGACCTCGCGACCACCAAAGCCCGTGGCGCGACTCCCGAGCCCTCGGGCGACACCGTTCGTATCGCGGTGCGTTAGAGGGCGGCCAGAAACCCTCTGCAAGCGGTGCGCGTGAGGCGGCGTCAGCTTGCGTTGGAGCGTCGGATCATGGCGGAGAACCGCTTCACGAGGCGATCACGGCTCAGCTAGAATGGTCTGCAGCGAGCGTTCGAGAGCCTGTGCCGGGCGATCGAGGACCACCTTGCCGGCGGGGCCGTTCGGAGGCGCCCTCGCTCCAAGTCCTGGGAGGCGTGAATGTACGACATCGAAGGAACTCTCGACCGGCAGATCCTCAAGGTGGCCAGGACCCGCCCGACATGTGTCTTTACGGAGGCGCTGGATCCCCGGGTGATCGAGGCCGCGTGCTACCTCACGCGCTTCGTCAAGCCGGTCTTCCTGGCGTCGCAGGAGGAGGTTCGGGAGGTGGTCGAGCACGAGCTGCCGGGCCTCGACCGCGACCGGGTCGAGTACACGATGTCCGAGGTTGCGTTCGTCGAGCCGAAGTCTCGAGTCGACCTCGTCGACCAGTTTGCCCAGGAGTACATCACCTGCGCCCGTAAGGCCGGTCGTAGTGTCGGGGTCGACGAGGCTCGCAAGTGGGCGATGGAGCCGGGCAAGTTCGGCATCATGGCGGTGCGCCTGGACCACGCCGATATGGTGGTAGGCGGTGCCACCCATGAGCCGAAGGACTACTTCCGACCGATGATTCGGCTGCTGGCTCACGAGGGTGTGTGCGCCGAGACAGGCGTTTTTGTCCTCCCGGAGGAGCACCCGGACGAGGTGTATCCCCACAACATCGTGGTGTTCGGGGACGTGGGAGTGAATGCCACCATGACCCCCGACGTGCTCGCGTACATCGCCGTCGAGACCTGCGCGGTCGCCCGCGACATCATTCCGGAGGAGATCCTTCCGGTGGTGCACGGTGTCATCGTTTCGTACTCGAACCGCGGCTCGGATGAGGGACCCTCGCCCGACCTCGTGCGCCGGGCACAGGAGCTGGTGCCGGAGTATCTGGGGGCGCGAATCAAGCAGAACGCCAGGTATGGGTCGATCAGGATCCAAGGCGAGGTGAAGGTCTCGGTGGCACTCTCGAAGCGCTCAGCGATGTACTACCAGAAGCACAAGAACCTGCCGTGGGAGGGCAGCCCCAACGTCATCATCTGCCCCAACCTGGACATGGGCAACTTGCTCTACCACCTGTACGCGACGCGCTTCCCGACGGCCAAGAAGTTCCCCGTCATGGCCGGGCTCGCCTCGCGCGGCGTCGATCTCGCCATGGACTCGCGGCCCGAGGATATCCGCCTGGCGGTCAAGGCGTCGGTACTGCGCCTGCAAGGCGAGGGGCCTCGCCGGCCGCCGAAGGACACGTTTTTCAGGCGCTTCATGGTCCTGGCGGTGAACCCCGGTTCCACCTCGACCAAGATCTCGGTTTTCGAGGGCGAGGAGGAGCGGTTCACCAAGGAGCTGCAGCACACGGCCGAGGAGCTGCTGCCATTCGAGGGCAAGCCGATCACCGAGCAGTTCGCGTTTCGCAAGGAAGTGATCCTTCACACGTTAGCCGAGAACGGCCTGTCGATGGACGACATCGACGCGGTTGCCGGCCGCGGTGGCGTCCTCCATCCGATCCCGCACGGGACGTTCGCGGTCAGCGACGCCATGTTGGCCGACCTGCGGGGCGCACGCTACGGCGAACACGCCTCGAACCTCGGCGGCCTCATTGCCCACGAGCTGGTCGTCGGCACCGCCAAGCCCGCGTACATCGTCGATCCGGTCGTCGTGGACGAGGTCGCCGACCGAGTCAAGATCACCGGTATCAAGGAGATCCGGCGGCGCGTCGTGAGCCATGCCCTGAACCAGATCTCGACCGCGCGCCGCTTCGCCGAGGAGAACGAGACGTTTTACGAGAAGATCAACGTGATCGTCTGTCACATGGGTGGCGGGATCACGATCGGTGCGCACAAGCGCGGCACCTACATCGACGTCAACAACGGCCTCGATGGCGAGGGTCCGTTCACCCCGCAGCGGTCCGGATCGTTGCCGGTGGGTCAGCTCATCGACCTGTGCTTCTCTGGCAAGTACACCAAGCCCCAGCTCAAGCAGCTCAACAAGGGCCGTGGTGGTCTCATCGACCTACTCGGTACCGCCGACCTTCGCGAGGTCGAACGGCGGATTCAGGAAGGGGATGGCGAAGCGGCTGCGGTGTTCGAGGCCATGGCCTACCATATCTCCAAATGGATTTGCTGCCTGCTGCCGGCGTTCGACGGTCAGGCCGTCGACCGCATCCTGCTCACCGGTGGGATGGCACGCTCGAAGATGCTGGTGGAGGCCATCTCGCACTACGTGGCAGCGGTAGGGTGCGGTGTCAGTGTGTATCCCGGAGAAAACGAGATGTTCGCCCTCGCCAAGGGCGCCATGCGGGTGCTTTCGGGCCGCGAGGCAGTCGGTGAGTACAAGGCAGAGTAGGCTCTACCCGAGAATCAGCCGCACCGGCTCGACACGTACGTTCTCCTGGCTCGAGGCGCGTCGGTGCATCTCGAGGATCCCCGTCAGTGGGCCGACCGCCTCTGCCGAGACACGCCACGAAAAGTGGTGGGCGGGCGAGTAAAGCTCGGCACCCCGGCACGACTCGTCGTGCTTCTCGTCCACCGTAACGTCGCGCAGCTCCACCCCGTCGGGTAGCTCGCCGAGCAGCTCTCTCTGAAGGGTCGCCGCCTCGGCGGGGTTGAAGCTCTCGGCATTGAACGTGAAGCTGGCACCGGCCACCTCGGCTTGCTGCTGCACTGTCAGGCCGACGGTGCTGCCTTCGCGCTCGAGGGCGCGCGTGAGCCGGGCCGCGTAGCTCTCGGGTGCCAGCACCACGTTGAGCGAGCCTGCCGCTACCAGCCGGCGGAGCAGCTTGGTCCGAGGGTCGGGCGCTAGGGGTACGTCGGAGCCGAGCACAGCGCCGATGAAGCGACGCCCTCCGGCGGCGCGAAAACCAGCCAGGAATCCCCGCAGGACCTGCTCGTTTCCGGTGACCACGATCTTCAGCCACATCGACATACGTGCTCCTAGAAGAACGTCAAGGTGGTTGCAGCGAAGATGGGAATGAGGATCGGCAGGGAGTAACGCACCATGTAACCGAAAAACGAAGGCATCCGTACCCCCGCCTCCTCGGCGATCGACTTGATCATGAAGTTGGGGGCGTTACCGATGTAGGTGTTGGCGCCCATGAAGACGGCTCCGGTGGACACCGCCTGCAAGAACAGCGGGTGCTCAGCGATGAGGCGGGCGATCGCCTCGCGCTCGGGGAGACCAGGGTAAAGCCGGCCGAGCGCGGTCTGCAGGAACGTCAAGTACGTCGGCGCGTTGTCGAGGAACGACGACAGGGAACCGCTCGCCCAGAAGAAGCTGGCCGGGCTCTTGACGGCCCTGACGACGACCGCAAGCGCGCCGTGCTCCCCCGCTGCCAGCATCAGCAAGGTGGGGATCATGGTCGCGAAGATCCCGGCGAAAAGGATCGCGACCTCCTTGATCGGCCCCCACGAGTACTCGTTCTCGTCACGCACGGCCTTCGGTGTGGAGAGCCACGAGATAGCTCCAAGAGCCAGCAGGACAGCGTCGCGCACCAGGTTCTGGACGCCTTGGTGGACGCCGAGGAGGTTCACCTCACCCGGGTGCCAGACACCTGACATCACGACCGCGGCGAGCACGCCGCCAAGCAGAAGAAAGTTGTGCCAGCCCTCGAGGCGCAAGGGTTCGCGAGCCGGCCCAGCGGGCGCGCGGACCTCGGGTGCCTCGCGCCGCCACGCGGCGATATCGACTCCCAGGAATATCGCGAGCACGCACGCCGCGACGAACAGCATCGGACCCCACAGCCCGAGCGTCCAGGAAAACGGTACCCCGTGCAGGAACCCCAGAAACAGCGGCGGGTCCCCGAGCGGCGTCAACGCTCCGCCGATGTTGGCGACGAGAAAGATGAAGAAGATCACGGTGTGGGCCCGGTGCCGCCGCTGACGGTTGGCGCGCAACAGTGGCCGGATCAGCAGCATCGCCGCTCCCGTGGTGCCGACGATCGAGGCCATCGCCGTGCCGATGACCATCAGCGTCGCGTTCACCAGCGGGCTGCCTCGGAGCGAGCCACGGACGAAGATGCCGCCGCCGATCGTGAAGAGCGTGCCGATCAGGATGATGAACGGCACGTAGTCGACGATCGCCATGTGCGCCATGCTGTGGAGGGCCGGCCCTTGGTACGCCAACGCGAACGGAATGGCCAGCAGCAACCCCCAGCCGAGCGCGATCTGCGGGTAGTGGCGGTGCCAGAAGTGTGGCGCCAGCAGCGGGAAGAGCGCGATCGACAGCAGAATGCCGACGAAAGGCAGCGCGCTCCAGGCCGGCAGCACCAATCCCAAATCGACGGTCGCCTCGCTGGCTGCGGCCAGCTCTGGGAGGAGCCAGGCCACCGCTCCGCATGCCGCGAAAGCCCACCGTCTGCGCCTCATCGACCCTCCTGCGGGCTGCCAACCGCCGGCGCCCGAGCTGGGAAGCTACCACATTCCCAGGCCAGCGTGCCGCCTCCGGAGCCCACAGCCTGGCTCGTCCGCTCGAGTGCTGAGAGATGTGAGCCTTCGAGCAGGCCCCTCCCGTGCCTGGACGCAGATTTGGGCTTGAGCCTAGACTTGAGCCTGGCGGCGTGGGGAGGACCTGATGATTCCGGTGCTCGACAACGAGGGGATGCGCGAGGCCGACCGCATGACGATCCAGGAGCTCGGTCTATCCAGCTTGGTGCTGATGGAGCAGGCGGCCTCAGCCGTCACCGAGGTGGTGCTCGAGCGCGTGCTCGGGGCAGGACGGGTGGTCGTCGTCTGCGGACCCGGCAACAACGGCGGTGATGGCCTCGCCAGTGCGAGGCAGCTCCTCTGTCGTGGCGTCGATGTCGAGGTGTTGGTGCTGGTGGAGGAGGCGGCTCTACGAGGTGATGCCGGTGTCCAACTCGATCTGGCCCGGCGGTTCGGCCTGCAGCCGGTTCTGCTGCCGGGTGACGATCTGGGAGCGCTCGCAACGGCACTCGGTGAGGCGGACCTGATTGTCGACGCACTGTTCGGGACCGGGCTCGACCGGCCACTCGCCGGGCGATGGTCTGACGTCGTGCGGAGTCTCAATGCGGCAGCGAAGCCCGTCGTCGCCGTCGACGTGCCGTCGGGGTTGTCCGGTAGCTCGGGAAACGTATCCGGCGAGGCCGTCGAGGCGGCCGTGACCGTCACCTTCGCCGCCCCCAAGCTGCCGCACGTGCTCCCTCCGGCATGCTGGCGGTGCGGCAAGGTCGCGGTGGCAGAGATCGGTATCCCGCCGTGGATTCTGGAGGCGCGTGCCGCCATGGGGCTGGTGGAGCTTGCGGATATCGCCGGGTGGCTGCCAGAACGAGCCCTCGATGCCCACAAGGGGTGGTTCGGGCACCTTCTGGTGGTCGCCGGTCGCCTGGGCCGGGCTGGCGCCGCCGCACTCGCCGCGCGAGCGGCGGTCGCAGCAGGCACCGGTCTGGTCACCGTGGCGACGGCGGAGAAGGCTGTCGGCCCCGTGCAGGTGCTGGTGCCGGAGGCGATGGTCGATTCCTTACCGGACGGCCCTGACGGCGCTGCTCGCGGAGACGGCCTGGAGGACAGCCTTGCCAGGGCGAACGCGGTGGCCGTGGGGCCGGGGATGGGGACCGGCGAGCGTCAGGGAAAGATGCTGCTCTGGCTGCTGGAGCGCTTCGCCGGGCCGATGGTCCTCGATGCCGACGCCCTCACGTTGCTGGCCGGTCGGGTCGAGGTCTTGCGGGACAGGAGCGCGCCGACCGTGCTGACGCCGCATCCCGGTGAGCTGGGTCGGCTCCTCGGCTGGCCGACCGAGCGCGTGACGGCCGATCGCCGCGCCGCGGCGCGCGAGCTGGCGGCGCGCTCCGGCGCCGTGGTGCTGGCCAAGGGGGCGCGCTCCCTCGTCGTGGGTGGCGCCGGGCTCGACCTCGTCAACCCCACCGGCTCGCCGGGCCTGGCTACCGGTGGCTCGGGCGACGTGCTCACGGGGCTGGTCGGGGGCCTGCTCGCCGAAGGGCTCGGGGCGAAAGACGCGGCCGCGGCCGGAGCGTGGCTGCACGGGCGGGCAGCCGAGCTGGCCGGCGAGACCCACTCTGGGGCGGTGCCCGCATCCGAGCTGGTGCGCCACCTCTCGGCGGCCGAGGCCGAGGCCCGCGGGGCGCGCGAGTGAGCAGCGTGTCGACCCCGCTGCCAGGCTCGATCGAGCTGGTCGACACCGCCGCCACCGAGGAGCTCGGCGCGCGGCTGGCCGGAAGCCTCGAGCCCGGCGACCTGCTGCTGCTCGAGGGGCCGCTGGGCGCCGGCAAGACGACGCTGGTCCGAGGCCTCGTGCGGGCGCTCGGCGGCGACC
>JAAYVZ010000135.1 GCA_012516935.1 Holophagae bacterium
CGCCGCCGCAGGGGTCACGCTCCCCGCTGCCCTGCCGCCTCGCCGCGTCACCGTAGCCACCAAGAAGAAGCTCCAATCTCGCCGCCGATCACACTGATTCTAAAACCCTTATCCGATCACGAACCCGTCGACATCGGCGGGAACTTCCACTCGAGGGCATCTCGTGACGGCGGGTCGCCGCCGGTGCCCCCCGATCACGTGGTGAGGTCGAGCGGCAGGAGGCTCTCCGGGAAGCGCATGAGCTGCCTCAAGAGCCGAAGCGCGGGCTGCCGCAGGTGCCGCCCGTCGATGCCGGCGAGGAGGCGAGCTGCCGGGTGCAGCTCGGGCACCTCGGCGAACGCAGCGGCAAGGTGGGTCGCCGGCAGTGTGGCCAGAAGGGTCTCAGCTCGCGGCACAACTCGGCGGGCGCCTCGTGCGCCGGCGCCCAGGCTCGCGGCCAGGCTGGGGACGAGGTACCTCACCGCGACATCCTCTTCGAGCGCCTCGACGGCGCTGTCGACCGCTCCAAGGGCGGCATACCGCGTGCTGGGGTCCGCGTCTCCGGCCGCCAGATCCTGCAGCGTCTCCGCCAGCTCGGTGGCGCCGGCACGGTCGAGCCGTCCGGCGAGCCCGGTCAGCATCAGGCAGGCGCCCGTGCGAACGGCCTCGGGTGATGTGGGGGATGAGGCCACGGCACGGCACTGACCGAGCACCCACGCCGCCGCGGTGGGATCGAGGCGACGTGTAAGGGCGTGGGCCGCCTTGACGACCGTGACGCCAGCCTCCCCGGCGCCGCTTTTGAGCACCAACCCGAGCAAGGGCTCCAAGAGCTCCCTGGCAGAGCCCTCGTCCACGACGCCGGCAAACGCCCCCAGTGCGGCCATCGCCGTGGCATAGCCGCCTGGCGACCTAGCGCTGCGGGACGCCTCGAGACACTGGCGGGCGAGCGCCCCGGCCCTGGTGGTTTCCAGCCGTGGGGCGAGCTCCCGCAGCACGGCGAGCAGTGCCCTCAGCTCGCCGAGCAGCACCGAGGGCGCAAGCACCGTCCGCAGGCATGCCTGCGCGAAGTTCGCGGCAGCCTCGGCGTCGAGGCGAGACGACAGGACCTCGAGTGCGGTACGTGCGACGTCGGCTACGTCCTCGTCGGTGGGCTCGAGCACCGCCTGGAGACAAGGCTCCCAGACGCGGGCAGCGCCACCCGGGCTGAGGGCGCTGCCGAGGTTCGCGATCGCCTGAAACATTGCCTCCGCCACGTGCTCGTCGCCTTGGCGTGCCAGCTCCAAGCAGGTCGTTGCCAGGTCGTCCCTCGCGTCGCAGGGTAGGCGGCACGCCAGTGCGCCGAGGGCCGCGAGCGCGGCGTCACATGCAGACTCGGAAGAGGCGTGCTGCAACAGGTCGAGGCAGCTCATCGCGAGGGTCCGGGCGAGGTCCGGTGGCAGCCAGGGGGCGTAGGCACGGAAGAACTCCATCGTGGCGCTGGAGGTGTCCTCGTCCTGCTCGGTGTGCGCCGTGGCCAGGCATATCCGTGCGAAGCTCGCTGTGGTAGCGGGATCGAGTCTCCCGGCGCACGCGCCGGCGATCGCCGCCGCCTTCGCGCTGAAGCGTCGTGTGGGCGCTCGGAAAACGGAGTCTTGGCACCGTTTCACCAGGTCGCTCGCGGCCTGGCTGTCGAGCCGCTCGGCAAGAGCCCGGACGGCGGAGGTCGTCTCGTCGGGCAGCCACCTGCGGGAGCTGCGCAGCAACGACCTGACCCACTTCAACGCGGCCTGAGTGGGCCAGACGGCAATCGTCTGCCCGATCGTGGGCATGAGACGGCTGGCCGGGGAGACAGCCAGGCCCAGACGGGCGGCGAAGGAGCCGCCCACGGCGCTCAGGCCCCCCATCAGCCGGCCCGCCCGTTTGCCCCAGAGCGCCTGCCACCACCTCGCCTGCACCAATCCCTGGGCGTCGACGAGCTGCAGCCGATTCAGGCGCAGGGTCGCCTCCGACAGGTGGTCGAGGAACGCTTCCGGCAACGCGACTGGACCGGCGAGGATGCCGACAACCGCCGAGCGCCACCGTGCGACGGGGTCCTGCGGATCGACTCCGTCGAGCCGAGGGTGCCCCGCGGCGGTGCGGCCGACAAGCCACGCCGCGAAGATCACCTCCTTGCGGTCGCCACTCGCGGGGTCGGGGACGAAGGCGTCCAGCTCCGCGGCGACGCGGCGCCACGCTGCCTCGGCGTCGAACGTCATATGCTCCCGCCCCCATCCCGCCTCCATCCAAAGCATCTGAGCGGCGCTCGCGAGGACGGGGTGCCACGCGGTGCTGTCATCGTCGGGGAGGCTCACGATCTCGGCCAGCGGCTCCAGCTCCTCCGGGACATGGCGGGGGTTCCAGTAACGCCGCAGGTGGGCGGCGAGACGTCCCGGCTGCAGCGCCAGCCAGCGGGCGGCCCAGGCATCGCGCCTCTCCCTGGTCGTGAACGACACCTCCCTGTCCACGACCTCGACCCAGCCCGTAACCGCGAGCATCTCCAACAGGTGGGTCGCAGCGTCGCCGACGTCCCCCGGGAAGCTCGCATCGATGAGATCGTCGAGGTACGGGAGCGCCTCCTGGGCGGGCCCGAGAAGCACTCCGCCACCCAACCCGGCGCGGCGCCCCACCGGCCCGAGCTGGGCGCGATAGCCGTCGCGGACGAACAGCACGTAACCGAGGGCCGCCACGAACTCCTCGACCCGCGCCAGCTGGCAGTCGGAGGGTGACACCGCGCCGCTCGAGTGAGCTCGCTCTCCCTCCAGGCGTTGCTGCGTCCACCAGAGGAAGCCGTCCATGTTGGGAAGGAAGAGGGCGCTCGGCTCGTCGGCACACCGGTGGTGTCGGGTGGCGTCGTCGGCAAAACGGAGGAGCGACCCGCCCCGGGTCGGCGCGCTGGCCCCGGAAGCCGCTCGCGTGTGCTCGAGCACCAGCTCGCACACCACCGCAAGCCCGGGCGGAGAGGCGGCGATGCCGGGGGTGAGAGCGACATCGAAGACCCTCCGGAGGGCCTGGGCCTCCTCTTCCCCGTGGTCGGCCGGCGGACTGGGGAACGCCTCGGCGGTCACCAGCTCGGCGAGCCTTATCCGCTGGTCCCACGCCACGGGCTCGAGCTGCCATACGGCCGGGGCAGACTGCTCACGCTCGAACGCTTTCGCGAGCCGCGCGGCGGGCGGGGAGTAGCGGCCTGCGACGATCAGGCTCAGGTGCTGCGCGGCTGCACAGGCACCGATCTCCGGGCCCAGCTCCGGGGCGTCGTCGAGCCCGTCGAGGATGAGCACCGGGTGCACCGGCGCCGCGTCTTCGGCACGATGCCCGCCACGCAGGAGTCCCGCGAGCGCGCGCCATGCCGCGCCCTCGCGCTCGCGCGCCGACACGGCAGCCTCGCCGTGGCGGATGATCCGCTCCACGAGCCCCCCTTCGCCGCCATCCCCCAACAGGGTCCGCACGGGCAGGTAGAGTGCCAAGACCGCGCTCTGCTGACCGAGCCTCAAGGCGAGAGCGCGCAGCAGCGTCGTCGTGCCGTGTCCCTGCTCTCCCAGGAGCACGAGCCTGGTCCCGGGTCGAGCAAGACGTGTCGCGAGGTAGTCGAGCGCGGGCTCCCGCTCGCCGATGCACTCGACCTCCTCCCGGTCGAGGTCCTCGCTGTCGGGCTCTTCGTCCGCAGGCCATACGCCGTCTGCCGCGATCCTCTCGAGCCTCGTCCTGTCCGCCACGGGGGCGATCTCCCGCGGGATCGCATCCACATCGGAGGCGCCACGCGCGAGCGCCTCGGCGGGGTCGACCAGCACCTGGTCGAGGCCACTCAGTAGCCTGGTCAGCACGGGTCGGGTCCGCGACCCGACCGGGAAACAACGGCTCGCGAGCTCCCGGAGCGAAGAACTGTCCATGCCTCCTCCAATCTGACGAGCGGTGTCGGCCGGAGGCCATGTGCGGGTTCACCTCCGTGCGGCACCCGATCCCAGCGTCCCCTGTGGCCACGGATGCAGAACGTGGCGTCAAATTAGCTTACCGCATCTGGGCCGGAAGCTCGGCTTGGTCGACCGCTGCTGCAGACCCCTGTGCCGGGGCAGAAGGGCGTTGGTCGACCCAGCCGTCGATCCTCCCGCCTTTTGCGCCCCGCAGCGAGTGGGTTGTCCGCTTCGAGCGAGCGAGCCAGCCCGGCGATGATCCCGGCGCGGCAGCAGCGGCGAGCGTTGGCCTTGTCGGCCCTCCCCACCCCGAGGCCGAGGTGCCACCCGCCGCTTTGGGGAGCATGCCGATCGCTGCAGCCGGATCGGTGGCGTGCGCAAACGAAGCGATGTCACTGCATCTCTCAGCACCACAAACCATGCCCGGACCGGCCGAAACTGGCGAACATGAGCGCTGTCGGTTCCGGCAAGGCTGGAGAAATCAGAGCCGCAACCACTCGAGCACGGCCAGGGTGGAAATACCCAGAAGCAGAAACCCGAGCCCGACCAGCAGCGGGATTCTGTACTTGGATTCTGCACCCCGCAGACCGGGCTCCAGAACCACTCTTGCCGGGTGGCGGGGGTCGTACCAGGCGCTGACCGCGGCGCCTTTCGGGTATTTCGCCACCGTGGCCCGCGCTTCCTCCGCGGAGTAGTTGACCCGGACCAGCAGCACCTGGTTGGACCTTCGCCTCTCTCCCTGGACCTCGTACTCGTACTCGATGTCGGGGTAGTAGGAGACGGTCTCGCTGTCGGCGTTGATGCCGTCGTTGGTCGAGGAGCTCTGCCTTTCCTCGATGACCTCGGAATGGAGCACGCGCGCCTGCGTCGGGAACCAGGAGATGCTCGCGGCGGCGAATCTCCGGGCCCTCCAGCCATAAACCAGGATCGCCGCCCCGAGGCATGCGAATGCGAAGGCCCAGAACTTGAAGAGCGCCACGTTGCCGAAAGCTTTGCAAGCCCACACCATGCCACCCAAAAATGCCAGGGCGAACAACCACCAGGACTTTTCCCAAAGCTTCCAAAAGACCGTCTTGGGCTCACGACCGGTATCCGACGCTTCCATGGATTCCTCCGCGCCACGATTCGCGCCCCTGGGAGTCGATGGGCTCGTTCCAGGCCCCTTCCCACTCCTCTCCGCTCCCGGGAAAGGCCGATCTACAGCCAGGGCTTAATCTTCGATATTACCCCGACGCCGGAGCCTGGCCAAAACCTCGCTGCTGTCTCCTCATGGGCTGCGGTCGGGGGGTGGAGCTGACGGCTCGGGATTCGGTGGCGCTGCGTGTCCAAACGCCCATCACCACCGGTCTGGCACCGTACTCTGGCTTTCCGGAGGTGGCGTGATTACCATCGACCAACTGCCCGAGCGTCCCCGGGGCGGTTCGTTCGACACGTTCACGAAGGAGGAAATAGCGATGGGTGAAAACAAAACGGTTCGCAAACTCACGCTTTTGTTGTCGGCGCTTCTCATCTCCGCCTTCTCGGCTTCGCTGCTCGCCGCTGGAGCCGAGAGGATTCCTCACGGCACCCAGACGCTGTACGTGTCGGCCAACACCGGCAGCAACCGCGGTGACGGCAGCAAAGAGAAACCCATCAAGGATCTCCAGAAGGCAATAGACGAAGCCAAAGAAGGCGCGGTGATCCTGGTTGCGGAGGGCAACTACCAAGGCACCTTGGATGCTGGCTATATCTTGGTGAAGAAATACATTTCCCTCATCGGCGGCTTCAGCGATGATTTTTCGAGAAGAGACGTCACCAAGCATATGACCATGATTCGCCCCGGAGCCAAGGCCTCCGGTACCGGCGCCAATTTCGGGCTGCTCGACATCTATGTCCGGGGGAAAAGGGACGGAGTGGTCGTGGTTGACGGCTTCGTCCTGGATAAAGGGGAGATGAACGGTTACTTCTTGCCCGACCCCAAAAACCCGAAAAGCGGAACCCCGGAAGGAGTCTCAACCGGCAGACTCGACCCACCCGGGTACGGCTCTTCGGGAGCTCCCAAAATGCCGGGCCGAAAAAGCGTTTCCAATCAGCTCATTCATGGCGATGTCGAAGGCCGAGTCACGATCCGCAATTGCATCTTGCTCAACGGAAGCCACTTCGGCATTCAGATGGGAAACATCGGTGGGCACTTCGAGATCGCCAACAACATCTTCTTGGCCAACAGAATGGCGGCCTGCGAGATACGGGGGATGAACAAGAACCCGGGAGAGGCGACGGTCGATTTTCACCACAACACGGTACTGTTCGTGTGGCGACGAGACCCAGCCCCAGGTGCCAAAGACATGGGCTATGGTTTCAGGTACATGACGGGCATCAACGCCAACGTGTACAACAACATCTTCGGCTGCATCGACTTCGCCGGTTTGGATCGGACCTATATCGATGCCGACAAGAACAAGGAGCAGAAAAGAGTCACGTCGGCCTGGAACAACCGCTTCTTCGCCAACCTCGAAGCGGACTTGACACTACCTTCGGGCGGCGGGAAATTCCTGCGCGTTTTTACGCCGCAGTTCGAAGACGCGGCCCAGCTCACCAAGTACGAAGGCAACTCGGAGATGTCACAACACGAAATCACGCTCTTGACCAAGGCTTTGGACAAGCCTTACCTGACGGGGTTTCTCAGCATGGATGGGACTTCTTCGATGGAGCACAACCCCAACTCGTCGGAGAACCTTTTCCGCTCAGCGCTGGGAATGAACCAACGCGGGGTGTCCAGCTACACCGTGACGATGTATATGAACCAATACCCCTTGCAACGCGCCGCCGAGCTGTTCGGGGCGCTGAATGAGGTCGGCGCGCAAAAACCCGGCTCCTGGTAACCCGCCCAGGGTGTGGCGTGCCGGCCTTCCAGCGGCGCCCGTCCTCGCCTCCGACTACACCACCACCTTCGCCGCTGCGGCCTCGACCTCGGACACCTGCAGCGTGACGCGGGTGCAGGCGGTGGCGAGCCAGCGGGCGGCCTTGTCGGCGAGCAGGCGCCACTCGTCGGCGCGGGCGGCGGCGCGGGTCCGCAGGAGGTGCAGCGCCACGGCCGTGGCGACGA
>JAAYVZ010000136.1 GCA_012516935.1 Holophagae bacterium
CACGGCGGTGGCATGGGGGACATGTACTGAGACGGCCGTGACCCCGTGGTCGGTGGCCGGTGCCACCACCCTGGGGACACGCCAGGCAGTGACGAGGGCGGGGAGCGATCCCCGCCCTCGGTTTTTCTTGCGGTGGCCTCAGTGCTGCGAAGCAGTCTTCTGCCGATAGGCAAGAGCCACTTCCTTGGCACAGCGGTCAGGGTCGGCGAGGATGGTACGGCCCCAGAAGGTCAGAACTGTCCACCCGTGGGTTTGGAGCCAGTTGCGCTTCTTCGCGTCGAGCTCGAGGGTGGAAACGTTGCCGTGGACGGCGAAGCCATCGCAGTAGACGGCCAGTTGCGCGTCGTCCCAGGCGAAGTCCGGGACGGTGATCAGTGCCCCGGTCGCCTCGTCCTTGATCTCACGCTCACGGTTGGGGGCAGGAAGATCCGAGATCCTGCCCAGCGCAGCAGCGAGCGGTTCCTCGATAAAACCCTTGCGGTAGCGCCTTTTCTTGGGGTCGACACCGTCGCCTCGCCCGGCCTCGGCCGCCCGCTCCCCGAGCATCTTCCCAAGCACGTCCGACGCCGCTCCTACCGGCCCAGCCTTCGGCTCGACTGCCTCCTGGACACCGAGTTGGAAGAGCAGGTCGCGCACCCGCTCCTTGTCCAGGAACCCGTGCCAGCGCTGGTTGTAGTAGTGCTTGAGGCAAAGGTAGCAGGCGCGGGAACACTCGTGACCGTAAAGCCGCCTAGCGGCAGCGGCGGCTACCTTCGGGAGTCGCCGTGCCAACTCCGCAACATACCCCGCACCTCCGGGGACCGTCTCGTAGAACACGATCTGGTCGAATGGTACGGTGCCGACCGCCGGGCGGGCAAACGACCGGATCTCGTTCGACTCGAGCTCCAGCAGGTCCGAGGCACCGAGAAGCAGTGCCTCGGCCAGGGTCACGAGCGTCGGAGAGTTCTGGTTGACACCGACCTTGGTCGAGTCCGCAAAGCTTGGCAGCGAAAGGACGAGGCAGTCCGTCTGGAACTTGTACGATAGGACCAATGCCTGGGGCACACCGCGACAGATCCGGGCGTGCGACTCCGCCCAGCGGCGCGCACTTCGGGCCTGGGTGGGCTTGTTCGGGTCCGAGGCCCGGTGCCTGCCGCACTCCGGGCATAGCCAGAAACGCTCGCCCTCACCACCTTTGGACTCACTTCGCCCCCAGTTGCTGATGAGGATTTTCGATAGCTTCTGGTACTCCACCGGCGCAAACGCAAACGGGTAGAGCCACGCATCACCCTGAGTCGAGCACAAAAGGTTCTCGCGGCGGACGAACCTCTCGCGCTGACGCGATTCCTCGTCGGCGCCGATGCGCAGAGCTTCCTCCGCCTCGAACGCGTCTACGGTCACCGCGTCTACCCCTGTCGAAAGCTGTCCGCCGCAACGCGGGCAAGCGTTGCGCACGTCCTCGATGACCTCGTCGCAGACCTCGCAGTGATAGAGCCGGGAGAGCCGACCCGAGGTCTCGGCACTGCTGCGGCCGCCGGACGCTGCCTGTGAGCCTGGCCCCCCCGCGTAGAGCACCCGGATCGAGCGGAGCTTGTGGCCGTTTGCGTAGACGTAGTTCCCAGGGGCGAACTCCTCGATCGCGATGGCCGCCGAGCGGTAGATTGTCGGTGTGTCGACGACCCCGGGGTCGAGTGAGAAGGTCTTGATCGGGAATTGGTAGGCCGGCAAAACTCCATGTGTCGCCAGATAGTTGAGCAAGTATGCGCGTTCGGGATCGAGCGTCAGCTCCCTGAATGCGCGCTGGCGTGCTGCCGCTTTCTTCATGTCGTCTCTCGTAGCACCCACCTGCGAGTACTCCTCGAACTCCCGCCCGAGCTGCTGCACACGGGCCCACCAGCGCTCCAGGACCTTGAAGACCGTGTCTTTGAACTCTTCGACGAGGCGCGCAGCCTCCGTTCGGTCGTATCTGGCGGTTCGTCCGGCACGTCGGTCTCCGTCGAAGACGTCTGCGAGGGCGCCCGCCAGCTCTTCTCGGCGTGTCGCCACCTCGGACGTCAGGGGAAGCAACCGTTCTCGGCTCCACTGCGTTGGCTTCTGAGGATCGTCCAGCAGCTCACCGAGCAGGTGAGGCAAGCGCATATCGAGTTTCTCGAGGATGAACGACCGAAGGTGCCGCTCGACCACGAACGGGTTGTCGAGTCGCAAAGCCGGGGGATCGAACTCGCCCTTGACCAGCCATAGCGGCTCCTCGAACGCGTGCCGATCATGGGCGCCGCCGGCACAGAACGTGGACACGAACCCGATTCGCAGCCGCCGGCCGGCGCGGCCGACCCGTTGCACGTAGCTTGCGGGAGTGGGTGGTGCGCCCCGGAGGGCGACCGTGAGGAGCGGACCGATGTCAACGCCGAGCTCGAGGGTCGGTGTGCAAACAAGAACGTCGAGCTTCCCATCTTTGAAGTCGCTCTCGCGCTGTGCCCGATCGTCGCCCGAGATCTGGGCGCTGTGCTCCATCACCCGCATGCGCTGTGGCGGGCGGGCCGTGTAGAGGTTGACGTAGTAGTTCTCGGGCTCGACCTCTGCCGCCACGAGCTGACCTTCGGTGCATCGAGGTGTCGGACAGGTCGCAAGCGGATAGGGCCGCCACGTTTGACAAGCCGAGCAACGGTAGCCCTGTCCGGGTGGCACGAGTCGGATGCGCGAGGGATCAAGCTGGAGCGGTCGAAGTGTGGCAAGCCGTTCGTTGGCAGGAATCGGGAAGTGCGGCACGTGAACGAGAAGTCCCACGTCTTCGCAAAGCAGCAGCTCGACTGCGCGCCGCAGGAACGTCTCCGCGCGCTGCCGATCACCGACCAGCCGCGCCACCAGCTTCTGGGTGGCCGTGAGCTGCCCGGCGTGCGGGTTCTCCTGGCAGAAACCGATCAGGCGCGAGCTCTTGCGGATGTGGTCGGGTCGATCGAAGGCAAACGCCTGGGGCTTGCGATAGTGCTCCGGGAAGCGGACACAGAACGGCTCCTCCTCGAGCTGTCGATAGCGTGCCTGCCGGTTGGGGTCGATGTACTCCTGGAAGAAGGCCACTGCCACGGCGCGGCTCTTGCGCACCTGGTCGAGGACGGCTCGGATGAGCCGCACGGCTTCGGCAGGGTCGAGCCCCGCTTCCCCTGCCAGCGTCTGTAGTTCGTCACGTGTCACCAGGTCATCGAGCCCCTCGTACTCGACCCCTACGATGCCCAGGTTCTCGAGCGAGGTGCGCTGCCGGCTGTACTGCGAGAACTCCATGGTGATCTGGTAGCGAAGTGCGAATAGCCACTGCTCGCGCTCGGGCCGGGAAGGGTTGCGACGGATCAATCCCTGTTCGACAAACGAGTCGAACACCTGATGCACGACGTCATCGAGGTAGAGCCCAGCGGCCCCGGCCGCGCGGACGCGATGCGCCAAAGCGTGCCGCAGCACGAACGCCCGGTGCTTGTCCGCCGTGTACCCTGCCTGATGTGCCACGTCCTGACGGTTGTCCGCAAACAACAGGAGCTTGCGGTCGTCCTTCTTGAGTAGGTCCAGATGATGGGTCGCGATCACCGAAGTCGTGGAGGCCGTACCGGTCCGCAGCGGTGTGACAATGTCACCTCTGGTGAAGCGATCCCCGCAGGCCGGACAGGTGTTGAGCGGGCCGCGGTGTGCGAACATCGTCACGCCGCGAAGCTGGCACACGGCACACGAGGCGCCGACCGTGAGGAGTCGCCCGCACTGCGGGCACAGGTCCTGCTGGCCGAGGCTAGCGGGTTCCTTCTTTCTCGTTTCCTTGGATTCTCTCGTTGGCCCCGGCTCGGTGGGCTCCTCGTCCCCCTCCGCTTCCTCCCCCACCTCGGTCAGCTGGTGGAGCTTGTGCGTGAGGAAGAGCGTGCTCTCGTTGCTGAAGAAATCCCCTGTCCCCGCCAGTGGCGACCCCTCGTCGCCCTCGTGCCGGGCCTTGACGAAGTCCTGCCCACAGGTGCGGCACAGCGCGGCTGGGAAGGCGACACTGCCACACCGGGGACACTGCGACCCGCCGTGAGGCACAAGCGAGCGGCATTCGGGGTTCACGCACAGCCCAACGTCGTAGACGCCGTGGAAGAACACGTGGAGTTTCGGCCGGAGCCTGGGAGGCGTGGTTTCCGTGCCCACACTCCCGGCGATCAAGTAGCCCTCCACCTCGCGTCTCACCGCCTCGAGCGCCAGCCCTTCCCGATCCGGAAACCGCGAGCGGATGGTCCGCGCTGCCTCGTCCAGCGAACCGGGAGCCTCCAACACCTCCTCGAGCGCCCCGACCACAGCGTTGCCTTCGAGCACGGCTCCGACACGCTCGGCGATCGGTCCATCCGGAGGGCAACGCCGGCCAGTGAGGCGCTCGGCGAGCGCCACGACGGAGTCGTCACGGTCAGGGTCCACGCCGAGGAGATCCTCGTCGCTCACGTGTGGCGGTCGAGGCACCCAGGTCCTGGGAGCCTCTCTCCGCGGCAAGTACTCCTCTCCCAGGATGCATGTGGCATCGAGCTCCTCGCCGAACAACGTGCCTGCGAAATCAGCCAGAGCTTCTTGCTGGTTTGGTCGGGACGCCACGGTTGCAGAGGTGCCGATTGCGATGAGCTGCCCGGGTTGGAGCCGAGCGTGGGCCTTGAGCCGTCGGATCAGGCAGGCGATCTCGGTTGCCAACGCTCCCCGGTAAGAGTGCAGCTCATCAAGTACGAGGTAGCGCAGCGCCGGGGTGAACATCTCCCGGTCGTCGTGGCGCACCAGGAGGAATTCGAGCTGCTTGTAGTTGGTGAGGAGGATGTCAGGCGCATTGAGGCGGATTTGGGCGCGCGTGACGCGCTCGGTCTCGGCCGGTGCCTCACGGAGGTTCTTGCTGGCCGTGTCGCTGTCGCCGGTGTACAGGCCGAACGAGATGTCGGTGCCCGTGCCCCGGGTGAGCCGCCGCAGTCGTTCGAGCTGGTCGTTGGCCAGGGCGTTCATCGGGTAGAGCAGCACAGCCTGAATCCCGGTGATCCCGGAGCGCTTGCGGGCGAGGATGCCGTCCAGGACACCCAGCAGGAACGCCTCGGTCTTGCCCGACCCAGTGCCAGTGGTGATCACGAACGAGCGGCATGCGCGTGCCAGGGCAAGTGCGCGTTCCTGGTGCCGGTACACCGGCTTGTCACCAAACGGCCACTTGAGGTCGAGTAGCCCGGTCTCGGCCTCGCCTCGGGCCACGAGGTCAGGCAGCGCCGTCCCCGGTGCCAGATCACGGGAGAGGGTCACGAACGGCCCCTTGACGATGAGGTCGGCGCCGTCGAGGTGTTCGTCAAACTGGCGGCGCAGCCCGTCGTCGAGGAACCGGTAGGTCGTACGCAGGAAACGCCGGTACTCGGTGATGAGGTGGCGTACCGCCTGGGGGATGTTGGTGCTCACGGTGGTCCTCCTGCCCGCAGGTGTCCCCGTACCCGATCGAGGACCCTTGCGAGGTGCTGCACATCGTCCCGGTCACGAGCCCCTGTCGCGCGCTCCGTAAGCTCGGCGACCCGGCGTTCGAGCTGGTCAAGTGTAGTGAGCTGCGCACCGATCGTCTCGGCGAGGAGCGCCGCCGTCCGCACCAGGTGGTCTTCCCCGACCAGGCGTCGGATCTCCCGCATCAGCGCGCGATGGGTCTCATCCGAGGCAATCAGGGTGCCGCGGTGATGGGCAATTGCCAGGCATGCGGCCTCGCCCTTGCCGACGACCTCCAGGAGCTTGGCGAATTGCGCCTGCTCCTCGATCGATTCGAGCGCGACCTCGCGGATCGCCCCTCCCTCGATGAGATGCTCGAGGGTCTCTGCCTGATCGGGGCGCACCAGCTCCGCTTTCACCTCCGCAACGATCAGGAGAGTGTACGGTTGAAGTTGCGCCACGACCGGCAGGGCGTCCAGCTTGAGAAGGTCGATGACGACGTTGGTGTCAAGCAGAAGCTGACGGGAGGGGTCGCTTGCGTCGGGGTGCACGTTACTCATCCTCCCGCCGCGCGAGCGGGATGGTGTACACCTCCTCCTCGGACAGGCCCACCAGCTTCAGGAGCTCGACGAGCTTCTGGCGCGAGATCTCACCCGCGCGTGCCGCGTCGAGCGCGAGCGTGAAGAGCCGCTGCTCTGCGGGTGGAAGGCGTGGCCGTTCGGGCGGTCTGAGCTCGGCGTCGAGGTCGCCGATGAATCCTGCGAGTTGCCTGCCGTAGCCCTTGGACTCCTCCTCGGAGAGACGCTTTCGCCGTGGCTTATTGATCATGTGCAGGTTGAACAGCCGCCAGATCACCGCGGTTCGGCTGGTCCCGAAGTAGTTGGCGAGACGGGTGACGTCCCAGATGTCGATTTCGCGCCCCTTCGTGATCCGGCGCGGCTCGTAGACAGCCTCGACCTCGCGGACCTCACTTCCGGTGCCAGCCCGGCTACGCTGTCCCTTCCCGAGACTCGCGAGGTAACCCCTGAGCCCTTCCGCCGGCATCAGGAACGCGGCAGCAAAGGCATCGGCGCGAACCTCCTTGGGGTCCTTTCGCTGCCCTTCCCGGCTCACGATGCCTGGGGCGCCAGCCAGGTCGCAGATCGCATGGCAGTACTCATGGGCGAGCGAGTAGCGCTGCCGTACCGGCGCATCCTTCGAGCTGATCACACAAACCATGGCGCGTTTGGCCTGAAATGTGAGGCCGGAAACGCCCTGCGGGAGGTCGAGGGAAAGCACGAGCACGCCTTCGCTTTCGAGCAGTGTACCCGGGTCTGCCACCGGGCCGCTGCCCAGGCGCAACCGCTGGCGTTCCTGACCCGCGAGTTCATCCCCTTGCCCCACTGCCTCCCGGGTCGTCGTCGCTGGGGCGAGCCTGTACTGCGGCAGGCGTGGCGCCAGCCGCTCGAGACCAAGCACCCTCTCCAGATCCAGGATTGCGTTGATGATCTCGATTCCTCGGGTCATCCCCTCCTGCGCGGCTGGGTCTTCGCGCGTCTCCGGCAAGGCGCGCCAAACGAACGCCACCCCGTCGCGCTCGAAGGCGTCCTCGAAGAAGTCGTGCATGGAGCGTCCGAACAAACGGGCCAGCGTGGCCAGCTCCACGCTCGTTACCTTGCGGTTGCCCGCCTCGATCTGTGCGACCGTGGGGCGCGACGTCGCCAGGACACGGGCCACCTCGTCCTGGGTGAAGCCAGCGGCTTCGCGTGCCTGCCGGATGCGCTCGGCAAGCTGGTCGTGGGTGATTACCATCGGGTTCCCTTTCCTTCAAGCTAGCTCTCATCTTGGTCAGAATAGACGCGGCTGCCCGGACGCTTCATCATCTCGCTGAAAGCACGAAACGACGTGTGGCGTCGCATGCAGTCGTGACTAAACATCTCGTCGGCACGGACCTGGTGGGTACCATCCAAGGCGCGAGCGCTTGTCTCGAGGTCCTTTCGCTTCCTGCTCAGTTGGTCCAGACCTTCGATCTTGAACGACATACCCTCTTCTCCCTTCGGGCTATTGGCACCCACGTCCTTCCACTTCTCAACGAACAGATCGCCGCTTGGTGCCGCCCATGTTCTTGACCGTGCCACGGACGCCAGCCCTTCGCATCGCCTGCGCGGCGTCTGCCATGTCGTGCTGAGGAACTTGGAGGACCTTCTGAGGTTTGCCACTCGCTTTCAATCTCTTGGCTGCTTCCTCCAGCTTCTCCGGGGACCCGCTGCGCTCGATCTCCGTGGCACGGCCGCGTGTTGCGGCGTCGAGGCGACGGTTGCCTGGGAGCGGCTTCTCAGTCTGGCCGGACGGACCGGCGGCCTTGGCCTTGGCTCGCTTGTGGCTTTGGGATTCCGACATTTCGAACACCTCCGAACCGATTTCAGTCGTTTTGATGTTAGATATTCTAACGTCAGATATCAAGTTTCCGCGTGTGACGGTTGTCACCCTGAGGCCGTGCTAGGCCTCGGATGACCACTCGGCGAGGCGGGAGAGGAGGTAGGCGAAGAAGGCGGGGCGCTTCTTCTTGACGCCGGGGAAGCTGTCGAGGATATGGGCGAGGTCGGTGGGGCCGAGGCCGTAGGCTTCGGCCACGGCACGGTTGGCGTCCCACAGCAACGGCCAAAGAGACTCGTCGTCGGTGATGTGTAAGAGACCCGACTCCCAGGCCAGGCGGGTGGGGATGCGCGGGAGCAGGTTGGCAACCTCGGCGGGCGGGACCGGCATCGGGCGCATGTAGGTGAAGCTTACGTTCGTCCCAGCCGTGCGCATGCGAAGAGCGTAATCAAAGCAGAAGGAGTTAAGCACAGTAGCGGCCGCTTCGATCTCGAGGTGATCGACGAGAACACCGGTCAGCTTGTGCGAGGCGGCCGAGTGCGGCGGGAGCACGGCGGCGATGCAGGTGCGCTCGTCTGTGTTGCGGGCGGTCTCCCGAAACACGAGGGTGGCGGCCTCGCGCTGCGGGCGCTGGTACTTCTCCGCGGCCTGCTCAACCGAGAGCCACCAGCGGATGGGCTTGGTGCCGACGAGGAACTGGTCGAGGTGCTTGCCCTCGAACACAGGCCAGAAGCCCTTTTCACGCATGCGCAACCTGGTTTCGCTAGGGTCGGCGGGGTGGTGTCCAAGCACGGTGACCGGAGTCCAAAGGTGGCCGCTTGCGGGGTTGGTACATAAGCTCAGGTCCTGGTTCCTCGAAGTGTCGAAGATATTCAGGCGGTTCCGATGCCGGAAGAACGATACACCCCACCGCCCAGGCTCGTCACCGGCGAGGGTGGGGTGGTCCTGGTGCATGCGATGGAGGATCTCCTGATCACGAGGGGAGCGGTACTCGAGTAAGGCCAAGGTCACCGGAGAAAGGCGCTCGATCTCCTCACGTGTGATGCGCACCTGCCATGGTTTGGGCGCGTCGTCCTCGAGCTCGGCCAGATCGTGACGCATGAAGCAGGCGGTGAAGGCACCGTCGGGGTTGGGCTTGCGGCGCGCCACGAGGCTCACGAACTTGTAGCTGGAGTGGATCGGGAAGATCTTCTTGCCGTTGGTGAAGCCGTAGAAGCGCTCGATCGTCGCATCGCGGAGGAGGAAGCGGCGGATGCCGACACAACCGTCGCCGTTATAGACGACCGACGGTACCACGAGCGCCGCGGCGCCTCCTTCCCGCGTGAGGCGAAGGGCGCGGTCGATGAAGTATTTGGACACGTCCTCGTTGGCGTCATGGGAGCGTGCCTCGGACAGTGGGAAGTCCTGACCGCCGCGGAGCCAAGTAGCGGAGGTGGTAACCCGCTTCCTGTGGTCTTCGAACAGCATCTGGAGTGCCGGTGTCCTGCTGTCGAGCTCGGCAATCCGTTGCTCGGCCTCGCCACCACAATAGGCACGGATTAGCACATCATACCGGCCGTAGAATTCCTTTGTGTCGGGCTTGAGCTTGTCCCACGGCGGGTTGCCGAGGACCACGTCGAAGCCAGGCCGCTCGCCGGTCAGCAACACCTCGGGGAACTCCAGCTCCCAGTGGAGGAACCGCTCGCGCGACCGCACTTTCTGGAATTCGTTCCACCATGGCCGTGAGCGGGCATACGGCTCGAGCTCGCCGGCGGCGAAGGCGTTGAGGGCAAACCCGAGGCCCGAGAACTCGGCCCAGATCGTCGGAATGAACGCCGAGGCGGCACGCAGGTCGAACAGAAGCTTGGCCTCGGCGAGGATGGCCTCGGCCTCCCGATGCTGGCGCTTTTTGTGCTCGAGCTCCTGCACGCTTTCGGGCTCGAGACCCTGGCGCAGCAGCGCGTCCGCCGCGGTCTCGTCGATGCCGCGGCGGAGCGCGATGGCGCTGGCGATGCGCTCGCGGACCGGGGCCTCGACCGTGGCCTCGAAGATCGGGCGGACCATCGCCGCGCCGAGGCTCGGCACGGGCGGATGACTCACGCGGTCGAGCCAGGTGCCGAGCAGCGAGTTGCCGCAGCGAACGTGGTGCTCGAAGTAGGTCAGGGGGCGGTCGCCGGCCAATGACTCGATCCACAGCGCGACGCGCGCGAGGCCCACGGCGGTGGGGTTGAGGTCGATTCCGAACAGGCAACGCTCGGCGATGCGGCGCTTGCACCAGGCGCGGGCCTCCGAGTTGCCGGCCCGCGCGGCCTCGTCGCTGGCTCGCCAGTCGAGGTCCCAGGGCTGTCCCGTGGTGGGGCGGAAGTGCTCGGGGGGCCGGCCGCCCAGCTCGTCGACGTAAGCCCGGTGCAGCTCGCGGCCGAGGAAGCGCATCGCCTCGACCAGGAAGTGGGCACTGCCGCACGCCGGGTCGAGCACACGCAACCGCTCGATCTCGGCTGGCGCCTTGCCGGCCACGAGCGGGCCCAGCCCGTGGCGCACGAGGTCACGGACGAGGGGGAGCGGTGTGTAAAACGACCCCGAGCCCTTGCGCGCACCCCCCGGTACGAAGTGAAAGCTTCCCCGCTCGAGCCGCCGTAGCAGCAGACAGGGGGCGCCCTTTTTCACTCCCTTTTCTTCGGTTTCCTCGCCGGTCTCGTCCGACGTGTCGTCGCTGTCGTCCTCTTCTGCGTCCGCGGGTTCTTCGACGGCGACCGAGTCGGCGTGCACGGCAGCCGCTACGGTGCCTTTGACCAGGCCGTACTCGCCCGTGAGCGAGAGGCCCTTCTCGCTCACCAGACGGACGAGCTCCGACGGTGCTAGGGCGTAGGTCTTGCCCTGGATCCGCACGTCGAGCGTGGTATCGGTGGCGACGCGCGGCTCGTACTCGAGCAACCCCTCGTAGACGGCGCCGAGCTGCTCGATGTCGAGCTCGCGGAACGACACGCGCTCGCGGCCGACGCCGTGCTGACCGGGGGTGGTGGTGAGATCGACGAGGAGGTGCGCCACCGTGCGGTCGGGCAGGCGCGCCTGGGCGAGGAGGCGGCCCTCGCGGGTGGCGGGCTTGAAGAAGTCGCCGCCGCGGGCCGGGATGTTCTCGTACTGGCTGATCCTCGGTAGCCCCTCGTCGAACACACGAAAGGTGGCCAGCAGCCGCTGCCACAGCCCGGAGCGGTTCTCGGGCCAGTCCCGGGCCGGGTCCTGGAGCAGCAGCTCCCGCAAGCCGTGGATCGAGTACGACTGCAGGTAGACGGTGTGCGCGTCGAGGCGGGGATCGCGCGCCTCGGCGTAGAGGATGAACAGGATGCGGTACAAAGCGGTGAGCGCGGCATCGCGGAAAGCCGCGAGGTCGGTCTCGCTCAGGACTGCCGGAGAAGCGATGCGACCGTGCTCCTCGGCGTCGGCCAGCAACCCCGCGACGAGCGTCTCGGCTGCCTTGAAGACGGCGCGCTTGAGGTCCTCCGAGACCTTCTCGGCGTGGCGGCGGCTTTCCGCCTCGATATCGTCGATGGGGAGCCGCCCGTCAGCGTTGGGCACGAAGTTGGGACACGACACCAGGCGCACAAACGCAGCGAACGATTCCGGGTCGTCATGCTCCACGAGACCGGACAGGTCGACCTCGACAAACGCCCTCCGCGGGCCCTCGCCTTCGGCCCGCACCAGCCGCAGCACATCCGGCGTGGCGACGATCCCCCAGCGCAGGTCCGCCTTGCCGAGCGCCTCGCGCAGCCGGTGCATGGGGCCGGAGCGGGCATCGAGCTCCTCTTCCGCGGCGCCGCACCACGCCAGCAGCAACGGTGTGGCCGCCTCGACCTCCTCGCCGGCGTTGCGGAACAGCCCGTGGACGCGGTTGTCGCCGGCGCCGAGATGGAAACCCAGTACGTCCCGCAGGAGCGGGCGAACGAAGCGCTCGCGCGCGGTGGCCGGGTCGACGAGGCCCTGGCCAGCCCTGTCCGCGAGACGGCGCAGGCGGAGGTAGGCGGTGTCGGTGTCGCGGTCGGAAAGGGTCTTGCGGCGTCCCTTCGCGCCCTCGCGCCCGAAAACGCTGCCAAGGTAGTACTCGGAGAAGAACCCGCCGACGTTTCGGAGGTGGCGGAAGCTCATGGGTCGAGACCCTTCGGCACCAGCAGCACCGCCCCCAGTGGCTGCGGTGAGCCAGCCTGGCGCACCTCGCCATGGGCTTGCAGCTCCTCGCGCCGGGTCTGGGCGAACGAGTCGACCGCCTGCCGCTGGCTGCGGAAGTGGGTCAAACCGCCTGGATCGATGGGGAACAGGCGGAGCTGGCCGGTGGCCTCTTCGACGAGGCCGGCCGCGCGTCTCTCCTCGTCGTCGATTTCTCGCCGACGGTCTGCCAGGTCGGCCGCCAGCTCGGTGAGCAGCAGCTCGATCTGGCGGCGGCGCTCGCCGCGAAGCTCTTCGCACCGCCTCGCCAGTTCGGCCTCGGCGCAGGCCTTGGCCGCCTCGAAGAGCGCAGGAAAGTGCTCGCCCAGGAGGGTGCGGACAAGCGGCGCCGCGACCTCGCCGGGGTGATCGACCGAGGCCAGGATCTCGAGCGCGTCGGACGGGGAACCGACGGGCCGGCCGTCGAGGGAAAGGCGGATCGCCAGCAAACGCTCTTCGATCACACCGCCCACCCCGATGAGGCTGCCAAGGAACGTGAAGACGACCGAGGGGCGTTCGTGCCCGAAGACCCGTCGGGCTGCCAGGCGTTGCGGCGTGAAGCCGCCTGCGCTCGTGTACACCTGCAACAACTGCCGTCGGGCCTCGGTGGCCATTGCGCGCACGAGGGGGTGTAGCGGGGTGATGAACTCCACGTCGCGGGGTTTGGTGCGTACGGCTACTGAGCGTCGGAACGTGGCCTGGGGGTAGCTCGGCTTGACCCCCGGCCCACGCAGGTCGATCGGGACCTCGAGGCGGTAGAGGCCCGGCGCCCCTTCGATCGGGATCATGCGACCACCGAGCGCGCTGTGGACGAGCTTTTCGATGCCATCTTCGTCCGGCAGCAGGGGCACTGCCTTCGACAGCAGCGTGTGGAGCTCCTCGGTCTTTCCCGTCTGGCTGTGGGCGAACGCGAGGAGCGGCTGGACGGTGCTCACGAACTCGGAGGTGCGGTCCTCGAACAATGCAATTAGCCTGTGCGAGGTCTGCTTCGCACCGGGGCTCGCCGGGTCGAGAGTCACCAGACCTGTGCCGAGGGCGTCGAGCCCCTGCACGATGCCCAGGATGTCGGGGGTTGAGACCCTGTCCTGCTGCATCTCTTCGATCTTGGCGACGAGCTGGTGAAGGATGTCGTCCTCGGGGCTTCCGGGGAAGAAGAGATAGCGGATGATTGGCTCGCGCTCCTGCCCGTAGCGATCGATGCGCCCGTTGCGTTGCTCGAGCCGGTTGGGGTTCCAGGGCAGCTCGAAGTGGATGACACGCCGGCAGGCGCGTTGGAGGTTGAGGCCCTCGCTCGCGGCGTCGGTGGCCAGGAGGACGCTGGTCCCGGGGCTTTCGAACGCTTCCTGTACCTTGAGGCGCTGGGGACCACTCATGCCGCCCTTCATCACCTTGTAACGCCCCCGGAGCGAGGGTGACTGCTCAATTCGGTCAGCGATGGCCATCAGTGAGTCGAGATACTCGGTAAAAACGATGACCTTCTCGGTGGGATCCGCGGTGACGCTCTCGATCTCCGCCACCAATGCCTCGATCTTGGGATCGGTGCTCGGGAGCTTACGGAGCAGCGAGCGGATGCTGTTGACTGCCTTGAGCTCGGCTTGCCGCCGCTTCTCGTCGGGGGGTATGGCGGAGCGGAGGAGCTGCCACGACGTCCGATCGAGCTGTGCGTCGCCAAGGGGCAATTCGGCCTGGAGATCACGAAGCTCAGCGCGGGAGGGTGGAGCTTCCCGCACGTCCTCCTTACGGAGCGCTTCGATGCGGTGCGTTAGCGTCGACTCGAGCGCGCGGCGGCTCGACAGCGCGCGCTTTTTGATCACCTGCATCGCAAAGGTGACGAGGTCTTCGTCGTCGGTGCCGCGGGCGGCCATGGCGGTCCGCGAGCAGTAGGACGCAACCTTGGCGAGCAGCTCCGCTTCTTGGGGCGTGGTCTCGACCCGGATTGGCGTGACCTGACGCGGCCGGAACAGCGGGGTCGTTGCGCCGTCAGGTTGCGTGCGGGTGATCTGTGGCTTGAGGCGGCGGACCATGGCGCGATTGATGCGCCGCTGGAGGGCGGCCTTGTCGCCCCGAAGGGTTGCTGCCGTGGGCTCGACCAGCTCGATGAGGGAGCGGAAGCTGTGGCTGTAGCCGTTGTGCGGCGTGGCAGTGAGCAGCAACAGGCCCCGCGAACCCTCGCGGAGCGCGCGTCCCAGCTTGGTCCGCTGGGTGGCGTAGGGGCTTGCCGGCGAGCCCGACTCGGCGAGGGCGTGAGCCTCGTCGACGATCACGAGGTCCCAACGCTTGCGAAGGGCGCGCCTTCGCACGGTGTCCTTTTTGATGTAGTCAACGGAGGTCAGCACTCTGGGGAGAGCGTCCCACGGGCTCACGCCTGCCGGCAGGTCTCTCATTACCCGTGCCAGGCCGGTGGCGTTTTCGATCAGCGTGAACTCGAGGCCCAGCTTGTCGAGCATTTCCTGCTGCCACTGAAGCAACAGTCCGGCAGGTGTGACGATCAGGACGCGGTGGGCTCGCCCGCGCGCGGCAAGCTCGAGCAACGCCAGCCCGGCCTCGACAGTCTTGCCGAGGCCCACGTCATCCGCCACCAGCAGGCTCGGCCGCGGCTGCGCCAGGACCCGCAAGGCCGGCGCCAACTGGTACGCCTCGAGCTGGACTCGCCCGTACCGGCAGCCAGTGAGCACGCCGGCCTCCGCCTTGAGCGTGGCTGCCAGGGCCTGATGCCAGCGTCGCCAATGTGACCACGGCACGAACCCCCGCTCGTCGTACGTCAAGTCGGCAGAGGGGAGCGCCGTGACCTCATCAGGGGGAGAAACCACGGTGAGTGAGCCGGGCTCCTCCTGATCGAGCGCCTCCAGCTCGATCAGCAGTGCCTCCCCGGTCACCGTCTGCACTCCGATCACACGCCAGGGACGGTCACGCACGACAACGCGATCGCCGAGGTGCGTCGTCACCCTTGTCGCCCGGGTTCTGGACCAGAAGTCCGAAAGCAGCTCGCCATCAACCAAGAAGCGTACAGTGCAGGAGGTTCAGCCGCAAACCACACTCCCTCGCACGGCCTTGCGTGCAGGGGTCGAGCCCGATCTGGGAGATCAACCACGTACAGGACCAAGCCCGGGCTGCTACCCTCGCTGCCACTTGGGGCCGGTTGCAGCTGCCCGGTCACTTGCACGGTCTTCAAGCTCTTTGCGGAACGATCTCGCCCGTGCAGAACCCGCATCAGTGTTCTCATTAAATACTACGTTAACTCTGTAATATCGCAGTATTACAGCAAATATTTAGAAATATCGTTTGCGGTTGATGTAGTCGCTGCAGCCTGCAGACGGGCCTCTGTGGTATCGACGAGGCGGCGGTGATCGTGCGCGAGATCCGCGCCAAGGGCGGCAACTTCGGCTACAACGCCCAGACCCTGCAGATGGAGGACCTGGTTGCCGCCGGCGTCATCGACCCAGCGAAGGTCCGGCGTCAGGCGTGA
>JAAYVZ010000023.1 GCA_012516935.1 Holophagae bacterium
AAAGTCGGGTGCGGTACACTGTGTTGGCTTCATGGGGCTCCCCTTGGCTCTCGTAATTCTCTCGCCAAGAATATGATAGCCGAGATCGAGCCCCTTTTCAATACCTATCGATGAGAAATGCGGGCTAGCGCGCTTCGCGTCCTGCCCGCGGTCACAAACGTGGCCGGCAAACGGCGCTCGATGCTCGAAGCCAGCTCAGCGACCCCGCTTCTTCCCTCCGCGCTGAGCCCCTTTTGCCGATCACCGGGCCCGCGGGTTGACGGCCCGTCCGGCTTGCCTTAGAGTGCCGGCACAGTATGACAGGCCGTCGCGCCCTGGCCGCCATCCCCGCCCGCTATGGGTCTACCCGTTTCCCGGGCAAGCCGGTGATTCCGATCCTCGGGCGCCCGATGATCGCCCACGTGGTCGAGCGCGCCCTCGAGGCTGGCTGCTTCGCCGAGGTGCTGGTGGCGACCGACGACGAGCGCATCGCCGCTGCCGCCCGGGACGCGGGGGCACAGGCCGTGATGACGGGCGAGGCGAGCTCCGGCACCGACCGCGTGGCGCTCGCCGTGCGCGAACTGCCAGGCGATGTGATCATCAACATCCAGGGCGATGAGCCGGCGCTGCCACCAGGCAACCTCAGGCTCATCACCGAGCTGCTCCTGGCCCGCCCTGACGTTCCCATGGCGACACTGGCGCTGGCCGGCTCACACGCGGACCTCGCCAACCCCAACGTGGTCAAGGTCGTCTGCGACCTCGACGGTCGGGCGCTCTACTTCTCCCGGGCCGGCATCCCGTTCCAGCGTCAGGCCGCGCCTGGACTCATCCGCCGCCACGTCGGCATCTACGGCTTCCAACGCGAGGTTTTGTTGCGCTTCGCAACCCTGCCCGAGGTGGCGCTCGAGCGCGCCGAGGGGCTCGAGCAGCTGCGCGCCCTCGCCCACGGGATCGCCATCCACGTTCTCGATGTCTTTGAAACCTCGGTCGGCGTCGACGTCCCCTCTGACATTGCGCTTGCCGAGGCCGCTCTGCTCCGGCTCCGGCCGCGAGAGCATCGGCCATGAGGTATCGGTCACCAGGTCGCGCCAGCTCGTTTCCCTTGGCCCCCACCGGCCTCGATCTGGCGCCGCCCGGAGCTCGGGCTGCCACCTTGAAGCGCACGCCAGGCCAGCCTCGATCTCGATCTGGGCGCGACCTCTGCGCGGGCGCGAGCAGCCAGTGTCAGTACGGTCGGAGCAGCAGCGGGGGACCAGCGGGACCCAGGACCCCAGCCGCGTCCCTGGGAAAGCGGGGGACCGAGTCCAGGGGAAGGTCCAGGCTCGTGCGCTGCGAGCCCGCGTGCACACCCCTACCCTCCGTCGTTTACGGGAGGAGCTGATGTCCACCAAGTTCGTCTTCGTCACCGGCGGTGTCGTGTCCTCTCTCGGCAAGGGGATCACCGCGGCATCGCTCGGAGCGCTGCTCGAGGCCCATGGCCTCAAGGTCACGTTGATGAAGTGCGACCCGTATATCAACGTCGACCCCGGGACGATGTCCCCGTTTCAGCACGGCGAGGTGTACGTCACCGACGACGGTGCCGAGACCGACCTCGACCTCGGGCACTACGAGCGCTTCACCAACGTCGTCACGACCCGCAAGAACAACCTCACCACCGGCAGGGTCTACTCGTCGGTCATCGAGAAGGAGCGGCGCGGCGATTATCTCGGTTCCACCGTGCAGGTGATCCCGCACATCACCGACGAGATCAAGATGGCGATTCGCTCGGTGGTTGACGACTGCGACGTCGTCATCGTCGAGATCGGTGGTACGGTGGGCGACATCGAGTCGCTGCCGTTTCTCGAGGCGATCCGTCAGCTTCGTCAGGACCTCGGCCGCGGCAACGCCGCCAACGTCCACGTCACGCTGGTGCCGTATCTCGGCTCCACCGACGAGCTGAAGACCAAGCCCACTCAGCACTCGGTCAAGGAGCTGCTGTCGATCGGCATCCAGCCCGACGTGTTGGTATGCCGCGTGGACCGCCGGCTGCCCGAGGAGATGAAGCGCAAGATCGCGCTCTTCTGCAACGTGGAGGAGCGGGCGGTCATCCCGGCGCGGACCGTCGACACCATCTACGAGGTACCGCTCAAGCTCGCCGCTGAAGGGATCGACCGGCTCCTGCTCGAGATCCTCAACCTCCCTGCGGCACAGCGCGATCTCGAACGCTGGCAGTCGATCGTCGACCGCCTCCGAACCCTCACGCAGCAGGTGCGCGTCGGCATCGTCGGCAAGTACGTGAACCTCGTGGACTCGTACAAGTCGCTCAACGAGGCGCTGCTGCACGGCGGTATCGCCAATGGAGCGAGAGTGGAGCTCGTCTACATCGACTCCGAGCAGCTCGAGGACGGAGCGTACGTGGATGCGCTGTTCTCCGTCGACGGCATCCTCGTCCCGGGCGGGTTCGGCAAGCGGGGGGTCGAAGGGATGATCCGGGCCATCGAGTTCGCCCGCTCCCGGTGTATCCCGTTCCTCGGCATCTGCCTCGGGATGCAGGCAGCGGTCATCGAGTTCGCCCGCAATGTCTGCAAGCTCGAGCGCGCCAACTCCTCGGAGTTCGCCCCCGACACCCCGTACAAGGTCATCTACAAGCTGCGCGATCTCGTCAACATCGAGACCATGGGCGGAACCATGAGGCTCGGCAAGTACGCCTGCCAGCTCAAGCCGGGCTCCAAGGCGTGGGAAGCGTATCGGGCCGATACCGTATGGGATCGCCACCGGCATCGCTACGAGGTCAACCCGGACTACGTACCGATCTTCGAGAAGCACGGCCTGGCCGTGACCGGCCGCTCGCCCGACCGCGTCTTCGTCGAGATGATCGAGATCCCCGACCACCCCTGGTTCGTGGCCTGCCAGTGCCACCCCGAGCTGAAATCGAAGCCGTTCGCGCCGCACCCGCTCTTCGTCGCGTTCGTGAAGGCCGCGCTCGAGCAGCGCCTGCGGCACGAGGCCGCGGAATCCACGAGCCCAGCACCCACCGAGGAGGACGTCCGTGCCTGAGCTACCCCGCATCACCGCCCGCCTCACGCCGTCGATGACAGTGGGGCCCGGCCACCCGTTGGCGTTCATTCTCGGACCCTGCGTCATCGAGTCGCCCGAGCACACGCTCCGGATGGCGAGCGCTCTGCGCGAGCTGGCGAGCGAGCTCGGGGTGCCGCTCGTTTTCAAGGCCTCGTTCGACAAAGCCAATCGCTCGTCGTTGCGCTCGTTCCGCGGCCCCGGTCTCACCGAGGGCTTGCAGGTCCTGTCCGAGGTGAAGCGCGCCACCGGCCTTTCGGTCCTCACCGACATCCACGAGCCGGCACAGGCGGAGGCAGCCGCCGAGGTCGCGGACGTGCTGCAAATACCCGCCTTTTTGTGTCGGCAGACCGACCTGCTGCTCGCCGCCGGCCGTTCCGGCAAACCGGTGAACATCAAGAAGGGCCAGTTCCTCGCCCCCGACGACGTACGCCACCCGATCGACAAGGTGCGCTCGACCGGCAACCCCCACGTGACGATCACCGAACGGGGCGCCAGTTTCGGCTACCACAACCTCGTGGTGGACCTGCGGGCGATCCCCATCATGCGGGCTTGGGCCCCCGTGGTGTTCGACGCCACCCACTCGCTGCAGCTCCCCGGTGCGGCCGGCGACTCCACCGGCGGCGCCCGGGAGTACCACCTCGACCTCGCACGTGCTGCCGTCGCCGCCGGGGTCGATGTGGTGTTCGCCGAGGTCCACGACCGTCCGCTCGGAGCGCTGTCCGACCCGGCGACGCAGCTCTCCCTCGACCAAGCACGAACCTTGATCCGTCACTGCCTTGCCGTGCGCCGCGCCGTAGAGGCAGTGGCTGGCGGCTGATGGCTTTCGGCATGGTGGCGCGGCGCTGCCAGCGGACCACCGGTCGCGAGGCCGGAACCGTCGCCGACAAGGGCGGAAACCACGGAAAAAGGCGAGCTCTTGGTCACCACCCACCCGCCTCCGGGCAGGAGGGTGGGTGTGCTAGGCTTCACCCGAGGTGACGCCATGGCGCTGAGCCCCTATGACATCCTCGACGGCTTCGAGACGACCTCCAAGTCGTACCCGCGCCCGCAGCCGATCGCCGACGTCGAGGTCCTGCCGCTGCAACGCTTCGTCGACGACCGCGGGCTGTTCGTCGAGATCTACCGCACTCGGGCCACGCACGCCGGGACCGAAAAGCTTGCCTCGTACTGCGCCGGGGTGGCGCCGGCACAGCTCAACTTCTCGCTGGTTACAGCCTCCAATCACATCAAGGGGTTGCACTACCACCTCAAGCAAACCGACGTCTGGTTCTGCCCGCCGCCCTCGAAGATGAAGGTCGTGCTGCTCGACGTCCGCCGAGACTCCTCGACCTCCGGGCGCACCCAGGTCGTGGTCCTGGGCGAGGGCCACGACGCCCTCGTGAAGATCCCACCCGGCGTGGCCCACGGCTACCGACCTCTGACGTTACCGTGCGGGCTGTTCTACCTCGTGACCGACTGCTTCGACCTCGAGGCGCCGGACGAGTATCGGGTCGCCTGGGATCACCCTCTGGTCCACCATCTCTGGCAGACGAAGAACGAGTAGAAGACGAGCCAGCTCCGTTGCCACCGGCCAGACGGCCACCCGGTGTCACCAGCGACCGTTGGGTATAATCGCGTCGTGATCACCACGAAGACCCTCGTCGAGGCCATGTCGGACCCGGCGTTCTACCCCGAGCCCACGACCCGGGTGGACGTGGTTCAGACGCACATCTCCTTCATTTTCCTGACCGATCACTTCGCCTACAAGGTCAAGAAAGCGGTTGACTTCGGGTTTCTCGACTACACCACGCTCGAGCGGAGGCGGCGGCTGTGCTACCGCGAGGTCGCGCTCAACTCGCGCCTATCGCCCGAGACCTATCTCGGCGTCGTCGAGATCAGGGAGAAGGACGGCAGGTTCGCGGTCGGCGGCGATGGCGAGGTCGTCGAGGTGGCGGTCAAGATGGTCCGCCTTCCCGAGCAGCGCATGCTTCGCCGAGTGCTGGCGCGAGGCCAGGGTGGCCCCGAGCTGCTTCGCTCGCTCGCCCGCATCCTGGCGAAGTTCCACGCCAACGCGTTCATCAGCCCGGAGCTGCAGGCGATCAAGGGGCTCGATGGCGTCCGTTTCAACTGCGTCGAGAACTTCCAGCAGACCGAGCGCTACATCGGCACGCTGCTCTCCGACGAGATGTTCAACTTCATCCGGACGTCCACCGAGCTGTTCCTGCAACGCAAGCGGGCGCTGTTCGCCCGGCGTCTCGCCGACGGTCGGATCGTCGACGGCCACGGCGACTTGCACCTCGACTCCATCTGCGCCACCGACCCCGTCCAGATCTTCGACTGCATCGAGTTCAATGAGCGGTTTCGGATCCAAGACACGGCCGAGGAGATGGGGTTTCTGGCCATGGATCTCGAGTTCGTCGGCTTCCCCGAGCTCGCTCGGGTGGTGATCGACGAGTACATCGCTGCCTCGGGTGACCGCGAGCTGGCCGACTTGCTGTCGTTCTACAAGGCGTACCGAGCCTACGTCCGGGCCAAGATCCACTCGTTCCAGACCGACGACCAGGGGATCCCGGCGGAGCGCAGGTCCGAGCTGGCGACGACGGCATCGCGCTACTACGAGCTGGCGGCGCGCTACTCGACCGAGTTCAACCCGCAGATGCTGCTGCTCACCGTCGGGCTCACCGGCTCCGGCAAGAGCACGCTGGCCCGCAAGCTCGCAGCCCGCTGCGCGCTCCAGGTCGTCTCCTCGGACGAAACCCGCAAGAGCTTGCTCGGCATCGATATCCGTGAGCGCCATTACGACGCCTTCGACCACGGCGTGTACGCGCCCTCGATCACCGAACGCACCTACGCAACGATGGTGGATCGCGCCGAGGCACTGCTCATCGCCGGACAGTCGGTGATCCTCGACGGCTGTTTCACCAAGCGTGCCCAGCGCGCCCGCGCCATCGCTCTCGCCAACCGCATGCAGGTACCGCTTCTGGTGCTCGACTGCCGCTGCTCCGAGAAGCTCATCCGCGAGCGCCTCGAGCGCCGGGCGGCCAGGGCAACGGGCGTCTCCGACGGTCGCTGGGAGATCTACCAGAAGCAGCTTCAGGTTTTCGAGTTCCCGGACGAGTTCTCACCGGACCAGACGGTCACGCTCGACCGCTCGCGGCCTGTCGAAGTGTTGGTCGAGGAGCTGCTCGCGCGCGTTCCGCCGCAATGGTTCGACCCGTACAGCAACGGCGCCTCCCAGTGAGGGGGACTGACAACCAACGAGCGGACGGGTGGCAACGGACGACCGTCGTCAGGGGCGGAACGCCAGCAGCAGCCAGAAGCGGTTCTCGTCCTCGAGCGGTGGATCGAGCACCCGCGCGGCTCCGCAGCGCAGGCGCAGCCCTGGGAGCTTGACGAGCGGTACCGGGTCGCCCGTCAGGTCGAGCTCGAGCCCCGCGAGCCGCAGCCACTCGCCCTTCGGTCCGCCCCGCGACCACACCCGGTGCCGCTCGAAAAACAGCTGCAGAGCGCGGACCTGCAGCGAGCCGCGCTGCCTTTCGTGCTCCGCGCCGACCAAGATCGCGGCCGGCAGCGCGGGCACCTCGACCTGTCCTCCCCGCACCCCGTCTGGCACCAGGGACCCGCACGTCCCTCCCACCCGGAGGAGGTCGAAGCGCGAGGGTTCGCCGCGCACCCAGTGGCGCCCCCACGACACGGCGACGCCGTTGTGCCGGTACGACACCCCGAGCCCAACCTCGGCGCCGAATCGCCGCCACGCCGCCCCGTCGCTCGACCCCACGCCGGCCTCAATCCCGATCGACTCATCGAGATGCCACGGCCAACGCGAGGGCCGACGCCTGAGCGACACGGCGAGTGAAGCCATCCGCCTGTCGAACCGCTCTCCGATCTCGGGGTCGACGCGCTCGGCGTCCACCGCGAGCGCCGCGGCGAGCCGAGAGACCGAACCACGGCGCTCCCACCGCAGCCGTCCCTCGAGACCGGAGTGTCGGGCGTCGAGGGCCTTGCCGAGGCCGACCGCCGTGTCGCCCTGCTCGGACGGCCGCGTCTCGGCCGTAAAAACGTGGACCCCGACCTCGACCGGCCAACCCCGCCACGTCGCGGCGAGCGCACCGCCCGAGGCCCCGCCGTCGCCGCCGACCGCGCCCACGGCAAGCGCCGAGAGCCGCCCGACAACGTCCCCGACCCGCAGGCCGAGCTCGAGCGAGCGTCCCCCCGGCGCCGTGACGCCACCGGCCAGTACCCGCAGCTCTTGGCGCCCGAGCCCGTAGGGCTGTCCGGGCCCCACCGGGTCGAGCCGGAAGGGCTCCGGTGGCGGCGGCGGGACCGTGCGCACTGCCGGGGCGAGCGAGGTTTCGGCGACCTCGGCCGGCAGGCTCGGCGCGAGATCGAGCGAGGCTACGCGTAGGTCCAGCCCATCGGGCTCGAGCGCGAGGAAAAACACCTTTCCGTCCGGCGTCGGCGCCGGTGCCAAGCAGGCCACCGGTGAGCGCGTCACGAGCTGCGGGGCGCCCTCCGACCCGAGGTCCAGGCGGGCAACGTTGACGAATCCGTCCTGACCGTGGGTCACGAGCAACGAGCGCCCATCGGGAAGCCACGCCGGGTGAGCGATGAGGCTGCCTGCCGGCGTTGCGACCTCCCGCTCAGCACCGTCAGCCAGCCGCCGCACGAGCAGCCGCCAGCGGCCCCGGCGATGGCACATCACCGCCAGGCTTTCGCCGTCGGGACTCAGGCGCGGCCTTGCCCAGATCTCCTCGACCGACGGCGGCGTCAGCTCGGCCACCGACCCCGTAGCGAGCTCGACTCGCACGAGCTGCGACAGCCCGTAGCGGTTGCGCACACCCACCGCCCAGGTGCCGTCGGGAGCAGGATCGGCGGCGCGCACGTCGGCTTGCGTGGTCAGGCGCCGCACCTCACCGGTTTCGCAGCTCCAAAGGAAGAGGTCGGGGTGGAGGAAGCCCTTGCCGTCTGCCTCGAAGCGTTCGAACAGCAGTGACTTGCCGTCCGGCAGAAAACGCAGCGACGAGGGCTCGGCGAAGTTGCGCGTCACGAGCTCGTTCAACGGCTTGCGGGTCAGCGGTTTGCCGCGCACCGGTGCGACGTCCTGCGGATCGCGGGCGAGCACCTCGTCGATGCGCTGCTGCCGCTTCTTCTCGGCCTCGAGGTCGGGGGCCGTGGACCACACGACGATCCGCGACGCGCGGGTGCGGCTACCCCGGACGACCGCGACCTTCGACCCGTCCGGCGCCACCGTCGGTTCCCCCGTCGTCCAGTCGAGGTCCCGCCACAGCTCGCCGTCCTGCCGCGTCGTCGCCAACCGGCGCTCGACCTCCATCGCCCGCCACGTCAGCTCAGCGAGGAAGCGGTCGTACAGCCGTGCCGGGGTGTCGCCGAACACCCCCTCGAACGCTGCCTCGAAGCTGCGGTCGGTGCGGGCAGTCAACCGCGCCCACAGGTGGCGGAGGCTGTCGGGGCCCGTGCGCTCGACCAGCCACTCGAGATACGCCGAGCCCATCAGGTACGCCATACTCATGCCGAGGAAGCTCTGCGTGTCGTTCGCCATCTGCCGGTAGCTCGGCAGCCGGCCGGCCTCGGCCCACCGCCGCAGGATCGCGGCGCGGAAGTCACCGTTGGGGCGGCCGAAAGCCGTGAGCTTCCCCTCGACGAGCGTCGCGTATCCCTCGTGCACCCAGCGCGGCGCCTTGGTCGTTACCGGCCCGACCGGGAGCAGCTTCTCGCCCAGCCGCCGCAGCGGATTGCGCGACGGTTGCAGCAGGTGCACGTTGTGAAGATCCTCGTGAACGATCAGGTCCTCGGCCCAGTCGGCGAAGTTGCCGTTGGGCGAGCCGGGCCCCGGCGGGCTGGTCCATAGCACCATGCGCGGGGCATCGAGCATCGGTAGCGCCATGCCGTTGGGCTCCGCCAGCGGATCCTCGACGACCACGTCGACGACCTGGGACGGCGCCCAACCGACCTCGGCCGCGACCCGCTCGCGGATCGCCTCCAGGCGTGCCACGGCGGCCAACGTCCAGGCCTCGGCGGGGGCTGTGTAGTGGACGCGGAAATGCGCTGTGGTGATGGTGCGCCACTCGGCGTCCGGGCCCTGGGCCGCGGCCGGGATCGCCGACATGGACACGGCAACCATGAAGAAGACAACTGTTCGCATACCACAACGATAGCACCAAAGCCGCTCTGTTCTGGTCGATGTCCCGAAACCCGAGCTGCCGACTGCTCGGTAGGGGCGCTCCCCCAATACCCGCACCCGGTTCGGCTCCTGCCCTCGCCTCCCCAATCCCCATCCGGAGCAACCCCGGCCGAGGATCCGGCCGAGGCCAAAGGCTTGGCCCCACCGACCAGGCCCCGGTCCGACCGGTTGCCGGCGAGTCCTCCGCCCGGTTCTCGCTGCTTGGCTCTTCCGAGGCTGACGTATCCTGGCAGCGGAGGTTGCCGTGGACAACGAAACCCTCATGCTTGCCGGGGTCATCGTCGGCCCTCTCCTGCTCATCGTCCTCGCCTTCGCTCTTTGGAAGCAGGCAGAGAAGAAGCGCCGCCAGGCGCTCTCCGAAACCGCTGCCCTCATTGGCTTCTCGTACGAGGAGACCAGCAGCTCGCTCCCCGAGCGCTTCCTGCACTTCGAGATCTTCACCAAAGGGCACTCCAAACGCGCCACCAGCATCCTGAAAGGCCGGACGCTGCAAGCCGAGGCCTGGGTTCTGGACTACCGCTACACCACCGGCGGGGGCAAGAGTTCTTCCACCCACGTCCAAACCGTCTGCCTGCTGAGCTCCCCGGATCTCGCCCTGCCGCACTTCACACTGCGCCGGGAGCTCGCCTTCGTCGACCACCTCGTCGAAGCGTTCATCGGCCAGGATATCGACTTCGAGGAGGACCCCGAGTTCTCGAAGAAAGTCGCCTTGCGGGGCGAGAGCGTCGACGCGGTGCGCCAGCTGTTCCGGCCCGAGGTGCGCGCCCACGTCCAGCACTATGCTGAGCGACGCTTCCAGCTCGAGGGTCGCGACACCACGCTCCTCGTGGACTGCAACCGGCTCGTCAAGCCCACCGAGATACGCGACCTGCTGGTCGAGCTGTCGACGACCGTCGGGATACTCAAGGAGGCGTGCCGGGGCAGGTGGTAGGAGGTGCGATCCGAAGCGCCGCCCCCGCCTGCGTAGCCCAGGCGGTGCCGAGTGCCGGCTGTCGCCGAGGGGTGGTGGCCAGACAGCTGGGGGCTCGGGCGGGTAGGAGCGAAAGAGGCTCCTACGCACCACTTCGTGATCACTCGGTGGGCGAAGGAGCGATCGTGACCCGCACCTGCTCGATTCTGGCTGGGGTCGCGGTGGTGACCTCGAAGACCAGACCACCAGCCTCGAAGCGCTCACCGACGGCGGGCACCCGCCCCGCGATATCGAGCAGTAGCCCGGCGACCGAGGTGAAGTCAGCCCCGGCAGCCAGTGGCTTGTGCGTGAGCTGGGCAAGCCGCTCGAGCGACAGCGATCCCCGCACCAGCCACTCTCCCGCCTCCGCGACCACCCAGGACGGCTGGGCTGTATCGAACTCGTCCTGGATGTCGCCAACGATCATCTCGATGAGGTCCTCGAGACTCACCAGCCCGGCGATGGCGCCGTACTCGTCCACCGTCAGCGCGACGTGCACCCGGCGGTCGCGCATCTCCCGCAGCAGCTCGACGACGCGTTTCGTCTCGGGCACGAACAACGCCGGCTGCAATACCCGCCGCCAGTCTTCGCGGCGCGCCTCGGGCCGCAGCAAGTCCTTGGCGAGGAGCATGCCGATGACGTTGTCGTCGCGCCCGTGGAACACCGGGAACCGCGAGTATCCGGAGCCGAGAACGCGCTCCTCGACCTCCGCCAGCGACAGCGTATCCGCGAGGAACACCACATCCGTGCGGGGGATCTGCACCTGTCGCACGGTCGTGCCCTCGAACCGCAGCACGGCTTCCAGCACCCCATGTTGGAACTCGGTGACGTGACCCTCCTCGCGGGCCAGCGAGAGCGTGAAGCGCACGTCCTCCACCGAGGTGGCGGCGACCGCGGCGTGGAGCGGCTTGCGCCGAAGCTTGGCGGCAAGGTGCGACAGCCCCAGCAGCGCAGCCGTGAACGGCGCCAGCAGCCAGTCCATCGCCGCAATCGGGAAGATCACGAGGCGTCCCAGCGCCTCGGGGGCGACGCGCGCCAGCGTCTTCGGCGTGACCTCGCCGAAGACCAGGACCACGAACGTCGTCACCCCCACGGCGTAGGCGAGGCCGCGGTCGCCCCAGAGCTCGAGTGCCAGCTCCGTCGCCACCGCCGAGAGCCCGATGTTGACCAGCGTGTTGCCGATCAGCAGCGTCACGATGAGCCGGTGCGGCCGAGTCCGCCAGCGGCTCCACGCCCAACGCATCGGTCTCGACCCGACCTCGGCCCGCGCCACGACACGCGACAGCGGCAGCGCCGTCAGCGCCGTCTCGCTCGAGGAAAAGAACGCCGACAACCCGAGGCCGAGGGCGAACATTGTGAGCGACAACCCGATCGTCATGCAGCGGCATGGTAACAAAGGGCCGGGGTCCGCCAGGCCCCGGCCGAACACCCCGCGCGGTCTCCCCCTCGAGCTCAGTACGACTGATCGCTTGCCAGCATCCCGCTCGTGACCTTGTCTCTGAACAAACGATACACCCACGTCTGGTAGAACAACACCAGGGGGAGAAAGACCAGCACCACACCGAGCATGATCTTGAGCGTGAGCGGGCTCGACGCGGCATTGAACGCCGTCACCGAGTACTCCTCCGCGAGGCTCGACAGCAACAGGTTGGGGTACATCCCGGCGACGCCGAACAGCACCACGCCGGCGATCCCGACCGCCGACGCACCCCACGCCCACCACCAGCTCTGCCGCGCCACCAAAGCTCGTACCCCGACCAGGCCCACCACTGCCAGCAGCGGCAGCACCAGCAGGTACGGCTTGGCCAGAACGTTGTGCCAGAGACGGGTCGAGGCATACGTGGAGATCAAAAACCCTATCACCGTGACGATCATCGGCACCCACAAAAAGCGCGCTGCTGCGGCCGCTCGCAGCTTTAGCTCGCCCTCCGCTTTGATCGCCAGCCACAACGACCCGTGTACCGCGAACAGGAGCACGAGCAACACGCCGCCGAGCAGCCCATAAGGGTTGAGCAGCGACCAGAAATCGCCGCGCATCAACCCGGCGCCATCGATCGGCAGGCCCCGGAAGAGGTTGGCGAACGCCACCCCGAGCAGCAGCGCCGCCACGAACGACCCCACGACCATGCACCAGTCCCACACCGACCGCCAGGCCGGGCTGTCCACCTTGTTGCGGAACTCGAACGTCACCCCGCGCAGAATGAGGCCGAACAACAGCAGCAACAGCGGCAGGTACAGCCCCGAGAACATCACCGCGTACGCCTTCGGGAAGGCCGCGAACGTGACTCCGCCGGCAGTGATCAGCCATACCTCGTTGCCGTCCCAAAACGGCCCCTGAGCGTTGAAGATGACCCGTCTTTCGGTGTCGTTGCGGGCCAGGAGCGGCAGCAGCGTCCCGAGCCCCAAGTCGAACCCGTCGAGCATGCAGTACATCGCCCACGCAACACCCCAAACTGCGAACCAGATCGTCTCCAGCATGCCCGCCTCCTCAGCCGCGGCCGGCCGGGGCCGGTCCCTTGCGCGCGAGTTTGAACAGCAGGAAAAAGTCCACCGCCCCCAGCAGCGTGTACAGCAGCACGAACCCCACCAGCGTTGCCATCACCTGTCCGGCCGATACCGGCGACACCGCGTCGGAGGTCCGCATGATCCCGTAGACGATCCACGGCTGGCGCCCCAGCTCGGCGACCGTCCACCCCAGCTCGTTGGCAAGGTACGGCAGCGCGATCGTCCACGGCAGCAGCTTCAGCAGCAGCGGATGCTCGAGTGGCCGCTTGCGCACCCACCACGCCCACGCCCCGAGCCCGAGGAACAGGAACGCGAGCCCCACCATGGCGCGGAACGACAGAAAAATCGGCAGCACCGGCGGCCGATCCGCGGCCGGGTAGTCCCTGAGGCCCTTGACCTCACCGCCCGTGGTGTAGGTCGCGAGCAGCGAGAGGAGCGACGGCACGGGCAGCGCCTCCACGACGTTGCGCTCGTTTTTCTCGTCGGGCCACGCCACCAGATAGAGCGGCACGTTGGTGCCGGTTTCCCAGTGGGTTTCCATCGCCGCCATCTTGGAGGGCTGCGTGGAGCCCAGGATCTCGGCGTTCATGTGGCCCTGGGCAATCTCGAAGAACGCGAAGACCAGCGTCCACACCGCGGCGATCCGGAACGACTTACCGAACAGCGCCACCTCATTCCTGCGCAGCAAGTGCCAGGACGAAATCCCGAGCACGAAAAACCCGGCCAAAATGTATGCCCCGCCGATCGTGTGGACGAGCTCGAGGATCGCGAACTTCTGGGTGATCACCGCGAAAAAGTCGGTCAGCTCGGCGCGGCCGTTGCGGATAGTGAACCCTACCGGGTGCTGCATCCAGGCGTTGGCGGCGAGGATCCAGAACGCCGAGACGTTCGAGGCGATCGCCACCAGCCAGATCGTCGCCGCGTGCGCCTTCGGTGAAAGCTTGTTCCAGCCAAAAAACCACACGGCGATGAACGTCGACTCGAGAAAGAACGCGACCGTCGCCTCGATCGCCAGCAGCGAGCCGAAGATGTCACCCACATACGCCGAGTAGCGCGACCAATTGGTCCCGAACTGGAACTCCAGCGTGATTCCGGTGACCACCCCGACCGCGAAGTTGACGAGGAGCAGCTTCCCCCAAAACTTCGCCATGCGCAGGTAGTCCTCGTCGCCCCGCCGCACCCAGATCGTCTCCATGATCGCCACCATCACCGAGAGCCCCAGGGTCAGCGGCACGAAGAGGTAGTGAAAGTAGATCGCCACCGCGAACTGGATGCGCGACAGCAGCAAGGTGTCCACACGTTCCTCCTTCTCACGCCCCGCCGGCGCGGCGCCGCGACCCGGCCTCGCGCAGCCGCTCCTGCTGCAGGTGACCATGCTCGCTGGGGTCCCGCTGCGTGCGGGCTGCCAGCTCATCGAACCGCACCGCCCCCAGCATCGCCTCGAGCTGCCAGGACGCTTCCGTCCACGTCTGATGCACCGGGCACGCCGTCGCCAACGGGCAGGCCCTCGGGTTGTCCACGCACGGGTTGAGGGTGACGCCCCCCTCGAGCGCTTGCACCACGTCGAGAAGCGAGATCTCCGCCGCCGCCCGCGCCAGTCGCACCCCACCGCCCATCCCCCGTGTCGTCACCAAAAGGCCCGCCGCCACCAGCTTGCCCACCACCCGTCGCACGAACGGCGCCGGCAGCAGCCGCTTTTCGGCGATCTCGGCGATCGTCACCTGTACCCCCGGCTCGAGGCACGCCAGATGCAACACCACCCGCGCTGCGTAGTCCGTGTGCCGTGCGATCCCGATCACGTCAAAGATGATCTCCGAAGTAACATTACCACGAAAGTCATGAATGCCAACGCCCAGAAGCACCCGTGGCGAGCGATCCGTACCTCCCGCCTCGACCAGGTCGCAAATGCGGTCGTCTTGCGGACCGGCTCCCTTCCACCCCGTCCACGCGCCACCCACCCGCCTAACCCGCGACTTCAACCCCCTCGCCCCGCACAGCGGGGAGAGGGTGGCGAGCACAGCGAGCCGGGTGAGGGGTCAAAAGTACTGGCCTCGACCTTGCGCCCTGCACCAGCGGGGACAGGGGGGAAGAACCCCCTCACCCTG
>JAAYVZ010000137.1 GCA_012516935.1 Holophagae bacterium
AGGTGGCGAGCGTGTGGCGATGGGACGAGGCCAGCTCGTCCTTCGTCTCCCATGCCTGCACGTTCACCACGGACGGCTTCTCGCTGGTCAAGGGGGTTGCCTACGGGGTGCAGAACGCCCCCGGCCAGACCGTCACGGCGCGCGTCGTCGGGTCACGGGCGCTCTCCTTGTCTTCAGTCCGAATCAGTGGCTTTCGTCGTGCTCTCGTGGTTTCTGAGACGACCGCGAATGTGATGGGGATCGCATTGGGGGGGTGACAGGCTGAGGGATCGAGCGTAGGGTGGTTGCATCGAGACACGCAGGGAGATCGCGATGACCCAACACCTGCCGCGCCTGATCGTGATCGGTACCATCGCTACGCGAGTCGTCATCGGGCCGAGCGTCGCAGCCGAGGGTCCGGCCCGGTCGGATCAGGTCGCCCTCCCCCACGGCGAGCTGATGGTCGTGACGCCGGATGGCCAGCTGGCGCGGCCTGCCCAGCCGACGAGCGCCGACGCCTTCGGCACTCCTCCTGTCGGCCAGCTCCCGCCCCTCCCTGATGGGCGCCATGCAACGCAGGCCGATCCTCTGGTCCTGACCATCGGCAAGCACTGGGATTCGAGCGCAGGCGCCTGGGTCTACGACCTGGCGTGGACGGGGAGTGCGGGTCCCTTCACGGTGACTCGCGCGCTCAACGGCGACTTCACCAACGGGGTGCAGACGATCTCCCTGGGTGGTGCGCAAACGGTGGCGAGCGTTAGCGCCGTCTCAGGGGCTCAGATCGAGTTCTTCGACGTTTCGGACAACACCGTGGCCAACGCCGCGGAGCGTGGCCTCGGCTACGCGCCGCGCCCAGAACCAGGCGCCCCATCACTGAGCAGCAATGACCTGTGGTGGGGCGACACTCTCACCGTGACGTCGAAGTTCCTCGACACCGTCCCGGCCGCGAACATAGCGCACTTCTGGGGACGCCGGATGCGGGCCGACTCGGCGACGGTCGACAGTGCGCTGCCCGGCTACGCGAGCGCGGCGGTCTTCACGATTCCGGACGACACTCTCTCCACCTACCTGATCGTCGAGTCGGGGGGCAAAGGGTCGGGGACCGCAGCCGCGCCATACCTAAGGCTGAAGGCCAAGGGCGTCAGCCTGCCGGGAGTGACGGCGCTGGCGTTTGCGTCCAACCGCGTCTGGGTCGGTGCCAACGGAGGCGTGTGGGCCGTCGACCTCTTCAAACGGGTACCGATCTCAACCCTGGTGAGCGGCTCCGCGATGACCCGGGCGTTCATCTCGAAGCCCGACGTCAATGGCAGGATTCTGGTTGTCGACGGGTCCAGCGGCGTGGGGGAGGTGCTGGTCATCAACACCTCGGCGAACCCGCCGACCGCCAACCACTTTGCGTTCACGACCGACACGGCCCATCAGCCGCCGTTCTCCCGCCCGATCCTGCCTCGCGGCATCGCCGTGGCCTGGGATGGGAGTGCATGCTTTATCGCCGACGCGAACCAGAGCAAGATCGTGCGCATCCCTGCAGGCAACGCGACCGCGATCACCGACAACTGGGGCCAGAAGACCAACTGGAGCTTCGCGGACCCGGCGGGCATGGAGGCGCACAGCAACGGGTTTCTCTACGTGGGGAGCGGAACGGCGGTTTGGGAAGTGAATCCGACTGGCCAGTCGTCGAGCCTGTACCAGGGAACCGGTCTTCCTGCAGTTCGCGGGATCGAAATCGACCGTGATGCCTCGACCGCCAGTTTCGCGCGGTTCATTACCACCGAGAAGCCCTGCACGGAGGTGTTCAACCGCAATCCGATTGCCGACGTCGCCGGGGGACCCGTCCGCAATCATGGTGGGCTCGTGTGGGGCGAGTCGGACGGGAAGCTGCTCCTGACGCCAGACTGGACCTACTTCATCTACCGCCCGTTTCCCCAGAGGATCATCCTCAACAACTCGGGCAAGTCGCAGGCGGTGGCGAGCTACCCGTCGCCGTACCAGGTCCAGGACCGGGTCGTCGAGGTGGTGGCCAATGGGTGGAGCGGGGTGCCCCTCTCGTTGCGAGTCGTCGACCCACCCGACCTGGCGCCCTATGCGCCGGACGGTGGCTGGTGCGGGTATGGCGGGCTGACCTGTACTGCGCAGCTTCCTTACGAGGGCAACGACAACCAGGGCGCCGAGGCGCCCGGCCTGTCGCTGAGCGCCAGCGGGCCGTTTACGCCGACTCTCCTTGCCGCGCCGGGGACAGACAACCTGCTGACGTTCTACCTGCGCGTCCCGGCACAATACTCGGGCAACAACTTCCAGGTCGAGGGCCGCAAGGTGAACGCCTCGACGGGGCAACCCATTGCGGACAAGGTCACCGGCCTGTCGGGTGTCTACACCTCGTGGAAGAGGGTGTTCGTTGAACGAGACTGGATGTTCAGATGGGGTGGGCTTCTGCGTGAGGACTTTGGTGCCCCTGGGGCGTGTGGTGGCGCGGGGCAGCCGCCTTGCTGTGGCACTGCCGGCCAGCTCGCGTGCAACGAAGTGGTCGTGTGGCCGTGGGTGAGTGCCAAGGTTGGGGATGCAGTCGTGGTGTTCGACAAGACGCACCCGGCCGAATCTGGCGGCGAACGGCGGACCGTGACGGCAATCCTGAAGAGGGACAGCGGGGAGGTTTGCACAGGCGTTGACGAGGAGTGCCGCGTCGTCCTCGATGGGCCCCTGGCGAACTCGTATCGCGCCTCTTTCTGGGACGATGTGGTCCCAATCGCCAATTTCGAGAACCTCGAGTCCGGGGGGCTCGGTGTCCTTTCAGGCTGCGACCCGGACTTGAACGCACCCTACGAGAGCCTTGGATCCTGCTTCCATAGGGCAGACATGCGTGGCGTGGAGGCGCCGTTTGGCGACGCGTTCGTGGAGGTCCGTGGCCTGAAGCTGGGCTCCGGGGCCGTTCCACCTGTTAGCTACGCGCTCGACCCTTTGTACCCCGACCCGGCGCGGTACTTCAATGCTACGTGGTTCCGCAACATGCAGCCCTTGGAAGGAGACCCGCCACCTGCAAGCCCACAGAACTACTTCCACCTGATCGGCGCCGACTCATCGCTAGAGGCTGCGAGCGGCTTCTCCGAGGCCGACTATGACTACCTGTACGTCTTTCGCGGCTGGCTGGAAATTAGCTACTTCACCATCTTGCCTCAGTACGTGCGGCAGACAACGGTACACGAGCTTGGCCACATGTTCCGCGTCAACTGCGCCGCAAACCAGCATCACGACAGCAATGACGCCTGGTGTGGGTCGGCCTGCCTAGACCCACCGCCGCCGCCTGGCATCGAGAAGTGCGTGATGTTCGAGGACAAGTACGGCAATCCGTCCTTGTGGGAGCAGTTGATCGGCAACGACGTGAACCGCTTCTGCTGCATCAACCTCTTCGGGGCTCCAGGACGGCACCAGTGCAACAATGCCACGTGCGACGACGACCTCGGCATCCGCAACCATGCGGATCCCGAGTGAGATGGGGGGCACGATGAAGCTCATTGGTGGAGTGGCTGCGACAGTATCTGGGCTCCTGGCCACAGGCGCCCTCGCCGGCCAGGCGGTGCGGCTGGAGGCGACCTTCGAGCCAACCCGTGCCGTGCTCGGGACCCCGGTGTCAGTGGTCCTGAAGCTGACAAATGAAGGTGACGCTGCCATCCGCGTTCCTCTTCTGCAGCACGTTGGTATCGCGCTGACATGGGCGGCAACACCAGCCGAAGGCACTCTGGAGCCGAAGGGGCTCGCGATGGGAAAAGGGACAGAGTACTCATTGAGGTACCAGGAGCTGGGGCCGGGACGCACGCAGGAGTACTGGGTATCGAGCTTCAGCCAGAGAGAGCTCCTGCCACGGTTCTGTGCGCCCGGCACCTACACCGTCGATGTCACGATCGACACTCGCCCCTTCCACCTGGGAAAGTTCGACGCATTCGTCGCGGTGGCGAAGGGGGTAAGAATCGAGATTGTGGCGCCACAAGGGGAGGACCAGGAGGCGTACCGGTCGCTCTTGGCGCACGTGCACGCCAGGGGCGGCCTGTCTGCAGGCTGCGACGCCAGCGATGTCGCCTCGGTACTCTTCTGGAGGGGCTCCAGGCTCCTAATCGACTTTCCAAGCTCGACCTACTCAGCCTATCTCGTCTGGTTTCACTCATTCGCCATGAGGTGGGCGCAGCGAATGGACATCGACGAGAATCTCAGGGCCATCCGGTCCCGGGGTCCGAGGCTGCAGTTCTCTGTCCCCTGCGACCGCGAGCCCTGTGGGCCAGGCGGTACGATGAAGTACGACACCGAGGCGCGCGCGTGGCGGGCGCGTTGGGCCGATATCGTGCTCAGCTCCCATCCCGACATCTGGTTTGCCGACGATCTGCGTTTCACAGTGGCGTGCGACAAGGTCGTCGAGGGTGACAGCGTTGGTGGCAGGGCCGACCTGGAAGCCCTGTCGAGCAGTGCCGTCCCCAAGATCGCCGCCAAGGCGCGTGCGGTGCTCGAAACGCTCCGACCCCCGGCGGGTCGCGCGGACGGAAGGAGATGATCCGCATGCACGGCCAGCGTGATCCCGTTGTGCTCGATCGGACGATCTCGGGCTCCAGTGGGCGGCGAGGAGCAGCGATTCAAGGCCCACTGGTTTCGTGCAGGGGGCGGCGTGTGGGTGCCTTTCTAGTCCTCGGGCTCTGGGTTGCGACCTGCGCGACCGCGTCCAACATGGGGTTTGCGCTCAACCTGTCGCTGCCGGTCGAGGGCAGCCCGAGCCGGCACTGGGTGTCGCTGCCGTGGGTGTACGCGCCGACCACGGCGA
>JAAYVZ010000138.1 GCA_012516935.1 Holophagae bacterium
GAACGCGAGGATCCGCTGGGCGAGCCGGTCCCCGAACCAGCCCGCGCCGCAGCGACCGCCCAGGCACTGCTCGCCCCCCGAAACCTGACTCACCCGCGCGAGGCACGCCCGAAAGGTCGACCCGCTCCGGGCTACCCGTGGGGAAGCCGGGTTCACCGAAGGTATGCACACGCGGAAAGCGGGGGCCGGCTGCTCCGGCAACCGGCAACCCAGCTACCGCCAATGGTTCGATAGGCTTGGCGAGCGTCGACGACGCCGCCGATCCTGCCACCACCTCCTCTTTATACTACCGACCGTGGATGCGTACGTCGCCGTCGCTCTCGCGCTGTACGCCGCGGCGCTCGTCGGCCTCGCCTGGCGCACCCGCACCCGTGAGGCGCTCGAGTACCTGGCGGCCGGGCGGCGCCTCACGCTCGGCCCGTTCGTGGCGACGTTGGTCGCGACCTGGTACGGCGGGGTGCTGGGCGTCGGTGAGTACTCGTTCCGGTACGGGATCTCCAACTGGCTGGCGCTGGGGGTGCCGTACTACCTCGCGGCGCTCGTCTTCGCCTGGGTGCTCGCGGCCCGCGTCCGCGAGAGCGCTGCGCTATCGATCCCGGAGCAGCTCCGGGCCGCGTACGGGCCGGCAGCCGCCCGGCTCGGGGCGGTGCTCGTGCTGCTGCTCGCCATCCCGGCCGCCTACGCCCTGATGATGGGCGACCTCTTGCGCATCTACACGCCCCTACCGCTCGGCTGGGCGATCGTCGCCGGGCTCGCCTTCACCCTCGCCTGCGCCGCGGCCGGCGGGTTCCGTACCGTCGTTTCCTCGAACGTGCTGCAGTTCGCGCTCATGTTCCTCGCCTTCGGGGTGCTGCTCCCGGTTGCCGTGGGCCGGGCTGGCGGGTTCGGAACACTCTGGCAGGCGCTACCTGCGACGCACCGCACCTGGGACGGCGAGCTCGGGACGCAGGCCATTCTGGTGTGGTACTTCATCGCCCTGCAGACGCTCGTCGAGCCGACGTTCTACCAGCGCTGCTACGCCGCCCGCACGCCGGCGGTGGCGCGGCGCGGGGTGCTGGTGTCGGTGCTGTTCTGGGTGGCGTTCGATTTCCTCACGACGTTCACTGGTCTCGCGGCGCGCGTGCTGCTGCCGCCCGACACCTCCCCCACGCTCGCGTACCCGGCGCTCGGCCGGCTCGTGCTGCCACCAGCGGCCAACGCCCTGTTCGTGGTCGGCCTCGTGGCCACGGTGATGTCGACGCTGCATTCATACCTGTTCCTCGCGGCGGCGACGGTGGGCCACGACGTGCTCCCCGAGCTTGCCCGGCGCACCGAGGAACGTCGCTGGACGCTGGTCGGGCTCGCCTTTGCCGGCGCCGCAGCCACCGCCCTGGCGCTGGCGCTGCGCTCGGTCGTAGCGATCTGGCACGACGTGGGGAGCATCGTCACCGCCGCGCTGTTGCTGCCGGTGGCCTCGGCGCAGGCCAGGCCGCGCTGGCGGTTCGGGCGCGGCGGCGCCGCGACAGCGCTGGCGCTGGCCGCCGTGACGGCCACGGCTTGGATCCTCCTGCGCTCACCGCAGGGAACCTACCCGCTCGGCCTCGAACCGATCTTCCCCGCCCTCGCCGTCTCTGCCGCCACTTGGCTCATCTCCCGCTCATTATCCGAAAACCAGTCTCACCGCAACATAACGTCATAGGACTCAACTAGAGTAGCTTAATAAATTACATCTCGCATCGTTTCGTGGTCTTTTGCGATTACTCGCGATATAAGATCGGTGAAAGGTCCGGAACCGAGCGGCCCACCAGAGAGAGGCTAACGTTGACGTCACTGTTGCGTTTTCGTGCGTTCCCAGCCCCGATCCTGGCGGCGTCGATCGTCATGCCCGCACTGGCAGCGGACTCCGCATCGACTCAACATCGGCGTGGCGTCGCCCAACTCGAACCATGCTTCCCCCCGCGGCCGTGATGCTCGACGACGCGGCCCATGGCCTGCTTGCCTTGAGGCGTTCCCCAAGGCGCACCCGAACCAGATCTGGTCTGACACCCCGCTCGACCGCGTCCACCATCCTCGGCAGCACCGCCACCAGCCGCTTCCCAGAAGGACAGTCCAAAAGCTTGCGGAGACCGACGATTGCGGACAGTGATTCCGGACGAACGCGGACAGCGGTGCGAGTTGAGCTGAGCCAGGGTACCTGTTGACGGAGTGTCCGCGATCAGCGGACACGAGGTGGTTTTCAAGCCTCCTTTCGTGGTCATGGTAGTCGATCTCTCATCGTCGCCGAGGCTGTGGGCGCTGTGGGACACGCGCAGCGTGTTCCAAATGGCTGTGGGCGGCGCGCAGCGCCGTCCAAGGCGCGGTGGGAGACCTGCACGCGCAGCGGCAGGTCTTCCCTGACGCCGGCAGCCACGGCAGCGTCCACAGCCGGCCGACGCGCGCAGCGCGGCGAGTCGTTCGCGCGCAGCACGGTCACTCGATCACTCCACAAGCTCCGGGGGACAGAGGTCCCCCCGTTTGGACTCCCCGCCGTCGAGCTCGAGGCGGTAGGCGTTGCGGACCAGGCGGTCGAGCACCGCGTCGGCGAGCGTCGGGTCGCCGAACGCGTCGTGCCAGGTCTTGACCTTGACCTGGCTGGTGACGAGCGTCGAGCGGCGCTGCGCTCGCTCCTCGACGACCTCCATGAGGTCACGCCGCTGCTCGGCGTCCATGGGGTAGAGCGCGAAGTCGTCGAGGATGAGGAGCTGGACCTTGCCGAGGCGCTCGACGAGCTGCGGTCCACTGCCGTCGCCACGCGCCGCCTTCATCATCTCGAAGAGCCGGGGCACGCGGAGGTAGCGGACCGAGTACCCCTCACGGCAGGCGCGCTGGCCGAGGGCACAGGCGAGCCACGTCTTGCCGAGCCCGGTGGTGCCGGTGAGCAGCAGGTTGTACCCGGAGCGGACCCACTCGCAGCGGGCCAGGGCGAGGAACGAGCTGCGGTTGAGGCCACGCCGGTGGCGGAAGTCCACCTCCTCGATGGCGGCCGCCGGGTAGCGCAGCTTCGCCACCTCGAGCCGCCGCCTGAGCGCACGACTGGTGCGCACCGCCTCCTCATGGTCCAGCATCAGCGTGAGCCGGTCTTCGAAGCTCAGCTCGTCGGCGGTCGTGCCGACCTGCAGATCCTCGAGCGCCCTGGCCATGCCGTGCAGCTTGAGCGCCGAGAGGCGATCGATGAGCCCCGGGGTCAGCATGACCGACCCCCGTGCTCGTAGTCCGCCCCGCCACGGATGTTGTCGTGGTCCAGGGGTGGAGCGGTCGGTCCGGTCGCCTCGTCGACGCGGTCCAAGCCCTTCTCGAGGATTGCCTTGACGCTCTTGTAGCTGACTGCAGCGAAGGCCAGCGCCCGGCGGCACGCGCTATCCAAGCGCGGCGCGCCGTAGCGGTCAGCCAGCCGCACGATGCCGAGACACGGCCGGTACCCCTGCTCGGGGTGGACCTTCGACGACAGCAGCTGGTCGACCAGCTCGCTGACGTGCGGCCCGAGAGTCTTGGCGCGTGCCACCAGACGTGGCGGGCTCCACCGCCGGTGCTCCCGGTGCGCACTCGGCATGTGCTCCGAAATGGTCGTGTAGCGCGCCTCGCTCCGCCGGTGCGCCGCCACCGGCCGCCCCTTGCGGAAGATCTCCACCAGGGTCGGGGTGACCTTGACGTCCAGGGTCTCGCCGATGAACTGGTATGGCACGGAAAAGAAGTGGTGGCCGACCTCGACGTGGTAGTCGATGTGGACCTTCAGCCGCTTCCATTCGGTCGCTACCCAGACGGTTGTCGGGAGCGGCTGCAGCGCCGGTCGCTCGAGCTCGGTGAACACGCTCGAGCGGCTACCGGCCATCTTCTGGAACGGGCGCGCGTTGAGCCGGTCCACGAGCTCGCGCACCGCCTCCCTGGCCTCGCCCAGGCCAATCAGCGTCCGGTCCCGCAACGGCGCCAGCACCCAGCGTTCGACCTGCAGCACGCCGTTCTCCGCTTTGGCCTTGTCCCGCGCCTTGCCGACCCGCCCGGGGATCGCCACCGCCCCGAGGTGGCCCAGCAGGTCCTGGTACCCCCGGTTGACGGTCGGCTCGTACCAATCGGGCGAGGTCACGCCGGACTTGAGGTTGTCGAGGACGAAGATCCGCGGGACGCCGCCGAAAGCCGCCACCGCCCGCTGGTGGGAGGCCAGGAAGTCCTCCATCTGCTGGCTCCAAGTGATATCGACGAAGGTGTAGTTGCTCGCCCCCAGCACGGCGACGAAGACCTGCGCCTGCCGCACCTCGCCGGTCGCCGAATCGACGACCTCCAAGGTCTGTCCCGCGTAGTCGATAAAGCACCGCTCACCGGCCGCGTGCTCGAAGCGCATCACGGGCTCGATGCAGCCCTTCCACGCCCCGTACAGCTCGCAGTACCGGCTGTAGCTGTAGGCCCGTCGACCGTGCCGCTCCTGGTACTCCTCCCACAGCAGCCGCTTGGTCACACCCTTGCGCCGCAGCTCCCGGGCCACCTCGTCCCAGTTGGGCACCACCGGGTCCTC
>JAAYVZ010000139.1 GCA_012516935.1 Holophagae bacterium
CAAACGACACCCCCTCACCCTACCCTCTCCCCCGCTCCCGCGGGGGCGAGGGCGCAAGCGCGGAAGCCGTTCGATCTGAGGACCGGGGTGAGGGACCAACGAGACCGGTTTCGACCTACATTCCCAGCGCGGCGGGGTCGCCGTCCGCGAGCAGGCGAACCAACTCGTCCTGGAAGTACGTCGATTGGGCACGAATATCGGCCGTCACACGCTGCTCGTACATCTCGCGCGAGCGATCGATGTCCTCCCTCAGGCGGCGATAGATGTCCCGCGTCCGTTTGCCCTCTTGCACCGCCTGCTCGTTGTACAGGCGGATCTCAGAGACCAGCAGACGGGCGAAGCGCTTGGCTTCGTCATGGCGCTTCTGCTCCTCCGGGGTGCGCTCGGGGGGCGGCGGTGCGACCGGGGCGACCGGCACCTTGAGGTGGACGGTGGCACCGGCGTCGGCCGCCGTGACGCCAGCCATCTCCTCGGGCGGAATGGTCGCCTGTCCTGCATCGACGAGCTCCTCCTCGGGGCCGCCGAACACGACCTCCTTGGCTTCGACGTCCGCTGCCGCCGGGATCTCCATTGGGGCGGTGAGGTCGAGCGGCTCGGCGAGCGTCGCCGAGGCGACGCCGGCACGCACCGACAGCGTCTCGAGCAGCAGCCCGACGAGGAAGGTGAGCTGCTGCACCACCACGGCGTTGAGACCCTCTTCGCCCTCGACCGCCAGCAGCGCGCCGACCACCCTGGCCCGTAACAGCATCGGCACGGCCAGAAGCCTGCCACTGTGAGACGCGAACCATTCACCGAGAAGCGCGTCGCTCGCGACGGTGATGAGCACCGGGGTCCCCTCGCTCACCTTGGCCAGCACCGGCGACTCGTTGATGGCGCCACGCCAGGTGCGGACGGGATCGGCCCCCACGAAGCCGGCGCCGGCCCAGCCAGCCGCCTGCCCGTCGCGGAAGACGACGATGGCACGTGGGCCGGAAAAATGGCCGAGCTGGCGGAGCAGCTCCTGGAGAACCTCGGACTGCGCCTTGCCGCCGTCCAGGGCCCGCAGGGTGGCGAGATCGAGAACTCGCGGCTCGACCGGGGCCGGCGGGGGAGGAGGCGGGGGAGCTGCCAGCGCCTCCAACCTGGGGGCGACCGGAGCGAGTGGGAACAGCACCTCGAGATCGGGAGGAAGCACGAGCTGTAGCTCTCCCACGGTGCGGTTGGCCAGCTCCTGGACCTGACTCGCCACGGCCTCGAGCTTGGCGCGCACGAGCGCCACGGCATGGTCGCGGGAGTCCTTGAGTTCTGCGAGCAGCACCTGAGGATCTTCCATGACTCCTCCCCAAACACACAGTACAGGTTCTCATTATGCGGGCCGCGAAACGGGGCTGTCAAGGAACTCATTGTACCGGGCTGACCTTCCCAGATGACGGGCGGGTTGGTTGACCGGGTGGTGGGCAGTTTGTTATCGTTCTTCCCCTTCTGGGACGCGCGGCCGGCCCCGCCCAGGACCGGCGATTGGCAGCGCGGGGAGGGAGGTGAAGACGCGCAATGCCGACGATGGTGCACGTTCGGGACAACGAGTCGTTCGAGCAAGCACTCAGGCGCTTCAAGCGGAAGTGCGAGAAAGCAGGCATTCTCTCCGAGATCAAGAAACGGCAGCACTACGAGAAGCCGTCCGTGAAGCGCAAGCGCAAGCTCATACAGGCGCGTAAGAAGCTCCTCCGGAAGCTGGCCCAACAACGCCGAGCGGGTTTGCTGTAAGGCCCGACGAAACCTACACTTGAGCACAGCCGCACTGGAGTTCGATCGGGTGTTGGCGCTGGTCGCGGCGTTTGGCCGCAGCCAGCGCGGCAGCGCGATGGTGCGCGCGACCCGGCCCCGTTTCGACACGGCCGATGGGTCGCGCGCTTTTTCTTTGTGCTCCGACGTTTGGGCGCTGGTCAATCGAGGCGTCACCCTCGCCTTTTCGGGGCTCGACGCAGCGAGCGAGCTGAATGGTGGCTCGCTCGCCGCCACCGATGGGCCGGCCCTCGCCTACCTCGTGAGTCTGCTGCGGCGAATCGCCGAGAACCGCGTCGTGCTTTTGGCTGCTGACTGCGGCCCCGAGCTCGCCCGGCTCGCCAGCGAGCTGCCGCCGGTCGAGCACCTGTTGGCGTACTGCGACCAGCGTCTCGGACCCGATGGCGAGGTGCTCGACAGCGCCAGCCCGGCACTCGCCCAGGCACGGGCCGGGCGCGAGCGACACCGGCACGCGATCATCGCCGCGCTCGAGGAGGTCCGTCGCCAGCACCGCGTCCTGCAAGCCCCGTTCACGCTCCGCCGGGAACGCTACTGCCTGCCGGTACCGGTGCATGCACGGCAGGCTGTGCCTGGTTTGGTGCTGGATGTGTCGGCCACTGCCGCCACCGTGTTCATCGAGCCGTTCGCTGTGGTGGAGCTCAACAACGCCTTGGCCGAGGCGATCGCGCTCGCCCGCCAGGCGGAGGAGCAGGCGCTGGCCGAGGTGGCGGCGTTGTTCGCCCGCCACCGGCTGGAGCTGGTACACGCCGCCGACGTGCTGGCCGAGCTCGACGCTTTCCAGGCCCGGGTGCTGTTCGGGCAGGCTACGGGGGCGGTGCTGGTGCCGCCCGGCATCGGGACCACGGTACAGCTCGTCGGGGCTCGCCACCCCCTCCTCGACCCGGCCCTCGCCCCCCTGCGCGACCGCGTGCTCGGGGAGGCCGGCAGCACGCGGCCGATCGTGCCGCTCGACCTGCGGTTCCCGGAGGGGGCGCGGTTGGTGATGGTGTCCGGCCCCAACGCCGGCGGCAAGACGGTGGCTCTCAAGACCGTCGGTCTGTGCGCCCTGATGGCCCAGGCCGGCATCCCGCTGTTGGCCGAGGAGGGGAGCGCGCTGCCACCCCTGTCGGGCCTCTGGTGCCATATCGGTGACGAGCAGAACCTGCTCTCGGACCTCTCGACGTTCACCGGCGCCATGCGTGCCACGGCCGAGCTGCTGCGCACCGCCGACGAGAGCACGCTGGTGCTCTACGACGAGCTGGGGTCGGGCACCGACCCCGAAGAGGGGGCGGCGCTGGCCGCAGCACTGCTCGAGGAGCTGGGGCGGCGCCGCTGCTGGGTCGTAGCCACCGCGCACCTGCTCACCGTCGCGGCGCACCTCGAGGGAATCCCCGGCACCGCCAACGCCGCGATGGGGTTCGACGAGCTCACCGGCCGACCCACGTTCCGCCTCACGCTCGGTGTACCCGGACGCTCGCGGGGGCTGGCCATCGCCGCCGCCAGCGGCGTTCCTCCCGATCTCGTCGGGCGCGCGAAGGAGCTGTTGTCACAGAGCTTTTTGGCCATCGACACGTATCTTGCCGAGCTCGGGCACGAGCGCGACCGGCTGCGCACCGAGCAGGAGGCGCTCGGGGCACTGCAGGCCGAGGCGCGAGCCGCCGAGCGGCGGGCTTCCGAAGCCCGCGCCGCGTGGCTGGCCGAGCGCGAAAAGGCAAGGCAAGACCTGACCGAAGAGCGGGAGCGGCTGCGTGCTCGGGCCGCCCAACGCCTGCAAGCCGCACTCGCCGAACTCGCGGCCGCCCGCGAGCGCGGCGAGCTGCCGGGACGCCGGAAGCTCGCCACAATCCGCTACCAGGCGTTGCACCTGGAGGACAGCCAGGGCGGCCCGTCGGCCCCCCCACCGAGCCTCGAACCCGGGGCCGCGGTGCGGGTCGGGGGCATGGAAGGAGTCGTCAACAAGATCGTCGGTGACCGGGTCGAGATCCAGGTCGGCGCGAAGCGGCTGTGGGTCGAGGCCGGCGCGTGCCAGCTCGTCCCGACCAAGGTACGAGCGCACGTGGCGACCTCGGTGGCAGCCGACGAAACCACCACCCCGACCGAGCTCAAGCTCATCGGCCTCACGCAGGAGGAGGCACGGGAAGCGCTCGAACGCTTCCTCGACCACGCCTTGGTGACCGGCCAGCGGGCCGTGCGGATCGTCCACGGCCACGGCACCGGCACCTTGCGCCGCATGGTCCAGCAGGAGCTGCGGGCTCACCCGGCCGTGTCGCACTTCGCCCACCCACCGCAGAGCCGCGGCGGCACCGGCGTCACCGAGGCGGCGCTCGAATGACCGTGGAGCGACGGTAGGCTGCGATGAGCCTGTACGACCTCAACCGCGTGGTCGTGGCGCAGGTGCGCGAGGCGGCCGACATCGTCGCCGTCATCGGCGAGGTCATCACGCTCCGCCACCGCGGTCGCAACTGGCTCGGGCTGTGCCCGTTCCACGGCGAGAAGACGCCGTCGTTCAACGTCTCGCGCGACAAGGGCACCTACTACTGCTTCGGCTGCAAAAAAGGCGGGGACGTCATCGACTTCGTCATGGAAACGGAGCGGCTCTCGTTCGCCGAGGCGGTGGAGCGGCTGGCCGATCGTTTCGGCGTCAGCTTGCCGCTCGCCTCGCCCGAAGCGCGCCGCCGGCGCGACGAGCAGGAGGAGGCGACGGCGGCGCTGGAAGCCGCCCAGGTCGTGTTCTCGCGCCAGGTACACGAGGACCGGCCGCGGGCGTTTCTCGAGCGCCGCGGGGTATCGCCGCAGACGGTGCTCGAGTTCGGCCTCGGGTTCGCACGTCCCGACTGGCGCGCGCTCACCGACACCCTGCGCGGCAAGCTCGCCGAACGCACGCTGATCGCCGCCGGCCTCGCGGTCCAGGGCGATGACGGCCGCCTGTGGGACCGCTTTCGTGACCGCGTGATGATCCCCATCCGCTCCCTCCGCGGCTCGCTCATCGCGTACGGCGGCCGGACCTTGGGGGACGACCCGGCGAAGTACCTCAACTCACCCGAGACGCCGCTGTTCACCAAGAACCAGACGCTGTTCGCCCTCGACCGGGCCACGCGTGCTTTCGCCACAGCCGAGCGCTGCCTCGTGGTGGAGGGGTACTTCGACTGCATCGCTCTTCACGCCGCCGGGTTCGGGGAGACGGTGGCGACGCTCGGCACGGCGCTCAGCGAGCACCACGCGCGGGAGCTCGCGCGCCGCGTGCGCCGGGTGGTGGTGTGCTTCGACGGCGACGCGCCGGGACGCAAGGCGGCGCTGGGGGCACTCCGCACCCTCCTGTCGTTCGACCTCGAGGTGAGGGTGCTCCTACTCCCACCCGATCAGGACCCCGATGACATCGTACGGAGCGAGGGTGGCGAGGGGATGGCCCGGCGGCTGGCCGCGGCGTTGGCCGAAAGCGACTTCCTCATCAACGAGATGGGGCCGTCGCGGGAGGACCGGCGAGCAGCACTGCGGGGCAGCCTGGAGATCGTCGATGCCTGCCGCGATCCGGTGCGGCGATTCGCCATGCGCGAAGAGCTGGCACGGGCCGCGGGCGTCCCCGTGGAGCAGCTCGGCGAGGTCGAGACACCCCGCATCGTGGCCGGCCGCGCCGAGGGCGCCGACCGACCACCGGCCGGGGAGATGGCGATCCTCCGCGGCGTGCTCGTGGATCTGCCAGCTGCACGCCGTGCCGAGACCGTGCGGGAGATACCGCTCGACGCCCTCGACCACCCGCTCGCGCGGACGATCGTCCGTTCACTGCAGAAGGCGGCCGGCGAGGGACGTACACTTGAAATTTCCGACCTCTGGTCCGACATTGACGAACGTGATGCGCGCCACCTACTGGCCGCACTCGAGCACGAGGCTCCGGAGACCTCCGCGGATGACCTCCAGCTCATATTGAGGGGACTTTGGGAGAAACAGCGAAAGAAAAAGCTCGCTCATCTCAACAGCGAGATCGCACGGGCCGAACGACAAAAGGACCACGAGACGCTCCAGCAACTGCTGCAGGAATGGCTTCTGCTGAGCAGAAGGACAACCCCGGGATGACCGTGCAGGCTGTCGCTCCCGTGCCCCGCGAGACGGCGGCGATGACGGTGGAGGAGAAGTACACCGAGCTCGCTCGGCTGCTCAACCTCGGCCGTGAGCGCGGATATGTGCTCATGGACGAGATCCTCGAGGTGCTGCCCGATGAGGTGGCCCCCAACCCCGAGGAGCTCGATGAGATCTACCTGCGCTTCACCGAGACCGACATCGAGGTCATCGATAGCCCCGAGAAGTTGGCGAGCGGCGAGGAGGAGGGGGCGCCAGAGCGTCAGGACACGCCGGAGGCGGTGGGCGGCCCGGTGATCGTGGATCCGGCCCTGCTCGAGAAGACCAACGACCCGGTGCGCATGTACCTGCGGGAGATGGGTACGGTCAAGCTCCTCGACCGCAACGGCGAGGTGGCGATCGCCCGGCGCATCGAGCTCGGCGAGGCGCAAGTGTTCTGCGCCCTGGCCTCGAGCCCGCGGGTGCTCGAGCTGTTTCTGCGCGCCAACGAGATGGCGCGCCGCGACCGCCGCCTGCACCGCGACATTCTCGCGGGGCTGCAGGCCAACCTCGACGACCGGGGATGGGCGCGGGTTGCCGAGTCGCTCCAGGTCTTCGGCCGCATCGGTGGCCTCGACGGCACCTCCAGGGACCTCAAGGAGCGGCTGCGGCGCTGCAAGAAGGGCACCCGCAGGGCCGACGAGCTGCTGACCCAGATCGATGCCATTGCCGGCGAAATCTCGGTCATGGTGCGCTCCACCGACTTCACCACGGCAACGCGCAACCGGCTGCTGCGCTTTCTCGGCGAGGTGGAGCGGCAGTTCTCGATCCCCATCCAGACCATCCGCAAGGATGAGGCGAAGCTGAAGACCGAGCGCAACGCCGAGCGCCGGGCCTACTACGAGGACCGCGTGCGCCGCTACAAAGCTGAGCTCGACGCCATCGAGGAGCGCTTCGGCATCCCCTTCGACGAGCTCAAGCGCGTCATCACCGAGGTACGTCTAGGTGAGGAGATGACCGACGACGCCAAGCAGGAGCTGATCGTCGCCAACCTCCGCTTGGTGGTCTCGATCGCCAAGAAGTACACCAACCGCGGGCTCCAGTTCCTGGATCTCATCCAGGAGGGCAACATCGGCCTCATGAAGGCGGTGGACAAGTTCGAGTACCGGCGCGGGTACAAGTTCTCCACGTACGCCACGTGGTGGATCCGCCAGGCCATCACCCGGGCGATTGCCGATCAGGCGCGCACCATCCGCATCCCGGTGCACATGATCGAGACGATCAACAAGCTCACCCGCACGCAGCGCCAGCTCGTGCAGGAGCTGGGGCGCGAGCCGACCGCCGAGGAAGTGGCCGAGAAGATGGAGATCCCGGTCGCCAAGGTGCGCAAGATCATGAAGATCGCCCAAGAACCGATCAGCCTCGAGACGCCCATCGGCGAGGAGGAGGACTCCCACCTCGGCGACTTCGTGGAGGACCGCTCGGCCATCTCTCCGATCGACGCGGTGATCGCCGCCTCGCTCAAGAACCAGGCCGACAACGTCCTGCGCACGCTCACCCCGCGCGAAGCCGAGGTGTTGCGGCGGCGGTTCGGGATCGGCGATGGCACCGAGCACACGCTCGAGGAGGTCGGCAAGGCGTTCAACGTCACGCGCGAGCGCATCCGCCAGATCGAGTCGAAGGCGCTGCGCAAGCTCCGTCACCCGACGCGGGCTCGCCTGCTCAAGCCGTACCTCGACATGATCGGCTGACCCCTCACCGCTCTGTCGAAAGTCGAGAGTGGCCCCCGTTTCCCGGGAGGGTCGGGGCTGGCTGTGGCTCTCGGCTCTTGACACTCGACCGTCAGCTCCTGACCGGGTGGGTGGTGGTAGAATTCGCGCCGCTGGGTCCATAGCTCAGCGGTTAGAGCTGCCGGCTCATAACCGGTTGGTCCCAGGTTCGAATCCTGGTGGACCCACCAGTCGTGACGTGCTGTGGGGCAGCCGACGATGGGTGCGTCGGCACCGGGTCCTTGAAGGAGGCGTGCGGTGACAGCTCGGCACAATCTGGCCGGCTTCGTGGCGTTGCAGCAGTTGCTGACCCGGCGGGCAGCCCTCGTCCGTCAGCGCGATGCCCCGCCCGAGGAGCTGGCCCGGCTCCGCGCCCGCTTCTCCGAGCGGCAGGGCATGCAGCAGACGCTCGAGAAGGACCGCGACGCGCTCGGGGCCGAGCAGACGGCGCTCGAGCAGGAGCTCAAAGCCCTCGGTGAGGAGCGCGAGCACTTCCGGCGCCAGAAAGCCCAGGTCACCAACATGCGCCAGCTCACCGCCGTGGTTTCGGCGCTCGACCACGTCGAGGCGCGGCTGGCCCCCAAGAAGGACCGCCTCACCGAGGTCAGACGCAAGCTCGACGAGATCGAGCTCAAGCTGACCGAGCTCGAGATCGAAAGCCCCGACGAGCGCGCCGAGCGCCAGCAGGCAGAGGCGGCGTGGGCCGAGGCCCGCAAGACCGGCGAGGCCGAGCTCGCCAAGACAGAGCGCGAGCTGCGGCGGTGGCAGCGTGAGCTCGGTGAGCCGGCGATGACCCAGTTCAAGAAGCTGTGGGCCTCTCGCAAACCCTACGCCGTGGTGCCGCTCGACGGCCACGCGTGCTCGTTCTGCCACGCTGACCTGCGGCCATCACTCGTCCAGCTCGTGCGAGCGATGCAGGAGCTGCAGTACTGCGACTCCTGCCGACGCCTGCTCTACGACCCGGACCAGCTCCCTCGGCTACCATGACCGCTCGGCTCACTGCCGTTGCGGCCATCGATGGCGGTTCCCGCGGCAACCCCGGCGAGGCCGGATGCGGGGTGGTCCTGACACTCTCCACCGGCACCCACGAGGAGCATACGGTTTACCTGGGGCGGACCACGAACAACGTCGCCGAGTACGCCGGCTTGCTCGCAGCGCAGGAGCGGGCGCTGGTGCTCGGCGTGTCCGAGCTGCGAATCCAAACCGACTCGGAGCTCCTGGTCAAGCAGTTGCATGGCCAGTACCGCGTCAAAGCACCGCACCTCCAGCCGCTGTACCGTCGTGCCAGGGAGCTTTCGGCGCAGTTCGTCCGCTTCACGATCCGGCACGTGCGACGCGAAGCCAACGGTGACGCCGACCGCCTCGCCAACCAGGCGATCGACACCCGGGCCTCGACCTTGCCGGTCCCGGCCGGCGTACAACCATGAGGTGCGGCACGGCGCACCCGAGCGGCAGACCAAAGACCGCGCCCCGACCCTCAGCTTTCAGCCTTCGACTCTCGACCCGGTGGGTGGGGGACCGTCGGTGACCCTCGAGCAGAACCTCGCCGCGGTGCGGGAGCGGATGGCGGCGGCATGCCGCCGGGCCGGGCGGCCGGCGGGGAGTGCGCGGCTCGTAGCGGTGTCCAAGACGCACCCCGGTGAGGTGGTGGCAGCGGTCGTCGCGCTCGGGGTGGACGCCATCGGCGAGAATCGCGTCCAGGAGGCGGCGGTCAAGCGCCGGCACGTGCCCCGGGGCACGCCCTGGCACCTCGTCGGGCCGCTGCAGCGCAACAAGGCGCGGTTGGCACTCGACACCTTCGACCTCGTCGAATCGGTGGACCGGATCGAGATCGCCGACCGGCTCGAGCTCCTCCTCGCCCCGGAAAACCGCATCCTGCCCGTGTTCATCGAGGTCAACATCGGTGAGGAGCCGCAGAAAAGCGGCGTGCTGCCCGAGGGGGCGGAGGCGCTCGCCGGGCACGTGCTCGCGCGCTGCCCGCACCTGCGCCTCGGCGGGCTCATGTGCATCCCGCCCTACGACCCCAACCCCGAGCGCTCCCGCCCCCACTTCGTCCGGCTGCGGGAGCTGGCGAAGCGGCTCGCACCCCGCCTCGGGCTCGACCAGCTCGAGCTCTCCATGGGGATGAGCGAGGACTTCGAGGTGGCGATCGAGGAAGGCGCCGACTGGGTGCGGGTCGGCCGCGCGCTGTTCGGTGAGCGCGGCGGATGACGCCGCTCACCCGCCGATGACTCCAGCCGATTGACATTCGGAAGACTCGGTCGCCTAATGTGAGCATCGGCACCGGCGATGGTTCGAGGTGGGACACCGAGCTGGCTGTCGCCGCGCCGGGAGGCTCCGATGCGACGATGGGTGATTCCTCCTCTCCTCTCGCTGGTCGCGGCTCCTGCCCTGGCGGTGTTTTGCGCCCGGGACGTGGTGCCAGCGGCGACGCTGCTGGTCCCCTACGTCGAGGTGAGCATGGACGGCGCGCTGCCGGACCGCAACGGCACGACCACGATCCTGCGGGTCACCAACACCGCCCCCGAGGCGACGCTCGTGCAGCTCATCGTCTGGGACGTGCTCGGCGAGCCCGCGGTGGTCATCCACGCGGCGCTCTCGGGTTTCGACATGTGGACCGTCGACTTCGCCGACGTGCTCGAGGGCCGCTGGTCACGGTTCGATACCAGCCTCTCGGCGGCCGCGTTTCCCAACACCGAGACGGCGGACCTCAAGCGGACGCCGTTCGAGTGGGGGCCGGACGGGCGCTCGAGCGCCCCGCCGACCGGCCCGGTGCGGGCGCCTTACACCGCCCCGTGGTCGCGCG
>JAAYVZ010000140.1 GCA_012516935.1 Holophagae bacterium
CGCGGAAGCGCGCCCCCCAGAAGCCGGTGGCCGCAAGCCGTGCGCGCAGCAGCTCTTCGAGCGACTCCGGCCGCACGAGCCCGAGCAGCTCCCCGGCGGCCACCTCGCCCGGCAGGGAGAGGATGAGGCAGTCGTCGTCGTGGACCACCGACAGCTCGCCGCCGTGCCGCTCGCCCCACGCCGCCTGCAGCGCCAGCGCGAACGGGCGGTTCACCTTGCCGCCCCAGAAGGTGTGGATCACCACCTGCCCGGCCGGACCGGGCTGCTGGGGGTCGGCCACGTGCTCCACCACCACCCGGTGGCGGTGCGGGAGCGTGCCGGTGGCGTCGCGCTGCCCGATCAGCACCCGCTGCAGCGCCTTGGCCGCGCCCGGCGTGAGACGGCCATCTGCCGCCAGCCGTTCGGGAAAGTCGGGGTCACCCAGGTGCGGCTCGACCTCCTCGAGGAAGCGCGCGACCTTCTCGGCGCGCTCGAACGGCCGGTCGCGCTCGTCGGCGCGCCAGAACGGGGCGAGGCCGGCCGGCCCGTTGGCCGGGCGCACCAGGACGTCCGAGTCGGTGACCTGGACGATGCGATACGTGCGCACGCCGAAGCAGAACGAGTCCCCCACCGCGCGCTCCCACACGAACTCCTCGTCGAGCTCGCCGATGAGCGCCCGCGTGTCGGTCAGGCGCAGCCGGAAGTAGCCGCGGTCGGGAATCGTGCCTCCCGAGGCGTACACGCGGCGGGCCGCGCCGGGCCGGCCGCGCACCGTGCCGGCCACGCGGTCGATGCTCACCACTGGGTCGAGCTCGCGGACGCGCCCGCTCGAGTAGCGGCCGGCGAGCATCTCCAGCACGAGGTCGAAGTGCCGGCGCGGCAGGTTGCGATACGGGTAGGCCTGGCGGAGCAGGGCGAACAGCTCGTCCACGCCCCACGTCTCGGAGGCGGTGGCCGAGACCACGACCTGCGCCAGCACGTCGAGCGCCCCGGCAATCGGCCGCAGCGGCTCGATCTCACCCGCCGCCACGGCCTCGGCGACCACCGCCGCGTCGAGGAGATCGCGCGCGAACAGCGGCACGAACCGCGCCCGCGCCACCCCGCCCACGGTGTGGCCGGCGCGGCCGATGCGCTGTGCCGCCGAAGCGAGCGAGTGCGGCGTCTGCACCAACACCACCTCGTCGAGGGCGCCGACGTCGATACCCAGCTCGAGCGAGCTGGTGGCGACGATGCCGCGCAGCGCCCCGGCCTTGAGCCGCTCCTCGACGACCTGGCGGATCTCGCGGGCGAGCGAGCCGTGGTGCGAGTACACCAGCTCGCCGCCGGCCGCGTCGTTGAGCGAGCGCGTCAGCTTCTCCACCAGCCGCCGCGAGTTACCGAACACCAGCGTCGAGCGGTTCGCCCGCACGTGGTCGGCCACCTCGCCGACCAGCGCCGGCCAGTACTCGGGGCTCGCCTCGTCGGCCTCTTCGACCGCTGCCGCCGGGAAGCCGACCTTGAGGTCGTAGCGCTTGCGCTCGCCGCTCGCGAGCACCCGCACCGGGCGGGGCGCCGGCGGGGC
>JAAYVZ010000141.1 GCA_012516935.1 Holophagae bacterium
CCACTGTAACAACCTCACTGCACAACATTTCACCAACCTCTGATGGGGGGAACTTCCGTTACGGCGCCGGTCGGGGCTGCAGGTGGCCGAACCGTCGACCAACGGTCCGCGGCCGGAGGAGATGGGTCGGGAACCAGCCCGGAGTTGGCGTCTGCGCCTTCGAGGCTGGTCTCGCGGAGAGCTCGCTCGTCCCCCCGGAGGGGTGAAGCCGGAGGCGTTTGCAACCCGCGCAGCACCTGCCCAGTGCCGCGCGGGGAGGGGAGCGTGCCCCCTTCTACTTCTCCTCCTTGGCTTTCTTCTCCTTGACCTTCTTTTCTTTGCGGAGATCGGTGTCGACGTCCACGACCTCCTTTTTGGCCGAGCTTGTGACCACGATCTGGACCCATGCTGTCTGGTACCCGGCCAGCGAAAGCCTCACGAGGTAGGTTCCCTCCTGGGCAAACATGTAGGTCTGGCCACCTCCCATGCCGTCCCACTCGTCGGCAGTGCCGATCCGCTGCTCGTCGATGAACACGTCCATCTCGTCGGGCGAGCCGTGAAACTCCACGCCCTTCCGACACTCGAACACGGCTGTGATCGGAGGCAGGGTCGGCTTCGGGGTCGGGGGCACCGGAGTCGCCGTCGGTGCCTCCACCACCGCCAGCGGCGCAGCGCTGAGCGCCGTGGGCACCCGCGTGGGCGGCAGCGTCGGCCACACCCATGGCGTGGGCAGCCCGGTCGGAGCCAGGGTCAGGACTGGCGTCGCGTCGGCTGGAGCCGCGGGCTTTGTCGCGGTTTCCCGGGAGGGCACCTCCGCGACCACCGTCCTGGCCGATGGCTCGATTGTTTGGGTGCCCTCGACCTCGGTGCTCGGTCCACCGCGATGTCCGCGGAGCAGCACCACCGCTGCCACAACCAGCAGCCCGACACCGACCAGGGCGATCAGCAGCTCCGCCCAACGCCGTGGCTGGCGTCGCCCGGGGCCGGGCGTCCGAGCATGCCCGGCGAGCGCCGGAGGAGGAACCGGAGGTGGCGGTGGATCGCAAGGCGCGATCGGTGGACCGCTCGGGGAGGCGGCCACCATCACCGTCGGTGAGGTTGAGCCGAGGTCGGCAGGGGGGCTGGTCCCGCCGGCCGCCACCGCGGTCGGGCGGAGACCCCCGGAGCCGGCGGTCGGAGGCACTGCTGTCGGCATCATTGGAGGTGGCGGCGGCGCGCCCGTGGTGGCCATGGGCGGTGGAGGAACGGCGGTTGGCCCGACCATGGCGACCGGCGCCGAGGCCGTGATCCTGGCGGCCAGGGCTCGCGCCTCGGCGGCCATCGTCTGCCCGTCTGGGATGCGCTCGGGCGTGTTCTTGGCCAGGCAGCGGCGGAGGAAGGCGCAGACCGCCTCGGGGAGTAACCGCGAGGGTTCGGGATCCGCGAGAGGGTCCTCGTGCAGGATCTGGTAGATGAGGGTGGTCACCGTTTCGGAAGGGAACGGCTTGCGGCGTAGGAGCAGCTCGTACAGCACCACCCCAAGAGAGAAGAGGTCGGCCCGTCCATCGAGCTCCTGTCCCCGCACCTGCTCGGGTGCCATGTACGCCGGGCTACCCACGACGATACCCGTACGCGTGAGGTTGGTCTCCTCCCCGACCGCCTTGGCGACGCCGAAGTCGGCGACCTTCACGCCGCCGTCCTTGGTCAGCATGATGTTGCCCGGCTTGACGTCCCGGTGGATGATACCGAGATCGTGGGCCACGCCCAGTGCTTCGGCGACCCTCGCCACCAGGGTGAGCGCCTCCGGCAGGCTGGGGTAGTTGCCGCGTGCCAGCCGCTCCGCCAGCGACTCACCCTCGATGAGCTCCATCACCAGGTACAGCGAGTCGCCTTCGCGCCCGGCGTCGTAGACGGTGACCACCCCCGGATGGTTGATTCGCGCCGCCACCCGTGCCTCGCGAAGGAATCGGGCCTCCAGCTCCTGGGAAGAGACCGTTGTTGCACCCATGCGCGTGGCGATGACCTTGATAGCCACCGGGCGGTCGAGCGACGGGTCGACGCCACGATAAACCACACCCATGGCGCCTCGCCCCAGCTCCCCGGTGACGCGGTAGCGTCCAATGGTTGCCGGAAGTGTCACGCGTCGCTCCTCGTCCTAGGCCTCCTGGGGCTCGGCTTCGCTCACCGTCGCGTCGCCCCGCTCGGCGGCCTCGATCAGTTGCCGAGCCGTGTCCACGACCTCTGGGGCGACCGCGAGCGCCACCGTTGTCACCCCGGGCATCACCTCGTGGTGTCCGGGGTCGGGGTCGCGCACCTCGGCCTCGATGCCCGCGGCTTCCAGGTACCCTTGAGCCAGCTCCGCTGCCTCCAGGCTCGGGAACGTCCCGACCTCGATCCAGGCGGGGCCTCTTCCGGCCTGGGCAGGAGGCAGGACCGCCACCAGCTCACGCTGGCACTCCGTGCAGCGCTCGATCCCCTCACGGTACTCCGCTCGACACTCCACACACCACGGCATGGGTACCCCCTTTCGAGGATCAGAACTCGAACACCTCGCCTTCGAAGACGTCCGAGAGCTGGCGCATCACGGCCGTCGTCACCGCCGCCGACGCCCCGGCGACGATAGCGGAGCCGCGCGAGCGACCGAGCAGAAACCCGAGCCCGGCGGCGGCTCCCACCGCCAGCAGAGGGTGGCGTCGGACCATATCGCGCCAGTCGATCTCGCCTGGGATGACCCTATCCAGAAGGTAGTCGGCACCCAGCTTGGGGCGCCCGTCGGCAGCCGGGGCGGAGCCACGTTCAGCCTGGGGCTCCGTCTCCTGCTCGTCGAGCTCCTCGGGCTCGCGCTCGGTCATGATCACGCCTCACGCGGCCGCACGAGGTATCCCACCGCGAACCCGACGGCGAGAGCGACGAGGATCGCCTTGCCAGGGTTGCGCTGGATGTAGTCGATGACGTTATCGCGGACGCCTTTGAGGTCGATCTCCTCGAGCTTGGTCTTCAACCGAGCGTAGCCCTTGCGGACCTCGTCGACGAGCTTTTCGAGCTGGACCTTGGTCTTGGCATACGCCTCCTCGACGAGCTCGCGCGAGCGTCCATAGAGCTGACCCATGTACTCGCGCACCGACTCCAGGGCGACGCAGGCATCAGCCAGGTACTCCTTGGCCTTGGCGTACGCCTCCGCCGAGCGGGTGCGTACCGTACCGTAGCCCTCGCCCAGGGCCTCCTTGGCCCGCTCCATGGACTGCTCGGCGCGGCTGATTCCCTCCTTGGCGCTGTTCAGAACATCCTGTACGACCTCCTCGAGCTGCTCGATCTTCTCCTCGACTCCGGCCGGCTTCTTCGATCCTGTCATGGTTACCTCCCGTTTGACCTACACGGCGATTCTACGCTGTGGCACCCGCAGGACGCAATGCGAGCCGGCGGATCAGCATCTCGGTCGGCTTGGGTAGAATGCGCGCATGCAGCGGCCCCTTCTTTGCCGCCCCTGGCCCGGTGAGCGGGTGACGGGTGGTAAGCTCCTCGCGGGTGCGCCGTGCTAGGCAGATGGTTGCGTCGTGGCGGGCGCTTCGCCACCGAGGTCCTCCGCGCCCAGCACCGAGATAAGCTCTACTTACACGCCGCAGCCCTGGCCTACACCACGCTGTTCTCTATCGTTCCCCTGCTCACCGTGGCCCTGGTGATGATCGGTCGCGTCCAGCCCGAGCGAGCCGAGCTGGTGGTCCGGGCCATCGCCACGGTGATCCCGTTCTCACCAGCTCGCGTCCAAGCCACGCTGGCCGCTTTCGCCGAGCGTACCGCGGCCCTCGGGTGGGTCGCGATCACCGTCTCCATTCTGATGATCTTCAACGCGTTCTATCAGATCGAGGAGGTTTTCAACACCATTTGGGGGGTACCCCACCGGCGACACTGGCAACTGCGACTGCTCTCCTTCGCCACCGTGCTGGTGTGCGGGCCGTTGCTGATCACCGCGTTGTTCTCCTCGTTGTACTGGCTATCCGGCCGCGCCTGGTTCCCTAGCATCGCGCTGCTGGCTCGCCCGATTCCGGCCTTGCTGGCGCTGCTGACGCTGGGACTGCTCTACCGCTGGGTGCCCCACACCCGCGTGCCCTGGCGGGCGGCGTGGATGGGCGCGACCGTGGGAGCTTGCGGGTTGACGGCTCTCCATCTCGGTTTCCAGAGCTACCTCGACCTCGCTTCCGACCTCAACGTCATCTACGGCTCGCTCGCCCTCGTGATGTTCTTCCTCATGTCGCTCTATCTCTTCTGGCTCGCGGTGTTGCTCGGCGCCGAGGCATCGTGGGTGATAGGCCATGCACCCGTCGCTCATCCCGAGTGCTCGGCCGCAGTGCTCGACCTGCTGCTCGACTTGCAGTCCGGCGAGGGGCTACCGACACGCCGTGCAGCCGCCCGGCTCGGCGCCGCTGCCGAGGAGATCCTCGACCAGCTCTGTGTCGAGCCGGCGGTGCTGCTCCGCTCCCGGGGCACCATCCGCCTCGCTCGCAGCGCCGAGATGATCACCCTCGGGGAGGTTCGCGAGCGGCTCGGTGCCGACGTACCCCACAATCCGAACGGCCTCACGCTGGCTGCCCTCGCCAAGGCACGCGAGACCGATGACGAGCCCGGCGTACCCCCTCTCGCCGCCGCCGCGACCGATGGGACCGAGTAATTTGACCCCGACCGGAGCACGCACCGAGATGGACCCAGGGCTGGCGCCATGGAAGGTCCTTGCGGTCTCCCACGTCCTGCGCAACGGGATCGTTGACCTCTTCTTCGAGCGTCGCGTCGAGCGCTGCTGGCGCCTGCGGGGTGGCCGGGTCGTCGCGGTCGAGACGGCGTCGATCGAGGGAGCAGCTTGCCGAAGACCCGAGGGCAGGTTGGCCGCTCGCGACGGCCTCGAACGGAAAGGCCTCGCAGCTCTGATTGGGGTGAGCGCGCGACAGCTTCCTCCCGTACCCCTGCCGGCGGCACCAGTTGCACCGATATGGGACGAGCTGGGCGCTCCGGTGGACCCCGACCTCGTCACCGTCCGTTGGCTATGGCGAGCCGGATTCGTTGCCGGTACCGCAGGTGTCTCCCTCATCGCCCGGCCCACTCTGCTCGACCTGAGCTGGTCCGATGGGCGGCGAACGGTACGTCCCTGGCCCCTGGCGCCGGATTGGGGCTTGCCGGCTCCCACGCCGCTGCGCACCGCTCACCCGCCTGCTGGGGCAGTGCGCGTCCTCCTCGCGCCCCAGGCGGCCGCTACCTTGCTGCACGAGCTGCTCGGTCACCCGCTCGAAGCCGACCTCCTGCGCGCTGGATCCTCTCCCTGGCGGCAGTCTCTTGGATCGGTCGTGCTGCCGCTCGATCTCGAGCTGTGGGACGACCCCACCAGATGGGATCTCCCAGGTGCCTTCGACTGCGATGACGAAGGGACAGTCGCCACGCCACATCGGCTGGTGGAGGCCGGGAGGCTCGTCGGCGCTCTCGGAGACCGCTGGAGCCTCAACCCGGACGCAGGACCGGGCGGAAACGCCCGGCGAGCGACGCTGCATATGGCGCCGCGACCGAGGGTTTCGAACCTGGTTGCCCGAGTGCCGGGCGCGCTCGCACAGCCGCCGCGTCACGACGCGGATCTCGAGGTCGAGGCGGTGTCTGCTGCCACCCTCGAGGCACGCGCTGGTCTTCTGGTGCTGCAGGTCCGAATCGGCCACACACTGCGCCACGGCCGGCGCGTCCGGCCGCTCGGTTCGTTCGCGCTCGTCGGCCAGGTGGAGCAGGTGGCCAAAGGTCTACTGGCCGCGGCCGGCACCCCCGAGCGCAGTGCCGAGCCTGGCTGGTGCGGCAAGGACGGCGAGATCGTTCCCACCGGCAGTGAGGCTCCGTGGTTGCTCGTTGAGGGACTGGAGGCGCGATGAGCAACGGCTCTTCCACCCTCCCACCGGCGGCCGAGAGTGCGGCCGCCGTGCTGGCCGCTGCTGGCGGTCGGTGGGAGGTCCTGGCGCGGCACAGCCACACCTTGTCCGTACGGTGGGGGGCCGGCGGCAGAGAGGAACGGACCAATGAGGAGAGTGGCGTCGCTTGTCGGGTCACCGGGCCGCGTGGAGCAGGCTTTGCGGCCGCCTCCGGCCGTGGTGCCCGGGCCGGCCGGCAGGCGGCTGAGGCTGCCCTACATGCTGTTCTGCCCGGCCCTGACCCGCTCCCCCCAGTCGGCGTCCTGGGGTGGTCACCAGTGCCCCCTCCCCCACCCTCCGCCACTGCCCAACGTCTGCACGAGGTGGCAGCTCGCCAGCGGCACGCCTTCGAGCGCTACGCCGGTATCGAGCTGATGGAGCTGCGCATGAGCTCGGGGGAGGCGCACAGCCACCTCTTCACCGGCGAAGGTCACGCGGCGCAGGCACACGTGACCGGTGCGGTGGCGGAGCTCGTATTGGCGGCGAAAGCGGGCCCGGCCAGACTCGTGCGGTGGGCCGGGCCCTCGATCGAGGATCTCGACGTCGCAGCTCTCGCCGAGCGTTCGTCTGAGGCGGTACTGGTGTGCAGCCGGGGCGCGACGGTTGACCGGCGACTCGCCGACGTGGTGCTGGCGCCCGCGGCTGCCGCCCCGCTCGTGCTGGCGCTGGTCGAGCGCTTGCAGCACGCCAGCGGTAACCCGGCCGACCCGCTGCGCAGCATGCGGGTGGCCGTCCCTTGGCGGCTCGTCGACGAACGAGCAGGACCGGAGGGGCTTTTGCCGCAACCGTTCGACGGCGAGGGCCTCCCTTCGCGCTCCCACCCACTGTTGGCTGAGGGCTGTGTCGGTCCACCACTGCTGACGTGGGGAGAGGCCGCGCCGGTGCAGCGCGTGGCTGGCGGCGCGGTACGGCCCTCCTACCGACAGGCACCGTGTGGGGGACCGGCGAACCTGGTCGTTCACCCGACGCGCCCGTTGCCTGCCCGAGCCCTCCTCGAGCACCTGGACGATGGCTTCTGGGTCGACCTGCCGGCCGGACCGGTGCAGGTGGATGCGAGCGGCGAGCGTTTCACGCTCCGCGCTGCTGGCGTGGCGGTGACAGCCGGCCGGCCGATGTCCAGCTATCCCGTGGTCGAGCTGCGAGGCACGTTCCGCCGCCTCATTGGCGGCCTGGCGGCCACCGGCCTCGACAGCGAGAGCCTTTCGCTCGCTGCCGCCGTGACCACGCCCTCGCTGTTGGTTCGCAAGCTCGAGATAGCGTAGGGGCAGGCCGGCGAGCCGATCGCTGCCATCACCTCACGGTTGAGATCGACGACGAGCGATGCGGCTACACCTGGGTGTGCGAGGTCGGCGGTCACGACATCCGAGCGCCCCGACGCGGCGTCCCTTACGCCGTCGCGGCCTGCGGCTGACCCTGCTCCGCTTGGGCGACCTGCGCCCGCACCGCGTCCATATCGAGCGCCCGCACCTTGCCGATCAGGTCGTCGAGGACCGGTGCCGGCAGCATGCCGGGCTGGTTGAAGACCAGCACCCCCTGCCGAAAAACCATCAGGGTGGGGATCGAGCGGATGCCGAACGCGCCTGCCAACTGTTGCTCTTCTTCGGTATTGCAGGCGGCGAAGGCGATATCGGCGTGGGCCGCGGCGGCGGCTTCGAAGATCGGCTTGAAGGCGCGGCAGGGGCCACACCAGGGCGCCCAGAAGTCGATGACGAGCGTATCGTTGTCGCGGATCATTTGCTCTACGTTGGCCATCGTCAGGGTGGTAGTCGCCATCCTGTCCTCCTACATGGTTATTATCTTTATAACCATGTACTGATGAATATAGACTTCCGATTCGCGCCTGTCAAGCCTTCGCTCCACGCCAGCCACCCAACCGGCGCCGGGTAGCTCAGCGCGACCGCCTCGAGGGTACAGCCGTTGCCGACCGGCGATCATGGGCTCGGAGATCCTCGTCACGCGCGCCATGACCCGGCCACCGTTCCCACCCTCGACCCGGCTTCACCCCCGCACCAGCACCTTGGGCCGAGCTTGCGGCTCGAGCCCGTTGCGCCCACCCAGCAGTTGCCGTAGGCTCGGTGCATGCGCGTCTACCTCTCACGCTGGGTGTGTCTGGACGTCGAGTCGAACCTGGAGAACCTGCGCTCGGAAGCCGTCGTGGCGGCAGCCTCGGGGGCTGAGCTGGTCGTCTTCCCCGAGGGGTTTCTTCACGGCTACACCCGCCACATCGACCCCGGGCGGGTGCGTGACGCCTTCGCCTCGGTATCGGGTGCAGCACCTGGCACCACGTTCGCGTTCGGGTCGTTCACCGAGCATCGCCGCAACCGCATGACGGTATGGCGAGGCGGGCGCGAGCTGGCGGCGTACGACAAGGTGCATCTCTTCCCGCCCCACAACGAGCACCTGCTGTGGGATCCGGGCGAGCGCTACGTGGCGGTGCGGCTCGGTGAGCACGTGGTGGGGCTCGTGTGCTGCAACGATCTCCGGTTTCCCGAGCAGACGCGGAGGCTACGTCTCGAGGCTCGGGCGGACATCGTGCTGGCCGTGGCCTGGTGGCCGTGGCGACGAGACTGGGTTTGGAGGACGTTGTTGCAGGCCCGCGCGATCGAGAATGCCGCCTGGGTGATCGGCTGCTGTGTGGCGGCCTCCGAGCACCCGGACGAGCGCTTCGCCGGCGCCGGCAACTACGTCTTCGACCCCCTGGGCGAGCCGGTGCGCACCCCCGACGACCACGTCTACGAGCTCGACCCGGCCCGTGCCCAGGCGGTCATCGTCGACCCGCTGAGCGCGTTCGTGCCGGTTCACGAGGTGACCGTGCTCGGCACCCAGTGAGTGGGTGACGCTCCGCTTGACACCCGGGGGGAAGGCTCTATCCTCGGTCCGATCGACAGCTCCCGGGTTGTGGTCGGGTTCCCTGCCCGGGTTCGGAGGGAGCATGGACCTGAAAGAAGCCCTCACCGTGGCCATCGACTACGAGCACCGCGTGCGGGATCACTACGCTCGCGGCACCGAGGCGCTCCTCGACCCGAAGGCCAAGAAGGTATTCGAGACCCTGGCTCGTGAGGAGCAGGGGCACATCACCTACCTCGAAAGCCGCCTCGCCGAGTGGCAGAAACGTGGCTACGTCGACTCCCCCGAGTTGCCCACCATCTTGCCGTCGGTCGCCTGGGTGCAAACAGCGCGCGACCGGTTAGCCGACCTGCCGGCAGGCACTACCACCGGGAACGAGATGGACCTACTCAAGACGGCGCTCGAGCTCGAGCGCGCCACGAGCGGCTTCTATCGCTCCCTCGTCGATACCCTGCCGGCCGGCCAGCGCGAGCTGTTCGCTCGCTTCCTGGCCATCGAGGAAGGGCACCTGGCGATCGTGCAAGCCGAGATCGACGCCGTCGCCGGACACGGCCACTGGTTCGACTTCCAGGAGTTCTCTCTCGAGGCGGGCTGATCGGCCGGCAGAACTCTTCGGGCGGCGACTTGCTGGGTGGTTTCGGGAGGAAGCATGGCTTTCGACCTGGGTAAGCTCTTCGAGGATGTCTTCGACCCCGAGCCGGGGGAGGTGGTGGTAGTGGCGTGTGATTTGCCGCGCCGATCCGAGGACGACACCCCGGCGTGGGCCGACCGACGGGCGATGGCGGCCGAGTGGCGCGCTGCCATGGAGGAACTGGGAAGCAGGCGTGGTTTTACCACCCTACCCATGCTTACCTACCCGGCAACCGGCGCCAACAACGCCGAATTGCCCGCAACCGGCATCCTGGGCGGCCAGGAGGTCGAGCTTGGTTCGGCGATTCTCGGCAGCACGCTGGCGCTGTTCCTGACGGAGTACTCGGCGACGGCGCCCTTGGACGGCTTCACCCGCCAGAAAGAGGATTTCCGCGCCGCCTCGATGCCCGGCCTCGCCCGTGCGATGCAGGACACAGCGCTGGCCGCCGACTACCGCGAGGTGGCGCGTCGCTGTCGCATCCTGGCTGAGCTTCTGGAGGGCGCCGATGCGGTCGAGGTACGCTTCTCGACCCAGGACGAGTGCCGATTCGACATCCGCTTCCGGCACCCGGAGGCCGACGACGGGTTCCTCCCCCGCTTCAAGCCCGGCGACCGGATCATCAACCTCCCGTCGGGCGAGACGTTCATCGTACCGTACGAGGGCGAGCGGCCATATGAACCCTCGCACACCGAAGGTATCCTGCCGGTCCAGGAAGGAGTCGAGCTGGCACGGCTGCGGGTCGAGGCCAACCGAATCGTGGCCGTGAACGGCGAGGGCGCTCTCGTGGCGCGCCTGAGCGCAGTATTTGCCGCCGACCCAGCCCGCCGCAACGTGGCCGAGGTGGCGTTCGGCTGTAACGATCGCGCCCGCGTCTGGGGCAACGTGCTCGAGGACGAGAAAGCCGGTTTCCACTGGGCGTACGGACGTTCCGACCACCTCGGAGGGGTCGTCGGCGTCGACGCCTTTTCCTCGCCGGCGCTGGTCACCCACCAGGACATCGTTTACGCGGCAGGAAACCCGATCCAGGTCCTCGATGCCGCCATCATCCGGGGGGCGCAGCGGGTCCCGGTCATGTGCCACGGCCAGTACGTTGTCTTCTGACGCCCTTCCCGATCGCCGTCACCGGTCCGGATTGCCGACGGCCCACCCCGCTCTGGCCCCTGTCCCCGAAACGGGAGGACCACCTGCTCCCGGATGGCCGTACTCGGCCGAACCGATGCTCTGGATGCGGGCGGCGGCCTCAGCCTCGCCGACGCTCGATCGCCAGTGACCGGTGAGGCGAAAGCCGGTGAGCACGGCCAGGAACACTCCTGCAACCGCCAGGGCTGCCAGCCCCGGACGCAGTCCGCTCTCGCCTCGACGGGGACCCCGAACCGCCAGACACCGTGTCACCGGACAGGCGGCGACGCAGTCCTGGCACCCCGAGCACTCCACGTTCTCGACCCGGCCAGCGGCGTGCACCGCGATCCTCGCCGGGCAGGCTCTGGTGCATGCCCGGCAGTCGATGCAGGTGGCGGCGTTCCGCTCGATGCGTAACGGCGCCAGACGGCCGAGCAGGCCCACAAGCGCCCCGTATGGGCATAGGTAGCGGCACCAGGCGTCTCGCACCAGCACCGAGGCGACAACGAGCACTCCCAGCACGCTGAGCGTCAGCCGTGACGGTTCGGCGAAAAACAGCAGCATCTTGACGTCCGCGACACGGTTGTAGGGGGAGTCGAGAAACGCCTCGAGCGCGGGCAGCTCCATCGCCAGCCAGGTGGCCCAGACGAAGAAGGCGAGCAGCAGGTACTTGAGGCTGCGCAATGGGATGTCGAGCCAGCGGGGGAGAAGCCACGTCCGGCCCAGAAGCGTGCGGCCGACACCGCCCAAAAGCTCCGAGAGCGTCCCCACCGGGCACACATGGGAGCAAAACGCCCGCGGCAGCACGAGGCTCGACACGCACGCGGCGAGGAGAATCGCCAGCGCTGCCGGGTGGACCGGATGGATCCCACCGCCGACGACCCACAGCCGGAGCGACATCAGCGCCGAGATCGGCAGGAACCCCTCGACGCCGGCTGGTCTGGCGACAGCCGGTAACCTGCCCCCGAGGTGCGCTGTGGCCCACAGCGAGAACTGGACGCCGATCGCCAGGACGATGAGCCCGAAAAACCCCTGGACGAGGTGGCGGGTGCGAATGCGCGAAAGGTACCCCGAGCTCACGTCCACTCCCACGAGCACTCTCGACCACCCCGGAGCGGGTCGGCCTTGACCACGGTCAAGCTCGCGGTCGGCAGCGACCAGCGTGTCGTCTGGGTGGAAACCACCACCCTCGGCGATCAGTCGCTGCCCTCCTTGGCCAGCGTCGAGAGCACCACGGTGACGAGGCTCACCACCAGACCGCCGAGAAACGCCGGCATGAAGCCGTCGACTTGGAAGCCGATCCCGAACCCCTGGGCGATGCGCGAGGCCAGGTAAAGCGTCGTCGCATTGATCACCAGCACGAACAACCCCAACGTCAGGATGATCAAAGGGCAGGTGAGGAGCTTGAGGAAGGGACGGATAACCGCGTTGACGAGCCCCAACACGAGCGCCATACCTGCGTAGGCGAGCCACGCCTGACCTTCGACGCGGATACCAGGCACCAGCCATGCGGCTGCAAACAACGCGAGGGCGGTAATGAACCACCGGACGACGAGCTTGCCCATCGGACCTCCCTGCCGGTCAGCATACTCTACGGTGCTATCCTGCAGACGGCTCGCCGCCCCCACGGCCAGCCGGGAGTGGGGCAATGGACACCATCGAGGCTATCCTGACCCGCCGAAGCGTACGTTCCTTCACTGCCGAGCCGGTGTCGCCGGAGATCGTGCAGGAGCTGCTGCGGGCTGCGATGCAGGCGCCGTCGGCCGGCAACCAGCAGCCTTGGCAGCTCGTCGTGCTCGACGAGCGGGCGCTGCTCGAGCAGGTCGCCGCTGCTCAGCCGTACGCACCGATGGCGGCGCATGCACCGCTCGCCATCGTCGTCTGCGGCGACACGCGCCTCGAACGCCACACCGGGTACTGGGTGCAGGACTGCTCGGCTGCGGTTCAAAACCTCCTCCTCGCCGCCCATGCCCGCGGCCTGGGAGCGGTGTGGACCGCTGTCTACCCGCGGGCCGAGCGGGTGCGGGCGTTCCAGGATCTCTTGCACCTGCCACCCGAGGTCATCCCCCTAGCCATGGTCGTGCTCGGGCACCCATCCCAGACAGTGCCTCCCGCCGATCGCTTCCTGCCCGACCGCGTTCACCATAACCGCTGGTGAGGAGCGATATGGAGCTGATGGCTGCGATCACGAGCCGATACAGTGTACGGGCGTACCGGCCGGAGCCGGTGGAGCCGGCCACGCTCGCTGCCGTTCTCGAGGCAGCCCGGCAAGCGCCCACCGCCTGCAACCTCCAGCCATTCCAGCTCCTGGTCATCCGCACCGAGGGCCGCCGGGAGGAGCTGGCGCGCATCTACCACCGTCCGTGGTTTGCCGACGCCCCGCTCGTCATCGGCATCTGCTCCCTGCCCGGAGCAGCGTGGCGACGGCGCGACGGCAAGAGCTATGCCGATATCGACGCCGCCATTGCCATGGACCACCTCATTTTGGCCGCCACCGCTCTGGGCCTTGGAACCTGCTGGGTGGCGGCGTTCGACCCAGCGACCGCGCGCGAGGTACTGCACCTCCCGGCCGACGTCGAGCCGATCGCGTTCACGCCCCTCGGCTACCCGGCAGACACCCCGCGCCCCAAGGTCCGCAAGCCCCTCGGCGAGCTCGTCCGCCACGAAGGCTGGTAGCCCGCCCGATCGTCTCCCCCAGCCCCCCTCCCGGTCGCTGGCCGTTGGCTCTCGGTCTTCCTCTGCACCCCCCACACAAAAAGGGCGGCCGGCTCCCCACCTCCCATCCGCCCGCGGGGGTGGGGGTACCAACAACGATCGACCAACAACTGTCTCACCGCCACCTTGCAGGAACGGCGGGAAACGGGTATAGTTATCGGCCCCGCGCTGGCGGGGCCACGAGGAGGCACCATGAAGCCGAAGATCCACCCCGCGTACCACGAGGTCGAGGTGCGCTGCGCTTGCGGCAACGTCTTCAAGACCCGCTCGACGAAGAAGGAGATCCGCCTCGAGATCTGCTCCAACTGCCACCCGCTGTTCACCGGCAAGCAGAAGCTCATCGACTCCGCCGGCATGGTCGAGCGTTTTCAGCGCCGTTACGGCAAGCAAGCTGAGCAGAAATAGCGTCCGTGCTCGAGCTTCTCTCCAGGCCGGGGTACGCCCCGGCCTTCTATGTTTCCCGCTGACCACAATCGATCGCCTGGTTGATGCCCTCGTCGGTGCCACCGCTCCCCCTCGGGTCGGGCGAAAGTGGGGGCCTCGGTGGCCGAGTCGTGCGGGGGTGCGGGAGAGAGCCTTCGTCTGCCGACTCTCATCCGGGCGGGCGGGTTACCAAATCCCGAGCTCGGCCTGGATCTCCTCGGATGCGTCGGTGCGCGGGTCCCACGGCGGGCTCCAGACGAGGTCCACGGCAGCGGCGGCCACGCCGGGCAGCGCCGCCACGACGGCCCGCACGTCCTCCAGGATGCGCGGCGCCTCCGGGCAGAACGGGCTCGTCAGCGTCATCAGCACGCGCACACGGGCACCGTCCGAGCCGATGTGGACGTCGCGCACGAGCCCGAGATCGACGATCGAGAACCCGATCTCGGGATCCTCCACGACCCGCAGCGCCTCCCGCACCTGCTCCTCCGTCAGTACTGGCTCGCTCACGGCTCCTCCTTCCCCGCGCGGGCGACGCCAGCCGCATGGCCAATCGCGTGCGAGCGCACGGCATCCTCGAGCGTCACCCACGGCAGCATTGCGCACTTCACGCGCACCGGAAAACGCGCCACGCCCCCAAGCCCCGCCAGGTCCCCGAGGTCGAGCTCAGGTGGTACCTCGTTGCCGCGCAAGAGATCTCGAAACCCCTCGATGAGACGAAATACCTCCGCCACATCGAGACCGGGGACCAGCTCGGCGAGCATCGACCCCGATGCCGTGCAGATGGCGCAACCACGGCCCGTCACCTGCACTCCGGCTACGCTCTCGGCGTCCAGCGCTAGGCGGACCTCGACCTCGTCGCCGCAAACTGGGTTGAAGCCGTGGGCCGAGGCATCGACCCGCGCAAGCGGTTCGCGGCCGCGCGGATGACGCTGATGGTCCAGCACGACCTCGCGATAGAGGTCGTCGAGAGGCGCCCCGGACTGCTCGCTGGCAAACCGGAAGCCGGAGCCAGCGAGCCGGGGGCTGGGCGAGCGGGGGTCGTCAGCGCTCATGAGCCAAAGTAGCGGCGGGCGGCCATCAGGCCGTCGACCAGCGCATCCACATCGTCATGGTCGGAGTAAACCCCGAACGAGGCGCGGACGGTGGCGGTCTCGCCCAGGCGCCGCATGAGCGGCTGGGCGCAATGGTGGCCGGCTCGCACGGCAACCCCGAGGTTGTCCAGGACCTGTGCCTGGTCGTGGGGGTGGATATCGGGGTCGGTGAACGACACGAGACCGCCGCGGCGCGCCGGGTCGAGCGGACCGTGGACTCGCAGGAAGCCGAGCGAGGACAGCCGGTCGAGCGCATAGGCGACGAGACCCTGCTCGTGGACCCGCACCGGCCCGAGGCCGAGCTCCTCGAACAGATCGAGCGCAGAAGGGAACGCCGCTGCACCAGCGATGTTCGGGGTGCCGGCCTCGAGTCGGTGCGGGAGGCCGTTCCAGGTGGCGCGGTCGAGGTGCACCTCGCGGATCATCTCCCCCCCGCCCCATACCGGCTCGACCTCCTCGAGGCGCTCGAGCCGGCCGACGAGGAACCCGACCCCGGTGGGGCCGTACGCCTTGTGGGCGGAGAACGCGAGGAAGTCGGCGCCCAGGGTCGCGAAGTCGACCGGCAGGTGCGGCACCGACTGCGCGCCGTCCACCACCACGACCGCGCCGACCCGACGGGCCATCTCGGCGATCTCCGGCACCGGGTTGATCGTGCCCAGGACGTTCGACATCGCGGTGACGGCGACGACGCGCGTGCGGGCCGAGAGCAGGCGTGCGAAGGCAGCGAGGTCCAGCTCGCCGTCGTCGGTGACCGGTACGTGCCGCAGCGTCACGCCGCGCTCCCGGGCCAGCATGATCCAGGGCACCAGGTTGGAGTGGTGCTCCATCTCGGTCGTGACGACCTCGTCGCCCGGCCCCAGCCGCGCCCCCCAGCCCCGTGCGACCAGGTTGAGCGCCTCGGTCGCGTTGCGGGTGATGACGACCTGGCGGGCATCGGCGGCGCCGACGAACCGCGCCACCCGGTGGCGGCACGTCTCGTACGCCGCCGTGGCCTCCTCGGCGAGGGTGTGTACACCGCGGTGCACGTTGGCATTCGACAGCCGGTAGTGGCGCTCGATAGCGTCGAGCACGGCGAGCGGCTTGTGCGTCGTGGCCGCGTTGTCGAGGTAGACGAGCCGGTGCCCGTTGATCAGCCGTCCGAGAGCCGGGAACCGTCCGCGCAGCGCCCGCGCGTCGAGCGACCCTGCGTCGCCTCGCTCTCCGGACCCCTGACCCCGGATCTCGACCCCCAGATCGGCGTTCATCACCGGTCAGTCCTCGCTGTGCAGCCGCTCGGCAATCAGCGCCTCGATGCGCTCCCTCGTCGTCTGGGGCAGCCGCCGCAGCGTCTGATCCAAAAACCCGTAGACGATGAGCCGTTGTGCTTGGCCTGGCGGCAGGCCGCGCGAGAGCAGGTAGAAGAGCTGCTCGGCGTCGAGCGGCGCCACCGTGGCGCCGTGGCTGCAGCGCACGTCGTCGGTGAGGATCTCGAGCTCAGGGATGGTCTCGGCTCGCGCGTCGGCCGACAGCAGGAGGTTGCGGTTTTCCTGGTACGCCTCGCTGGCGCCGGCGCTCTCCGCGATTCGGATCAAGCCGGTATACGTCGAGTGCGCCGCCTGCGTGAGCGCGACCTTGAAGTCGAGGTGTGAGCGGGTGCGTGGTGCCGAATGCAGGTGCTCGGTGTGATGATCGAGGTGCTGCCGATTCCCGCCCATCGCCACCCCGCACGTCTCGACCTCGGCACCCTCACCCTCGAGCAGCGCGCCGGCATCCACCTTGACCACTGCGCCACCGAAGCTGGCGAGCGACAGCTGGGCCTTCGCGCCGCGGGCGAGCCTCGCTCGCACGGTGAGGTGACCGATGACGCCTCCGTGCCAGCGCTGCACGAGACCGTGACGCACGTGGGCCGACGGCCCCACCAGCAGCTCGCTGATGCCCAGCACGTGCGAGCTCTCCAGCGTGCCGCACAGGTGGTTTTCGACGATCTCGAAGCTCGAGCTCTCACCCGCCAGCACCAGGACTCGCGGGGTGGCCACCGACCCGGACCCACCGGCAACGATCTGCAGCTCGATAGGTGCGGCCAACCGCACCCCGGCCGGCACGCGCACGAGCACGCCGCCTTGCCAGACGGCGGTGTTGAGCGCCTCCACGAATCCGTGTGAGGGTGGCACCGCGCTGCCGAGAGTTTCCTCGACATCGGCTCCGTGCAGGTCCGTCACCGTCACGCCGGCGCGCCTCGCCACGTCGGCGAGCTCGAGCTCGCGCACGGCACCCCCCGCGATCAGGGCGGTGGCGCTGTGCGAGCCGTTCACCACCCAATCGGCACGAACCTCGGTCGGCACCGCACCCACCGACTCGCGGTGGGGTACGAACAGCCGCGGGTCGGTGTAGCGCCACAGGTGCCGCGCCCGATCTGGCAACACCATCTCCGCCAGCACCTCCCGGGCCTGCCGACGCATCGCCCGCAGCGCCGCCGGCTCCCCGCGCGCGTCGGAGATCCTCTCCACCTCCAGGCCAGGCATGACGAGCACCGGCTCCGCACTCATCGCCCACGCCCTTCGCTCGCGGCGGGCGGGGGCACGGGCCACGGACCATGGACCACCGCAGACGAGCTACCCAACCGACCCCTCCATCTCCAGGGCGATGAGCCGGTTGAGCTCGACCGCGTACTCCATCGGCAGCTCCTTCACGAACGGCTCGATGAACCCGTTGACGATCATGAGCCGCGCCTGGTCCTCCGACAGCCCGCGCGAGCGCAGGTAGAAGAGCTGCTCGTCGCCGAGCTTGGAAACCCGCGCTTCGTGCTCGATGCGCACGTCGTCCTCGGCGATCTCCATCGTCGGGTAGGTATCGGTGCGCGCCTTCTCGCCGATCAGCAGCGCATCGCACTGCACCGCCGTGCGGCTGCCGTGCGCCCCGCGCCGCACCTTGACCATGCCGCGATACGTGGCGCGCCCGGTGTCCTTGGAGATCGACTTGGAGGTGATCTTGGAGCTGGTGTTGGGCGCCAAGTGGATCGCCTTGGCGCCGGCATCCTGGTGCTGGCCGGGGCCAGCGAAGGCGATCGACAGCACCTCGCCGTGGGCGCGCTCCCCCTTGAGGAGGATCGACGGGTACTTCATGGTTAGCCGTGAGCCGATGTTGCCGTCCACCCACTCGACCACCGCGTCTTCGTACGCCACCGCCCGCTTGGTCACCAGGTTATAGATGTTGGTGGCCCAGTTCTGGATCGTCGTGTAGCGGATGTGCGCCCCGGGCAGGGCGATGAGCTCGACCACCGCCGAGTGCAGCGAGTGCGTCGAGTAGACCGGCGCCGTGCACCCCTCGACGTAGTGCACCCGGGCACCACGGTCGGCGACGATGAGGGTGCGCTCGAACTGCCCCATGCGCTCGGCGTTGATCCGGAAGTACGCCTGCAAGGGGATCGCCACCTCCACGCCCGGCGGCACGTAGACGAACGAGCCGCCCGACCACACCGCCGAGTTGAGCGCCGCGAGCTTGTTGTCCTCAGCCGGGACTACGGTGGCGAAGTACTTGCGCACCAGCGCCTCGTGCTCCCGCAGCCCGGAATCCATGTCGAGGAAGATGACGCCCTGACGGGTGAGCTCCTCTTTGACCGAGTGGTACACCACCTCCGACTCGTACTGCGCCGACACGCCAGCCAGGAACTTCCGCTCGGCCTCGGGGATCCCCAACCGATCGAAAGTGCGTTTGATATCCTCCGGCACGTCGTCCCAGCTCTCCCCTAGCCGCTCGGTGGCGCGCACGAAATAGGTGATCTGGTCGAATTCGATCTGCGACAACAGCTCGGAGTTGCCCCACGAGGGCATCGGCTTGGCCAGGAAGGTATCGAGGGCGCGGTGGCGGAACGTCCGCATCCACTCGGGCTCGGCCTTCAGGCGCGAGATCATCTCCACGACCTCGTGGGAAAGGCCGATCGGCGCCTTCACGAAGTACTGCTCAGGGTTACGGAATCCGTAGCGCTGGCTGTAGTCCGAACCGATGTCGGTGAGGAGCGGGGGCGAGGCCATCACGCCCTACCGTTTTCGCGGCTCAGCCAATCGTAGCCGCGCGCTTCGAGCTCCCGTGCCAGCTCCGGTTTGCCGCTGCGCACGATCCGTCCTTCCACGAGAACGTGCACGACGTGCGGCTGCACGTGGTCGAGCAGACGCTGATAGTGGGTCACCAACACCATCCCGACATCCTCGCGGGCGGCGGCGTTGATGCCGGCAGCGACCACCTTGAGGGCGTCGATGTCGAGCCCGGAGTCGGTCTCGTCGAGTAAGGCGAAGCGGGGACGGAGCATGAGGAGCTGCAGGATCTCGAGGCGTTTCTTCTCGCCGCCGGAAAACCCATCGTTGAGATGTCGTCCGGCGAACGCCGGATCCATCTCGAGCTCCTCCATGCGGGCATGGAGCTCACGCCGGAACTCGCGAACCGGGATCTCCCGGCCTCGCACCGCCGTGAGTGCGGCGCGCAGAAATGACGCCACCGACACCCCCGGGATGGCAACTGGGTACTGGAAGGCAAGGAACATCCCGGCCCGTGCTTTCTCATCCGGGGAGAGGCCACTCACGTCCTCTCCATTCAGCTCCACCTGGCCTTCCAGCGTGTACGCCGGATGCCCCATCAGCGCATTGGCAAACGAGGACTTCCCGGAGCCGTTCGGTCCCATGATGGCGTGGATCTCCCCCGGCGCCACCACCAGATCCACACCCTTGACGACCTCACGGTCACCCACCCAGACATGCACACAGCGGCACGCGAACACGACAGGACGCGGTTGGGTCACGGCGAAATCCCTCTCTTTGACGGCCGCTCCGGCACGCGGTGCTCGACCACCACGCGGCCCGCCAAGCGACCCTTCATGTGCGTCTCACCGCTCACCAGATCGGCAACGGTGATGCCTCCGAAAAGCTCCGTCACGGTGGCCTCGAGGTGGATCCATACCGGGCGCAGCGCACAGTCCTCATGGCGGCGGCAGGCCGCCTCGACGTACCCGTGGCGGTCGCAGAAGCGGGCGTCGAACAACCGCTCGCCGAGCGCCCGAAATACCTGCAGCACCGTGATCTGCTCCGGCGGAGCAACGAGGGAGTAGCCGCCGCCCCGGCCTCGGGCGGCCCGTACGAGACCCGCTCGTTTGAGCAGGGCCACGACCTTGGCGGCAAACGGCTCGGCGAGGCCTTCCGCAGTCGCCAGGTCACCGACCGCTGCCATCGCCGGGTAGCGGCCCGCGAGCTGGACCATCAGGCGAAGCCCCGTTTCTTCCGTGGCGGTGATCCGCAACCTTTCCCCCCACCGGCGAAACCGAGAAAGGCGAGCGGGAATTCCGATTTACCGCGGCTGGTGATCAGCGAAAGGCGAGTACACGTGGGTCACCGCGTCAACAGCAGGGCGGTACCCGGGCCAGGAGCGGGCTAGCGGTGGGCGGCTGCCGCCTGGAGAGCGACGGTAAGCTCGGCCGGAAGCTGGTCACGGTTGGCGGGTGTCACCTCGAACAGGCGTGCCCCCGGGTGCTCCTTGACGTGGGTGACCAGGCCGCTGCCGCGCATCGCCACGGTGGCGACGAGCGGCACCCCGCCGTCCAGTACCCGGTGCACGGCCCGCACCAGCTCGCGGCTCAAGCACTCCATGCCGCCGATCTCGTCGACCACGTAGAGCTGCACCCCTGGCGCGGGCGCCAGCTCGGACGCCAAGGCGTCAATCGCATCGACGAACACGCCGTAGCGCCCGACTCGCTGCGGGCCCCGGTGGTCGAGGTGGGCAATGAGCCGCTTCTGGCCCGAGAACCCCTTGCCCACGAAGCCGACTCGTTGGCCCTCCTGGCGGAGCTCGGCGGTGGTGAAGCCGGCCAGACGCCACCCCGCGAGCTGCTCGCACATCTTCTGGATCACGGTGGTTTTTCCCACCCCAGGCGGCCCCGACAGCAGCAGCACGACGCCCATGGCCTGGACAGTGTACCCAAGGTCAGTGCACCATGGGCCCCGACGCGTCCCCGACCTCGTCCTCGCGCAGCACCAGCAGCGGCACCGCCGGGCGCGCGCTCACGCGCAGCACCGGGTAGATGCCCGGCTCGGTGCTCCACTGGCGAACCAGGGCGCGGTTGAAAAACCCCCAAGCGGCGAGGCTGTCGGTCGAGGACGGCTCGAGCAGCACCGGCACGAGCCGCGCGAGTGGCTGCCGCATATCCACGAACACCGATCCTGCGGGCAGCTCCACCTCACCCCTCAGGTAAGAGCCCGTGAGGCTGACCTGCACGTGCCCCTGGAAAAGACCCGCAGCGGTCTCGACCTTCTCGAGTGCGAATCGCTCCGCCTCGACCGTGCCCCTCCGGCCCAGCCGCTCGACGGCGATGCCGTGCCGAAGCAGGTTCACCACCGCCTCGTCGAAGCCCGGCAGCAGCACGTACCCCGCCGGCAGCTCCACCGTACGCGTGGGCTCGGCCCGCGCCATGTAAGGGATCGTGTAATCCCGGTGCGTCTGTGTGGGTTTCATCCGGAACTCACCCCACCACGGGTACTTGACCCGTTCCTCGGCGGTGGTCGCCACCTTCACGTGCTCGAACCCTTCGACGGTTACGTCCATCAGCCGGGCGAGCCGCCACCCGACTGCGAACGGCTCGCGAGCGAACGAGTCCCGGGTCTCGGCGTCGACCCGGCGCACGAGCGCCACGATCTCCGCCGCGTGGGCGTTGGTGTACTCCAGGATCGACAGCACGAACGCATACGAGGACAGCACTCGGGTGCGGAAGTCCGCGTACGAGTAGCTCTCGTCCAGGATCGTCAGCCGATTGCGCAGCGCCACGTAGTTGGTCCCGTAGCGGGCCTCGAGGCTGTCGTTCTCCCAGCCCTTGGCGGGGTGCTCGGCATTCACGAAGCTGCCGTACGGCACACTGGCCCAGCCATGCGTGCTCTGCAGCTTGCGAGCCACCGCCGGAAACAGCGCACCCCACATATAGTCAGTCAGTGCCTTTGCACCGTTGGGGTTACCGCCAGTCGTGTAGGTCACCGGCTCGCGATGATACGAACCGTTGGTGGTGTGCATGTCGACCAGCAGCACCGGGTCCCAGGCGCGGAGCACGCGCAGCAGCCCCCGCACTTCGGGGCTTTCCAGCTTGGTGTAGTCGCGGTTGAGGTCGAGGTACTGGCCGTTGTGGCGAACGCCGGCAAGCTCCGGCCCGGCGTCCCGGCGGTTGTGCCCCAGCTTGTCGTTGCCGTCCGGGTTGAAAATCGGCACCACCAACACCACCTGATGCTCGAGCAGGCCCACCAGGTGACCGCAGGCAACCTCGCGTACGAGCATCTGGCACGCTTCTTTACCCTCCACCTCACCCGCGTGGATATTGGCCATGACCAGCACCGCCGGCTTGCCTGTGGCGGCCATCTCCGCCGGCGTCCGCACCCGCTCCTTCGATAGGATCACAAGCGGGATATCTCGCCCCTCCGGCGAGCGACCGAGGGTCGAGAGCGCTGCCAGGTTCGAGCCAGCCACCACTCGCTCGAGGTGCTCCACCACCTCGGAGTACAACGACGTTCGCGCATAGTCCGTCGCCTCGACCACCGTGACCGGCTCACCCGCCCACGCGCTCGCCGCCATCGCCAGCACCGCTCCACTCACGATCGCTCGCATGCTGCCCCCGACCGGCTGAGCCGGCGGGCGCCAGTGTAACAGCGCCACACACGACATCTCCAAGCGAGGACGCCCTCCGCGTGCTGGTGGCGCGGGCACGAAAGGAAAAATCCGAGCGCGAAAGCTCGAAAAACGGCAACAGACCGCCGCATGGCGGTCTGTAAGCCCTGGGTTATCTATGGTGGAGCCGAGGAGGATCGAACTCCCGACCTCTAGAGTGCGATTCTAGCGCTCTCCCAGCTGAGCTACGGCCCCACACCGGGAGGCGAAGTGTACCACCCCTGCCCGAGACCCGTCCACCCCTTGCGGTCCACTGCACGCTCGGGAGGCCCGCTTTCCGCCTTTTGCGGCGTTGCGGGATGGCCGATGCCGAGGATGACCAAGAAAAGCACAAGCACCCACGCTGGGGCTCCCAACTTCCTGGTCAGCGGGAAAGGCCCAGCCGGCGTCGTGCTTCGCGCTGGAGCGCGATCCGCTCGTACGAACAGCAGTGGCGAGTGGACGATCGTTGGCATCCCAGGCGGGATATGCACTCTGGCGCCAGGACGCAGCGGCTTCGCCCTTGCGCCGTCCAGCCATTCGATAACGGTGGGTGGCATGAGCTTGACCAGCCGCAACTTCATGTCGCCTGGGCGACGAGCGGTGACGACTCGGAGCAATCCAGCTCAGGCCGCCGGCTGGCTCGCTGCACGGGATTGATAAGCACCGAGCGCCCGTTCGGGAGAGGGAAGGGAAGGCGCGCGCTATACTGCGCGAGCCGAAAGGGGACTGACTATGGCCTTGCGTGTCGCTATCAACGGATTTGGACGGATCGGCCGGCTCGTATTCCGGCAGATGTTCGGTAACTCGGACTTCGAGATCGTCGCCATCAACGATATCACCGATGCTCCCACGCTGGCTCATCTCCTCAAGTACGACTCGGTTCACGGGCGCTGGAACCGCGACGTCAACGCCACCGCCGATGGAATCGAGATCGGTGGGACCACGGTCAAAGTGACCGCTATCCCCGATCCGACCAAGCTGCCGTGGAAAGAGCTGGGAATCGACCTCGTGATCGAGGCGACCGGCCGCTACACCAAGGGTGAGCAGGCTCGGGCGCACATCGACGCCGGCGCGCGTTGGGTCGTCATTTCCGCCCCGGCCAAAGGCGTGGACCTCACGGTCGTGTTTGGGGTCAACCACATGCTGCTCGACCCGGCCAAGCACCTCATCGTCTCCAACGGTTCCTGTACCACCAACTGCCTGGCGCCGGTGGTCAAGGTGCTGCGTGAGCAGTTCGGCCTCCACGACGGCTTCCTCACCACCATCCACGCCTACACCAACGACCAGAAGATCCTCGACCTCCCGCACAAGGACCTGCGCCGAGCCCGCGCCGCAGCGGTGTCGATGATCCCTACCTCGACCGGGGCCGCTCGGGCGATCGCCGAGGTGTTCCCCGAGCTCAAGGGCAAGCTGGACGGCGTGGCGGTGCGGGTGCCCACCGCCGATGTGTCGCTGGTCGATTTCACCTTCACCACCAACCAGCCGGTCACCGTCGAGGCGATCAACGACGCCTTCCGTGCCGCCGCCTCGGGTGAGCTCCACGGCATCCTCGAGGTGTGCGAGGAGCCGCTGGTGTCGATCGACTTCCGCGGCACCACCGCCTCCTCGATCGTCGATGCCCCGTCCACCATGGTGATCGGCGACCGGATCGGCAAGGTCTTCTCCTGGTATGACAACGAGTACGCGTACGCGGCCCGGTGCGTGGACGTGGCGCGGCTGTACCTCGGGAGGTGAGCATGTTGCGGCAGATGGACCGGCTGGAGGTGGCGGGCAAGCGGGTGCTGGTTCGCCTCGACCTCAACGTGCCGCTCAAGGAGGGCAAGGTCCGTGACGACACCCGCGTGCGCGAGGCCGCACCCACGGTCCGCGCGTTGGCCGAACGCGGCGCCATCGTCGTGGCCTGCTCGCACCTGGGAAGGGCCAAGGGCAAACCCGACCCCGCGCTGTCGCTGGCTCCGGTCGCCCCGGTCCTGGCCCAGTACGTGGGCCGGGCGGTGCGGTTCGTGCCCGACACGGCGGATGCGACAGCGCGGCAGGCCGTGGCCACAGCGCGTCCCGGCGATGTGCTGCTGCTCGAGAACTTGCGCTTCGACGCCGGCGAGGAGAGCAACTCGCCGGAGCTCTGCCGGAAGCTGGCGGCGCTCGCTGACCTGTATGTCAACGACGCGTTCGGCACCGCGCACCGTGCTCACGCCTCCACCACAGGGGTGGCGAAGCTCTTCGCCGCTCCCTCCGCGGGGCCGCTCATGGCCCGGGAGCTGAGGGCGCTCGGCAAGGTGCGGGACAACCCGGAGCGGCCGTTCGTGGCGGTCGTCGGAGGTGCCAAGGTCTCCGACAAGCTGGCGACGCTCAAGGCGCTGGCCGCCAAGGCCGACACGCTGGTGCTCGTCGGTGGCATGGCCAACACCTTCCTGCTGGCGAAGGGGATCGGCATCGGCACGTCACTCGCCGAGCCCGACCTCGCCGAGGCCGCGCGCGAGATCATGGCCACGGCCACGGAGCGGGGGGTGGCAGTACTGTTGCCAACCGATGTGGTTGTGGCCTCCGACCTCGAGTCACCCGGCCGTACGGTGGGCGTTGGCGAGGTGGGGGCGAACGACAGGATCTTCGATATCGGGCCTGCCTCCCGGGCGGCCATCGCGGCTGTGGTGACCGGGGCAAGGACTGTCTTCTGGAACGGCCCGGCCGGTGTGTTCGAGAAGCCGGCGTTCGCCGAGGGAACGCTGGCGATCGCCAGGGCCCTCGCCGACTCCGGCGCTTTTTCGGTGGTCGGGGGCGGCGAGTCGGTGGCCGCGGTTCAGCAGGCCGGCCTAGCGGCCAAGCTCTCGCACGTGTCGACCGGTGGCGGCGCCTCGCTCGAGTTCCTGGCTGGCGACGTGCTGCCCGGCGTCGCGGTGCTCGAGGAGCGGTGATGCGGCACCCGCTCATCGCCGCCAACTGGAAGATGTTCGGCACGCTCGACGGGGTGCAGCGCTACCTCGAGACACTCATTGGCCACCTGCAGCCGGGCAACCCGCAGGTGGTGGTGTGTCCGCCCTACACCCTGCTTCCCGCTGCGGTGATGGTGGCCACCGGCTCGGCGGTGGCGATCGGCGCCCAGAGCTGCCACTGGGAGGAGAAAGGCGCCTTTACCGGTGAGGTTGCCGCCCCGATGCTGGCCGAGCTGGGGGTGACGTGGGTGGTCGTGGGGCACTCGGAGCGACGGCAGTATTTCGGTGAGACCGACGCCACCGCTGCCGCCCGGGCCCGGGCCGCCCAGCGCGCTGGCCTGAGCTGCATCTTCTGCCTGGGAGAGCTGCTCACCGAGCGCGAGGCAGGCCAGACGCTGGCTGTGCTCGAGCGCCAGAGTGCCGTGCTGGCCGGGCTCGACCCGACCCGCCTGGCGCTCGCGTACGAGCCGGTGTGGGCGATCGGCACGGGCCGCAACGCCACTCCCGAGCAGGCCCAGGAAGCCCACACCTTCCTGCGGCAGAGGATCGCCAGCCTTTTGGGCAGCGACGCCGCGGCCGGCCTGCGCATCCTCTACGGCGGCAGCGTCAAGCCGGAGAACGCCGCAGCGATCCTCTCCCAGGCCGATGTGGACGGCGCGCTGGTGGGGGGCGCCAGCCTTGACGTTGATGCCTTTTCAGCTATCATCCACGCTGCTTCCGGCTCGAGCCGGGCTGGCTGAGGAGTCGCTCTCGTGCTTTACACACTGCTGGTGATCCTCTTCATTGTCGTCTGCTTCTTCCTGATCCTGGTCGTGCTCCTGCAGCAGGGCAAGGGTGCTGACGTGGCGGCCGCCTTCGGTGGTGGCACCTCACAGGCTTCGTTCGGGCCCCGTGGGACGACCACCTTGTTGCACAAGCTCACCACCGGATCGTTCGTGACGTTCGTGGTCCTCAGCATCGGGCTGTCGGTGATGACGGCACGCAAGAGCCGCTCGGTGACCGAGACCGTCAAGGACCAGCCAGCAGTGGCTGCACCCGCGACCCCGGTGCCGAGCCCGGCGACAGCTCCAGCGCCGGAGCAGCCCGCTCCCTCCGCTCCTGCCGAGACGCCGAGCTGAGGTAGAATCCCAACGATGGAGTGGCGTGCCGAAGTGGCGGAATTGGTAGACGCGCACGTTTGAGGGGCGTGTGGCGCAAGCCATGCCGGTTCGAGTCCGGCCTTCGGCACCATTCTTCTCGGGGGGGCCGCCGACCCTCCACCCCCCCACCCGTCGGCTCGTGCCCCCCCGAACCCCCCGCGCTCGCCTGAACTGAATTCAGACTCGCGTAGCCTTTCTCCGGGGGGGCCGCCGACCCCCTGCGCTCACCTACAGCTAGCTCGGGCTCACTGCGTCCTCAACCTCCTACCAAGACACGACCGGCAGGCCCTCGCCCGCTGACGTCGCGACCACGCTCGGGAAACCGTGGGAGCTGCGGGCGTGACGAGGCGCACCTCGGAGCGTTGCAATCGTCCGCTCGTTGGGTCAAGATCCGTCTATAATGCTCGCACGCGTCGTGTCGCCAGGCCCAGTGGTCGTGCTCGGGGAGGGGCGACGTCGCAAGGAGGACATGATGAGAAAGCTCGTGCTCGGCTTGGTGGCGCTCGCGGTGGCCAGCTCACTTTTCGCGCTTCCGCCGGCCAAGGAAACGTTCATCCTTTCAGCCGGCCAGGGCCCCGGGTCCGGCACCAGTCAGTGGCGTACCGACGCCTGGGTCTTCAACCCGTCGGCAACGCAGAAGGCGATCGTCGACATCTACTTCTTGCCTCGCACTACGGGCAGTGGTGGCAACCCCACCCCGACCTCGCGCCGGATCGAGGTGAACGCCCTCGAAACCCGTGAGCTCGCGGGCATCCTCTCGACCACCTTCGGGCTGTCGGGCACCAGCTTCGGCGCGCTCCGGTTCGTGTCCGACCAGGACGTGGTCGTGACCGGACGAATTTTCGACGCCAACGTCAAGGTCCAGGGGCAAACCTCGACCGGCACCGCCGGCCAGTTCTACCCGGGGCTGTCGTCCGCGCTAGCGATCGGCAACGGGCAGTACACCGACATCGTCGGGCTCGCCCAGGACACCGCGACGCGCTCGAACCTGGCGTTCGTCGAGGTGTCGGGCAACGCCGCCAACCTCAAGATCGAGCGCATCAGCGCCTCCGGTATCGTCAAAGCGACGATCACCGAGGCCATCGGGGCATACGGCGTCCGCCAGATCAACAACGTACTGGAAAAGCTTCAGGGCGCCTCGACAACCAATCAACGGGTGCGCATGACGGTCACCGGCGGCGCCGGCAAGGTGCTGGTTGCGGCCTCGCGCCTCGACAACATCACCAATGACCCGTTCACCATCGAGATGACCACGACGGCCGGTACCGGGATCCCCGCCACCGGCACGTTCGAGGGCATGGTCACGGTCCATAGTCAAGACGGCGAGAGGGTGGACGGAGGGTTGCGCATCGTCGTGGGCTCCTCCGCCGTCACGGACTACGCGGGAGTCGCCGGGATCGTCTGCGGTTCGGTACCGTTCACGCTCGACTTCGGTCCCGACCTCGGCACCAGCATCCCCATCTCGGGCAATGCCTTCACCGCCCCTGCCGTGGCGATCCGGTACGAGGACGCGCCGAACCACACGATCTTCACCACCACCTGGACGCTTACGGGTACGCGCGCCGCCAACGGTACCTGGTCCGGCACGCTCACCAGCGTGACCGCTGGCGGCACCGGCGACTGGGCTTCCTGCAACGGCACGGTGAGCCACGCGTGGAGGGCTGGCTGGGTTTCGGACTGACGAGGTGACCGGCCTCACACCGCGGAGCGACCTCCGCCCCCGAGCGGTGGTCGCTTCGCTTTCTGGAGGGTAGTCTTGCTGCTCGGAAGGAGTGACCGATGAAGCGCATCCTCGCAGTCGTCGCCGCCCTGTCCCTAGCTGGGGCCGTCGCCTGGGCCCTCGAGCCGGGCAAGGACCTCTTCGTGCCCTCGGTGGGGCACGGACAGGGACAGCTGGTCAACGGTGTCCGCGCGCAGTGGCGGGCCGACCTGTGGATCTTCAACCCCGGCAGTCAGGCGGCCACGGTGGATATCTTCCTGCTGCTGCGCAACCAGGCCAACGAGAACCCGGACTCGCGCCGGGTGACGGTCAACCCCGGCGAGGTCCGGCACTTCCCGGACATCGTCCTGTCACAGTTCGGCAAGGACAGCACCTACGGCGCGCTGCGCGTGGTCTCGGATCGTGGGGTGTTCGTGACCGGCTCGTCCTACGACGCTAACGTCACCGTCGAAAGCAAGCAGCGCGGCGCCGGCACCGCTGGGCAGTTCTTCTCCGGCATCCCGGCCGCCCAGGCGGTTGGCTCGGGTGAGATCGTGGATATCATCGGCCTCGACCAAGACGGCCAGGGCACCGACGGCGTCTGGCGCTCGAACCTCGCGTTCGTGGAAACCACCGGGCAGAGCGCCAGCCTCAACGTCGAGCGGCTCGACGCCGCCGGGCAAACCCTCGGCATGGTGCCGGTCAGCCTACGGCCTCGGGAAGCCAAGCAGCTCGACCTCGCGCTCCTCGCCATCAACCCCACCCCGGGAAGCAACCAGCGCGTCCGAGTCAAGGTCATCGCCGGTCCCGGCCGGGTCATCGCCTCGGCCTCCCACATCGACAACCGCACCGGCGACCCTTCGACCGTCGAGATGGCCGGCATGGGCAGTGCCGGCACCTACCTCTGCAAGGTCGACAAGGCGAGCTACGACACCCCGGTGACGCTGGTGGTCAGCAACGGGACGATCACCCAGGTCGAGGCCACGGTGCTGATCACCGACGAGGATGTGGGCACCTCGTGTACCGGCGGCGAGCTGCTGCGGATCGCACAGCTTCTGAACCCACCCGTCGCGCTGGAGGATGGGACGTTCTCGTTCACGGCCGGGGGGACCGTGGGGGGCCTCGGCGTCACCATGGAGCTCGTCGGCACCGTCGACGGGTTCGGTGGGCTCTCCGGCGAGGTCACGACGACGCTCACCGGTGCCGGGGGCTGCAGCGGCACCAAGAGGTGGCCGCTGGTGGGCGCTCGTCTGCGCTGACCCGGCGGCCCCGGCCGGGTGCTACTCTTGCCGAATGACGAGGCTGCCGTGAGCGAGCTGCGCTCGAAACGCCGCGCCGCTCGGGGTCACCCCCCGATCGAGGCAGTGGTACCCACCCTGCCCACCATCGTCATCGTGGGCCGGCCCAACGTCGGCAAATCCACCTTCTTCAACCGGCTCACCGGGGTGCGGCGCGCCATCACCCACAACCTCCCGGGGGTGACCCGCGACCGGGTCATCGGCGAGGCGGCCCGCCCCGGTGGCGGTGCCGTTGTGGTCGTGGACACCGGCGGGTTCGAAGCGGACAGCGAGGCGGTGATCCCGGCGCAGATCCGGAGGCAAGCCCTGGCGGCGGTGGAGAGCGCCACCGTTGCCGTGCTGCTGGTCGACGGTGCCGCCGGGCTGACTCCGGGCGACGAAGAGCTGGCGGCAGCACTGCGGCGCACCGGCAAACCGGTGGCGCTGGTGGTCAACAAGGCTGACCGCCGAGACGCCCGGCTGGGGTTCGGCGAGTTCAGCGGCCTGGGGTTCGACGTCGTCGTGCTGTCGGCCGAGCACGGGCACGGCTTCGACGAGCTTTGGGAGTGGCTGGAGGCCGTACTGCCGCCACCAGCCGAGACCAGCCCGGTCGTGCCCGAGCTCGCGGTCGCCATCGTCGGTCGCCCCAACGTCGGCAAGTCGTCGCTGCTCAACGCCCTGTTGGGCGAGGAGCGGGTCATTGTCTCGGCCGTGCCCGGGACCACCCGCGACTCGGTGGACACCGTCGTCCGCTGGGGCGATCGCACGCTCCGCCTCGTCGACACCGCCGGGATCCGCCGCAAAGGCCGCACCGACCGCGGGCCGGAGGTGCTCGGCGTGGTCATGGCCCGCCGGGCTATCGAGCGCGCCCACGTCTGCCTGCTGCTGCTCGACGCCGGGGAAGGCGTGACCGCCCAGGATGCGCACGTGGCCGGCCTCATCAACGAAGCGGGGCGGGCCGGCGTGGTGGTCGTCAACAAGGCCGACCTTCTCGAGGCCGGCGAGCCCGACCGCCGGAGGATGCTCGAGAGGCAGATCCTGGAGCGCTTCAAGTTCCTCAAGGGCACCCCCGTGCTGTTCACCTCGGCGCGCGAGCGATGGGGGCTGGAGCGCATCCTTCCAGCTGCGGCGGCGGGGGGAGACGCCTTTTTCCTACGCGTCGGCACCGGCGAGCTGAACCGCACGCTGCACGCCGCCTGGGATCGCCAGCCGCCTCCGGGTGGGCGTCGCCCGGGTAGGCTGTACTACGCCACGCAGCTCTCCGGCGGTCCCCCTCGTTTCATGCTGTTCTGGAGCGGCGGCGAGCTGCACTTCTCCTACTTGCGCTACCTGGAGAACGTGCTTCGCGACGCGTTCCCGTTGGCAGGGGTGCCGATTCGGTTTATCATGCGTGGGAAACGCGAACGGAGCGCGTAAGATGGTTCAGTTTCGACCACAAGCCCGGGAGATCATCGCGAAGATCGTGTACTACGGTCCTCCCCTGGGTGGCAAGACCACCAACCTGCGGACACTGTACAAGGGCTACCCGGCCGATACCCGCGGCGAGCTGGTGGTCGTCCCGGCCGGTGGTGACCGCACCATCTTCTTCGACTTCTTGCCGCTCGACGCCGGCACCCTGCGGGGAATGAAGCTGCGGGTGCAGCTTTACACTGTGCCCGGCCAGGTCCACTACAACGCCACCCGCCAGATCGTGCTGCGCGGCGTCGACGCCGTCGTTTTCGTGGCCGACTCGCAGCGTGAGCTCACACGTTCTAACCGTGACTCCTGGGAGGACCTCAAGAACAACCTGCTGCTCCAGGGCCTCACGCTCTCCGACCTACCGCACGTGCTGCAGTACAACAAGCGCGATCTCTCCGACATCCTCCCCGTGGAGGAGCTGGACGCCGGGATCAACGAGTACAACGCACCGTTTTTCGAGGCCGTGGCGACCGTCGGTATCGGGGTCGAGGAGACGCTGCAGAACGTGGTAAAGCTGGTCGCCCGCTCGCTGCGCGACCGCTTCAAGCTGGGTGCCGACACCCAGGGGATGCCGACCGACCTCGTCTCGACGCTCCCTCCGCTCGAGGATCGCCGAGTGACCACCGGCAGCAGCCGCGTGGTCCCGTTCCCGCCGTCCCCAGCGCCCGTGGACCTGTCCCAGTTGGGGGCAGCGGCCCGCCCGGAGGCCGGCCCGGCCGAGCGCGAACCCGCCGAAACCAGGAGAGTCAAGGTCGGACCGCTGCTCGACCAGGCCTTCGACGCGGCACCTCAGCCCACCTCCCCCCCCCCACCGGTTACTCCCCCCCCGACGCCGCCAGAACCTCCGTCGGTCGCGCCGCCCGCCTCTCCAACCCCGGTCTCCGAAGCGATCCCGGCCGTTGCGCCACCACCCTCGCCGCACCCCGAGCCAGCTCCCGAGCCCCTACCGCTCCCTGCTCCACCGCCACCTCCCGAGGAGGTTTTCGCCTTCACCGACGAGAGCTCGCCACAGCCACCGCTCATCGAGCCGCCGTTGGTGCTCGACGACCCGTTCGCAACTCCCGCCGAGGCCAGTCCAGAGGACGCTGGCGACGACGTCTTCACCCTGCCCCACGTGGATGTCGCACCGCCGACGCCACCGGCCGAGGTCGAAGTGCCCCCACCGCCCATCGAGGCGGTTCTCATCGAGCCCGAGGAACCAGAAATGGTCCCGGAGGAGCCCGTGGCCGACGCGCCCCCGCTGGCGGAGAGCGCAGAGGCGACCGCTCCCGAGGAGGCACTCGAGGTCGAGCTACCACCACCGGCGGCGGAGGTATCCGCCATCCAGCGCGCCGTGCCCCGCGCCCTGGCCCAGATGGGCGAGGTACGCGAGCTCGAGGTCGAGGTGCCGGTACCGGCCGTGTGGACGGGAGGCAGGCGCATGACGCTGCAGCTCCGGCTCACCCTGGTGCCGCAGCAGGACGAGGAGCCTGCCGATGGCGAATGAGGTTGTCTTTCCCGACCGCGCCGACCTCAAGATCAGCGAGGTCTGCGAGCTGACCGGCGTCAAGCCGTTCGTCCTGCGGTACTGGGAGACCGAGTTCCCCGACCTCGCTCCGGCCAAAGGCGCAGGTGGCCAGCGCTCGTACACCAAGGCCGACGTGGAGCTCATCCTGCGCATCAAACACTTGCTGTACGAGGAGCGTTTCACCGTCGCCGGAGCCAAGAAGCGGCTCGCCGAGGAGGTCCGCCCGGTCGCCCAGAGCTCGGCGACGACCGCGGTTGACAGCCCGGCCTCGGAAAAGGTAGAAAGCACGTTACGGGTGCTCGCTGAGACCCGTCGCGAGCTGGAGGAGCTCGTCGAGATCCTGAAAAGGTAGCCGTAGCGCAGCACCCTGCGCAGCCAACGGTCGGGACGTGGCGCAGCCTGGTAGCGTACTTGAATGGGGTTCAAGGGGTCGCGGGTTCGAATCCCGCCGTCCCGACCAATGATCCCAAACTCTCAGGGCCGGGGAAACCCGGCCTGCTGTGTCTTTACAACCCGGAAGGGGTGCCCGGATGGCGCCCGCGATTCCCTACGGCGCACACTGACGGCAGGGCGGGTGGACTTCTCCCGGAAGCGGTATTACGATTCTTGGCGTCGTGATACGGAGGTGTCGCGTGGCGGATCTTGAGCGCTTGAGCATCTCGATCGAACGGCCGTTGCTGGAGCGGCTCGAGGTGCTGCGCAAGGAGGCCGGCTACGGCAATCGCTCCGAGTTCCTCCGCGACATGATCAGGGGACGCCTGGTCGACCGGGCATGGGAGCTCGATGAGGAGGCGATCGGCACCATTACGCTGGTCTACGACCACCACACCCGTGGTCTTGGCGAGAAGCTCACCGCCCTCCAGCACGACCACCATGAGGTGATCCTCGCCACCACACACGTCCACCTCGACCACCACCACTGTGTCGAGGTCATCTTGGTACGGGGTCGTGCAGCCCAAATCCGTGCCATCGCCGACGGCCTGGGCAAGCACAAGGGCGTGCTGCACGGCGGCCTGTCGATGAGCTCCACCGGAAAAGAGCTGGCGTAGATGGCTCCCTGTCCTCGTGTGGATCTGCCTGCCCTCGTTATTACGATTGGTGCTGAGTTCATACGAGCCACCAACGTTGTTTGTTGCCGGCCCCCGACAGGGCCTACGTCGTCGTGACGGCCACGAGGGGCCGAACAGGAGGAGATCTTGGCAACCCATTACCGGCTTTCGAACCCTCGCTCCCTCTCGCGCGTGCTGACCGTGCTCGGTGCCGCACTGCTGACGATCGCCGCCACGGGCCCCGCTGCCGAGCCGGACGATCAGCAGCCGCAAAACCCGCCGGCGGATGCCCCCGTAAAGCGGTTCACCGAGGAGGTCACGATCGTCGCCCCGCCGATCGTCGAGAGCGACCGCGTCACCTCGTTCGCGACCCAGATCACGAGCATCAGCGCCCGACAGGTCGACGACTTGGGCGCTGGCGAGCTGGCCAACGCGCTGCGCCGCATGCCCGGGGTGACGATCTCCCGCTATGGTCTCGTCGGCTCCTACGGTGGCGGCGATGGCGGCGCGGTTTACGTCCGCGGCCAGGGCTCCGGCCGCCCGGGGGCGGAAATCGGAATCATGATCGATGGCATCCCACGCTTCGCCGGCGTGTGGACGCACCCGCTGCTCGACACGCTTTCCACCGATACCGCCGAGCGCATCGACGTCTACAAGAGCGCGCAGCCGGTGCTGCTCGGCACCATGGCGTTCGCTGGCGTCAACCTGCTGCCCAAGGCCGCCACCCAGGAGGGGATGTCGACGCGGGTGATGGGCTCGTTCGGCCAGCATGCGACGAGCGCTGTGCTCGTCGAGCACGGCGCCAGGCACGGCGCCCTCGATTACTACCTGACGGCCAGTCAGCGACTGAGCGACGGGCAACGCGAGAACGCTGGCGGCCGCGTGCGGACGCTTTACGGACGACTCGGCTACGAGATCGCGCGGGGCACAAACCTCAGCCTCCAGGTGCACTCGAACGATGCCTGGGCCGACGATCCCGGCCGGGTCGATGCGCCGGCAACAGGGGTGGTCCCTCGCTTCGGAGTCAAGGATACGCTGTCGATCGTCACGCTGACCCGACAGCATGGCAATCACACCGGCAGCCTCAAGCTCTATCACGACAACGGCAGCATCGACTGGCTGCAGTGGGATGCCGGCCAGCGTCACGCTTTCACTACCCTCACCGACTTCTCGAGCTATGGCCTGCATCTCCAGGAGAACCTGCGACTCGGGGATCGGACCGAGCTGGTGGTCGGATTCGACCACGACACGCATGGCGGGTCGACCACCGAGAGGCGCCCGACCTCCACCTTCGTCTTCTCCGAGCTGATGCTCCACAACAACGCCGGGTACGCCATGGTCGCCAGGACTTTCGGGACGGCGACCGAGATCACGCCGTCGATCGGGGTACGCTACACCGACTCCGCGGACTTCGGCGGCCACTGGGGCGGGCAAGCCGGCCTCGTGGTGCGCCGGGGCGGCACCGAGCTACACGCCAACCTCGCGCAGGCCTTCAACCTCCCCGGTGTGTACACGGCGGTGATGTACTCCATGTGGAACCGGGGCGACACCTGGAAGAACCTCGAAGCGGAGCGACTCGACCACGCTGAGCTAGGTATCTCGCAACGGCTCTCGAACTCGACCCGGGCGCAGCTCACGGTGTTCCGCGACCGAGTCAACGACGCACTGCGCTTCGTGCCGCCTCCACCCCCACCGCCGATGTTCGCCAACCTCGGCGACTTCACGATTCGCGGCGCCGAGGCCTCGCTGAGCATCGCACCGAGCCAGTCGGTGGCTGTGTTCGCTGGCGCGACCTACCTCGACCCAAGTCCGACCGACGTTCCCAACGCGCCGAAGTGGTCGCTGGTCTCCGGGCTCTCGTGCCTCCCCATCGAGCACGTCCGCCTCAGCCTCGACGCTGAGTGGGTCGACACCCAGGCGGTCCTCAACCCGCGCTACGCCACCAGCCAGACCCGGATCGACAGCTACTTCCTGCTCAATCTCAAGGCCGGATACCGGCTCCCGTTCGGCTCGCGAGCAGCAGCGGAGCTGTACGTTGCCGGTGAGAACCTCACTGGCTCGAAGTACGAGTACCGCCCCGGCTACCCGGCGCCCGGACGGGTGCTGTCGGCCGGCGTGGAGCTGTGGTTCTAAGGCCGAGCGTCGGGCGCTGGCGGAACCGCCGGAGACCGCGAGCTGCAACCGGTTACCTTCTCTCGACCGGAGACGACCACGAGACCAGGTACACGCTTCGCCGGTGCCGTCGTCGCCGTTGCGACCATCGCCGCTCTCCCCGCCACCGAGGTGAGGGGAGCTGACGCCCAAGCGAAACCGCAGGTGAAGGTCGTCGCTCTGGAACCGGGAGATGGGTCGTACCTGTGGCCGCGCGGAGTAGCTCGATCTCGCGTGCCTCGCACGGAGGGCTCAGCGCGCTGGTCGCCGTGTCGCTGCCGGCACGGTCGCTCAGTCCTCCGGCGGCTCGCCGCCGGGCGCCATCTTGACGAGGCGGGGAGAGAAACGGGCGAGCGGCTCGACGAGGTCGGTCTGGGCGGCCATCACCGCGTCGATGTCCTTGTACGCCATCGGCAGCTCGTCGAGCCCGGCTGACAGCAGCGTCACCCGGGCGGCACGCAGTACCCGCTTGGCGTCCTCCCAGGAGTAGACCTGTTTGGCCCTGGCGCGGCTCATCCGACGGCCTGCGCCGTGCGCAGCGGAGTCGAGTGAGGTCGGCTCGCCACGCCCGCGCACCACGTACCCCGGGGTCGCCATCGAGCCAGGGATGATGCCGAGGGTGCCGCGCCCGGCCGGGGTCGCGCCCTTGCGGTGCACGACCACCTCGCGCTGGGTGCCGTCAGGGAGGCGGTGGCGCTCGCGCCAGGCGAAGTTGTGGTGGTTCTCGACATCGAGCAGGACGCCGCACCCCAGCGCCCGCACCACGTGCTGGTGGATGAGGGCGTGGTTGGCAGCGGCGTACAGCCCCATGAGCTCCATTGCTGCCCAGTACTCCTGGCCGGAGTGGGAGGCGAGATCGAGCCAGGCGAGATGCGCCAACTCCCGAGGTAGCTCGGGGTGGAAGGAGCGGGCCAGCTCGCTGAAGTGGCGGGCTACCTCGTTACCGGTACCGCGCGAACCTGAATGGGACAGCAGCGCCAGATACTCCCCCGGCTCGAGACCGAGCTCCGCGTTCCACACCTCGAGCGCCCCGAACTCGACGAAGTGGTTGCCGCTTCCAGAGGTGCCGAGCTGGCTCCACGCCTTGTCCTTCAGCCGCTCGGTAACGCGCGAGACCGACCAGTCGCGGTCCATGACCTCGTGCTGGCGGCGCTCGTGAAACGTGGCCCCGACCCCGAACCGGGTCTCCCGTTCGAGCACCGAGGCGAGCTTGGCCTGTCGGCGCTCGAGGACGTGCAGCGGAAGGTCGAGGACCGTCATCTTCATCCGACACGCGATGTCGACGCCCACGGCATAGGGGATGACCGCGTCGTCGGTGGCCAGCACCCCGCCGATCGGCAGCCCGTACCCCTGGTGGGCGTCGGGCATGAGCGCGCCCGCCAGCGCGATCGGCAAGCTGCACGCGTTGGCCATCTGCTGCAGCGCTGTGTCCTCGAACCCGCTCCCCCAGATCCGGTACGGTGCCGATCCCTGGCGTGGCGTCCGCGGTCGGGCCGCTGGTGGGACCTGCACCATCGCCCGCGCCAGCTCGCCCCAGATCGGGTCGTCGACGAATTGGCCGGGCTCGGCCGCAACGCGGCGCAGATCGCCGATGATCCCGAGCTCACCGCAGCCGGCCTCGCGCGCCGCAGTGATCGCGGCCCGCGCCACGCCGATGGACGGCCCACGGGGGATCCCCAACCTCGTCAGGTCACGCGTCTTCATATCACCCTCTCCCAACATGGCCGTGTTCCCCCGATTCCGCCACCTTGGACGCACTACCGCCGGTGGCGAGACGGTGTACCCCTGGCCGAGACCGCAAAGTGGCGGCGTGTCCCGGCTTCGACGGCCGTCGACCCGCGCCGGGCGCTCGTCGCCGTCGACGCGGGCCGCGGTACCGCCGAAGCACTCTGAACCCTCGGCGAGTCGTGCCACGACGTACCGAGGCTTCTCACGGATCGGGCGCCCCGAGCCAAACGTGCAGCACTACGGCGGACACGGCAGCCTCTGGCGCCGAGAAGCGGCAGGGAAGAAGCCGGCCACCTGCCCGGCCCGAGTCGAACCGGTATACTCGCCGGGATGACGCGCGAGGAGATCCTCAAGCTCACGCACCTCGTATCCTGCGCCGGCTGAGCCTCCAAGCTGGGTCCGGCGGACCTGCACGCGGTGCTCGAAAAGCTGCCGGAGGTGAGCGATCCCCGGCTGCTGCTGGGGACCGGCACGTTCGACGACGGCGCGGTGCTGCAGCTCTCCGACGAGCTGGCGCTCGTGCAGTCGGTCGACTTCTTCCCGCCGATCGTCGACTCTCCTTTCGACTTCGGCCGCATCGCCGCGACCAACGCCCTTTCCGACCTCTATGCGATGGGTGCTGACCCGCTGTGCGCGATGGTGGTGTGCTCCTTTCCGATTGCCACTTTGCCGCTGGAGGTGCTGCGCCAGATCCTGGCCGGCGGGCTCGCCGTGCTCGTGGCCGAGGGCGTGGTACCGATGGGCGGCCATACGGTCAAGGGGCCCGAGCTCACGTACGGGCTCGCCGTCACCGGCACGGTACACCCCCAACGAGTCCTCACCAACGCTGGTGCGCGGCCAGGCGACGTCCTCGTCCTCACCAAGCCGATCGGCACCGGGGTGCTCTCCACCGCGCTCAAACGAGAGCTGCTCGACGCTGGCATGGCCCACACGCTCGTCGAGACGATGGCGGCGACCAACCGTCACGCCTCTCGCGCCTGTCAGAAAGTCGGGGTGCACGCTCTCACGGACGTGACCGGGTTCGGCTTGCTGGGTCACGCCCTCGAGCTCGCGGCAGCCTCGCGTGTCGCGCTGGAGATCGAGGCTGCCGCCGTGCCGCTCCTGCCCGGCGCGCTCGAGGCGGTCCTCGCCGGCGCGGTACCGGGCGGGTTGGTCGCCAACCGTGCCTGGGCCGCAGACAAGGTCCGATCGGTCGGCGTCGACGATTCGACGGTGCAGCTCCTGTGCGACCCACAGACCTCAGGGGGCCTGCTGGCGGCCGTGCCTGGGCCAAACGTCGCCGAGCTCGTGGCTGCGTGTGCAACGAGCGGTGTCAGCGCCTGCGTGATCGGCCGCGCGGTAGAAGGCGACCCCGGCACCGCGGTGGTCCTCTGACAGCGCGTGAGAGGCTGCGGGTTGGCATCCGCCCGGTCACGCGGCAGCCATCCAGCCGTGAACCTGGAGCCGGGCCGACGACGCCGTCAGCGACCTTGCGAGAACCCTTTGGGCGGCGGGCAGAGGAGGGAGGTCAGGAGGAAAAGGCGGCGAGAGCGTCGGACTCCTGCTCGTAGATCTCGAGCAGCGGCAGCATCTGGGAGAGGTGGAGGGCGTGGCGCACCCGGTCACCGAGACGCACCAGCTTGACGGCCGCACCCAGCTTGCGAGCCTGCTTCCAGCCGGCCACCAGCTCGCCGATGCCAGAGGAGTCCAGCCGCTGCACCTTGGAGAGGTTGAGCACGATCCTCTTCCACCCCTCTGCGAGCACCTCCGCCATCACCTCGCCCAGCATCTCATCCCCGTCCCCGACGACCAGGTTGCCGGCCAGCTCGACGATGATGACGTCGTCCTTTTTCTTCACGTCGACGCGCATGGGGTGATTCTACCTTACGGCGCGGTGCCGCTGGCGCCAGCTCTCCCCGGCAGCGGACAGGACCCGCTCACGGCCCGGCAAAGGAAAGCGGTCGCGCCGAGGCGACCGAGCAGGATGGCGGCCGCAGCGGCCACGGCACCCACGAGGTCGAGCCAGGTCGTGGCGACCCAGATGAGGAAGGCGATACTGGCAACCTCGATGGCGGTCGCCCACGTGATCGGCGGGGTGCGGCGGGCGTTCACGAGCAGCGCGCGTTGGAAGCTCACCAAGACCTCGAGGGCGGGCACCACCACCAGCAGGCGCAGCGGAACGATCGCGAAGCCCGCCAGCTCGGGCCGCAGCCCCGCCACGCCCTCCAGCCACAGGCCCGAGGCCGGGGTGAACGCCACCACCGCCAGTGCGCCAGCACTCGCCACCGCCAGCAGCGTCCCGAAAGACGCCAGCGGCTTTCGCCCACCCTGGTCGTCACCCAGCAGGGCGATTCCGGTCTCCTGGAAGGCGAGGCCGGCGCTCCGGAAAACGAACGCAAACCCGGTGACGACCGGCAGCACCGCGAGCGACTCCAACGCCATGCGGCTGTGGGCGACGAGGAAGGTGACGAGGGGGTGGACGCCGATGGTGAGCACCGAGGTCAGAGCGAGGGGGATGTAGAAGCGTGCGATGGTCGCGCTGGAAAGCTCCTGGCTGCCTGCGGCTGCCTCACTGGCAGCCACCTCGCGCACGGCTCGCGCCGCCCACAGCCGCGTCGCCGCCGCTTCCAGCACCACCCCGGCCGACAGGGCGAGTGCCCCGACCGCCACGCCTGGCCAGGTATTGACGGCGTACGCCGCCAGCCCCGTTGCACTCATCCCCACCAGCCGCGTCACCGTCCCGAACGCCACCCGCCGCGTCTGTCCCCGGCGGATGAGCACCCCCTGGTAGAACCGGCGGTAACCGATCGCCGCCGGCCACGGCAGCAGCAGCGCCGTGGCGCGGTGGGCAAGGCGCGTCACGTCCTCGGGGAGGCCCACGAGCCGCCCCGCCACGAAGGAAAACACCGAGGGCACGAGCAGCACCAGCATGACCGCAGTGACGGTGCCATTGAGGGCGTAGGCGAACCGCCGCAGCGCTGCCAGCGACTGGCGGTCGCGCACGAGGGCGGTGGCCGCGCTCATCATCATGATCACCGGCGCCTCGATCAGCATGGCAAAGGCGATGGCCACGCCCCACGCAGCGAGGTTGAGCTTGGGCTCCGGCAGGCGGGCGATGAGCGCGGCGACGAACGGCCCTTCGGCCGCCATCATCAGCCAGGTGGCGGCGAGCGGCGCCCAGAACCGGGCGATGCGCCCGCTGGTCAACGGTGAGTGCGGGGCCATCCGAGTCAGCGTCCGCGTGCCGGCGGTCGCGCCCGGGAGGATACCTCGGCTGGGTCGCCCGTGCGCTCCCGTTGACTCGCCAACCGTGCCCGGATAGCCTCGAGGATGGGGAGGCAGGATATGAGTCGAGAGGTAGCGCTCAAGGTCAACGGCGAGGTCGTCCGTGTGAACGCATTCGTGCAGGAGGCGCTTGCTGGCGTGCTCACTGGGTTCCTTTCGGCGCTCGACGAGGTGCCGGAGCCGGTGCGTGAGATCGAGCTGTCGATCGTGGAACGATAGCCGTCAGACGCCCGGACGGGTCACCGACTCGAACAACGGGAAGACACGCTCGGCGAACGTGCCGCCGCGCCGGCGATCGGCCTCGGTAACCGGTGGAACGTCCGGGCCCGGAGCGCGACCCACGTACTCCGAGAACACGCCCAGCACGAGGGTGCGACGCACGCGTACGAAGCCGGCGTCGCACAGCGCCTGCTGGATGCGCTCAGGCGGCACACACGCCTGGATGGTCTCCCAGAAGTACCGCATCAGCAGGCGGGCATCGCGGTTGCGGGTAAACACACCGGTAAAAAACGGCACCACCCACTTGAGGTACACCCGCAGCATACCGCAGCCAACCCGGTTGGCCGGGCGTGTGAGCTCGAGAAGGCACACGCGGCCTCCTGGCCTCAGCACCCGCGCGAACTCGCGGAACGTCACGGTCAGGTCCTCGAGGTGGCGCAAAGCGTAGCCCATGCTCACGAAGTCGACGCTGGCATCGCGCAAGGGGATGCACTCACCGAACCCGAGAACAGCCGGGAGACCGAGCTGCCGACGCGCCTCCCGCAGCATCCCGGGGCTGGGGTCGAGACCCTTCACCAACGAAGGCCGTTTGACGATGGTGATCGCCTCCCGGGCGACCAGGCCGGTGCCGACCGCCACGTCGAGCACGCTCATTCCTTCGGCAAGGCCGGCACGCCCGAGCGCCTGGCGCCGGTACCAAGGACCGGAGCCGAAGCCGATGAGGCGCTCGATCCGGTCGTACGAGGGCGCCGTGCAGTCGAAAAGGTGCTGCACGTACTGCGGGCGAGCCGCAGCGTCACCGTAGTAATCGGCCAGAACCGGATGCGGTGCCAGGCTGGTGGGAGCGGCGGGGTTGGTCTCGTCCACGCGTGCAAGAATATCAGGGACCGGTGATTGGCGGTTCCCGATCACCCTTGCGCCGCCACCCGCGTGCGTGTACGCTGCCGACCCGAATGAAGGCCTGCCGTTGCTCCGTCCTGTCCACCTTCTCGGTCCCGCTGTGCTTGGTGGCGACCCTGCTGGTCGCTGCAGCGGCCACCGCCGTACCGGTGACCACCCCGGAAGGCTCGGTCGAGGTGGCGGCGCGTGGGGACCTTCTCGATGTCCTCGCCCTGCTGCGTCTGACTGGCGCCGAGGTCGGCTTCGCACCGGCGGCTGGCTCGTTCACCGCCACCCTCGCTGACCTCGAGGTGCAGTTCACCCCGGGGAGCAGCCTGGCCGTCGCCGGTGGGCGCTTGCTCGACTTACCCGGCCCGCTGCGGCAGATGGGCGACAGCGTGTTCGGGTCGTTCGCCACCGCGGCCGCGCTCGTGGCCCCACTCGGCTGGTCGCTGGGAGGCCCACCGGCGGCGCCGGTGCTCAGCAAGACAACCGCGCGCGAGCGCTTGATCCTGACGGTGGTGCGGGCCGAAAGCGGCGTCATGGTGGTGGTCAGCGGCACCGCGCGCCGACCCCGGGTGAGCTCCTCGGCCAGCGCCGTGACGCTCCAGTTCACCGCACCGATCGAGCTGGGTGCGGCGCTGCCACTGGCTGATGAGCTGCGAGGCGCCGAGCTTGGCGAGGATTCCATTACCCTTCGGCTCGCGCCCGATCAGGAGATGGCCTCGAGCTACCCACTCGAGGATCCGCCACGCTTCGTCATCCGGCTCCAGAAGGCACAGCCGGTGGTGCCGATGGTACAGCAGCCCCAAGGCCCGGTTATCGTCCTCGACCCTGGCCACGGCGGCGAGGATCTCGGCGCCCAGTCGCCGACCGGCGCGGCGGAGAAGGATATCGTGCTGGCTGTTGCGCGCGGTGTCGCGGCGCGGCTGCAGGTCGCCGGCATCACCGCTCGGCTGACGCGCGAGCGGGACGAGCTGGTGGGGCTTGCCGAGCGGACCGCCGTCGCCAACCGGCTGCAGGCAGCCGCCTTCGTCTCGATCCACGTCAACGCGTCGCCAGCCCGTAGCGCTCGCGGCGCGGAGACGTACTACATGAGCGCCGACCCCAGCGACACCCAGGCGGCACAGTCGGCTGCACGAGAAAACGTCGGCGCCAGCGAGGACGCCCTGCAGCTCATCCTCTGGGACCTCGCGTACGTGGCCAACCTCAACTCCTCGGCCCGCCTCGCTCACACCATCCAGGAACGTCTGAACGCCCTGCAGGGCATCAAGGATCGGGGTGTCAGGCAGGCTCCGTTCGTCGTCCTCACCGGGGCCACCATGCCTTCGGCGCTGGTGGAGCTGGGGTTTATCTCCAACCCCGAGGAGGCCAACCGCCTCCAGGACGCTACCGTGCAGGATCAGCTCGCCTCGGTGCTGGCCGAGGCGATCGCCGAGTTCGTCCGCACCCCGAGCCTGGACATCGCTTCCCCACCGGCGGGAACGCCGTGACCCCCACCCCGGCCGGTCCGCAACCAAAGGCAAGAAGACTCGCCCCGAGCGGACTCGCAACCGGGCTTCGGTGGCTTCCCGTCGCGCTCGTCTTCGGGCTCGCGGTCGCCGCCCCGGGCTGCGCCCGTCGCCGTCCGTCCGCCCCCCCCGCGATGCCGACCGCGGTCGTCGCCAGCCAGGAGACCACCACCTTGGTTTTATTCTTCGTCGGCGAGCACGGACTGCTGCGGCGCGAGCCGCGCGAGGTGGCGGAGCTGCCGAGCGGGACTCAGGCCCGGGTACACCTGGTGCTCGATGAGCTCCTCGGCGGGTCGCACTCGGGTCTGGCCTCGCCCATACCCTGGGCCGTGTCGGTGCAGACGGTATTCGCCGACCGAAAAGGGCAGGTCTTCGTCGACTTCTCCTCACCTTCCCAGCCCTCCATCGCCGGCACCAGCGCCGAGCTGGCGTTCGTGTACTCGATCGTCAACAGCGTCGTGGCCAACTGCCCTGGCGTCGTCGGCGTGCAGCTACTGTTCGGCGGCAAGGAGATCTCGACCCTCGGCAACCTCGACCTTCGCCGGCCACTTGCTCCTAACTTGGACGTCGTCGAGCCGTGAGTGACCGGCGCCCGATAGGGGTCTTCGACTCCGGCATCGGCGGCCTCACCGTGCTCTCCGCCCTGTGTTGCCATCTCCCCGAGGAACGTTTCGTGTACCTCGGCGACACCGCCCGCCTGCCGTACGGCACCAAGTCCGGCGAGACCGTGACCCGCTATGCGCTGCGCGCCGCCCAGTTTCTCGCCGGCGAGGAAATCAAGATGCTGGTCATCGCGTGCAACACTGCATCCGCTGCGGCGTTACCGGCGCTCGAACGAGAGCTGCCGGTGCCGGTCATCGGTGTGGTGGAGCCCGGCGCGAGAGCGGCCGTGGCGCGGAGCTCCGGTGCCATCGGGCTCATCGGCACCGAATCGACAGTTGCCTCTGGGGCCTACCAACGTGCGATCCAGGTTGTGGGCGGCACCTCGATCGTGCGTGCGCGCGCCTGCCCACTGTTCGTGCCGCTGGCTGAGGAGGGGTGGTTCGACCACCCGGTCACCCAGGCAGTCGCCTCGATCTACCTCGGGGAGTTCTGCGGCACCGTCGACACCCTGATCTTGGGGTGCACGCACTACCCGCTGCTCAAGTCGGCGATTGCCCGCGCCGTGGGCGGTGGCATCGTTCTGGTGGACTCGGCGGTGGCCGTGGCCGAAGAGGTCGCCGCGCGGCTGCGCACCGATGGCACCGCAGGCGAGGGCGGCGGCGGCCGTGTACGCCTGCTGGTTACCGACGCCCCAGCTCGCATTGCCCGTATCGCCGCTCTCATTTTGGGCGACGACACACCGCCGTTGCAGCTCGTCGACCTCCCGCTCTGACCCGCTGCCGTGGTTGGTTCTGCGCCCGCCCGAGGCGATCGCCGCGCCGTGCTGACGGCTTGTGGTGAGCTGGCATCTCGACTACCGTGCAAGGTCTGGAGGTCGTGTGACGTCGAGCCTGGGTTTCGTGCGTAACGATGGGCGGACCGACGCGCAGCCACGTCCCCTGGTGCTGACGCTCGATTTCGTCAAGTACCCAGAGGGCAGCGTGCTCGCTCGCGCCGGTGACACCGTGGTGCTGTGCAATGTCTCGGTTGAGGGCAAGGTGCCACCGTTCCTGCGTGACACCGGGGAGGGTTGGCTGACCAGTGAGTACGCCATGCTCCCCCGAGCCACCGAGTCGCGCACCCAGCGGGAGACCGGTAGGGGCGCCATCTCCGGACGCTCGGCGGAGATTCAACGGCTGATCGGACGATCGCTGCGCGCGGCACTGGATCTCGGCGTACTGGGAGAACGGACGCTGCTGGTCGACTGCGACGTCCTGCAGGCCGACGGTGGCACCCGCACCCTCGCGGTCACCGGGGCGTTCGTGGCGGTGGTGCTCGCGCTTGTACGCCTGCACAAGGAGCGGGCGTTGCCCGACTGGCCGCTCCGCGACCAGGTGGCGGCGGTCTCGGTTGGCAAGGTCGGAGAGCGATTTCTACTCGATCTCGCGTACGGTGAGGATAGCCGGGCAGCCGTAGATCTCAACCTGGTCGGCACGGCCCGGCGGGGTATCGTCGAGATCCAAGGCACCGGCGAGCGAGAGTCGTTCTCCCGGGGTGAGCTCGACCACATGCTCGACCTCGCCGAGCACGGGCTAGCGCACGCGTTCTCCGTCCAACGCGAGGTGCTCGCCAGTCGTCTCGCCGAGGCGGGGCTTGCGGGGATCACAACATCAACCTGACCGGCGGGTATACCATGGCGACCAAGGGAGCCACGCGTGAGCCGGCTCATTCTTCTCGACCACGCGGCCCGCTCGGTGCGCCCGGAGATCTGGGGTGCGCTCTGGGTAGCGGGGGTTGCTGCATCGCTCTGGGCGACCGGAGCTCGCAGGGGGGGGCGATGGTCGAGGGCAGGCTCGGGGTTGGGCGTGTTTCTCGTCTCGTCGAGCCTGGGCATCGCGTGGGCGTACCTGCACGGGGCCGCAGTCTGGGTGCCGAGCGTCTGCGCGCTGCTCGCCGGCTCGACCCTCGTCTGGTGGGTGATCGTGGGGAGAACGTGCGACTCCACCCTGCCCACCGCACCTGCTGACAGCATCCCTCCAGCGGCCCGCGTATTGGCCCTGCTGGTGCTCGTGCTGGCCGTCGTCATGTCCTATCGGCTCACGAGCTATTCAGGCACTCTCCTGACCTGGGAGCCCTCGGTGATCGAGGGATTCGGCACGGCTCTGCGCGACCGGGTGTCGCTACCGGCTTTCGCGGCCGAGCGCCTGCTCTGGCAGGAGGGCTTGGTGAGCTCGAGCTCGGACAGCCTGCTCTTCGGTGTCCCGGTCTATGCGCTGTGGCTCGCGTGCGGTCCCTCGCTCTGGGCGCTGCGCGCGGTGGCGCTGGTCTGGGCGCTCGTCGCCGTGGTTGGCGCCTATCTCCTTGCTCACGAGCTGGGAGGACGGTGGCACGGACTGACAGCGGCCGGGATCCTGGCCACCAACGCCTTGCTTTTCTGCTACGGTCGCAACGGGGTGTCGCTTGCGGCCACCCTCGCCGCGGTGGAGTTCGCGGCGTGGCTCGTTGTCCGGCAGGCCGGTCCGACACCACGATCACCGTGGGAGCTCGCCTTGGCTGGCGTTTGTTGCGCCGCAGCCACGCTCGGCTATTCCCCGGCACGGCCCGTGGTCGTGGTTCTCCTCGGCCTGGTCGTGGCCTGGGCTGCTTGGCGGTGGCGGCCCTTCACCCACCGACATGCGATCGGAGCAGCGGCATTCGCGGGTGTGGTCGCATCGATGGTGGCGTGCCAGGCGGTGGGTGCGCACCTCGGTCGATTTCACCACGCCCGCGGCGAGCAGCTCCTCAACATCCTCACTCACCCCGACTACACATTCGAGTTCCTGGGGTATCGGCTGCCCGGGGAGAAGCCGACACTGGCCGAAGGGACGAGCATTGCGCTGCAGGTCCTGCGTCGCACGCTGCCCCAGTACTCCGAGATCCTGACCCCTGGCCCGCGATTCGAGGGGCTGGCGGAGCAGGCCGTGGCGTCCGACCCTCCAGCGCTGCCTCTCCTGCCTGCGCCTCTCTTCCCGTTCGCCGTTCTGGGGCTGATCCAAGCGGCACGCGGCTGGAGGCGCCCCGGGCACTCGCTGGCGCTGAGCTGGTTCGCCGTCGGCTCGGTGACGGTGCTGCTCACGACTCGTGCCGACGTCCACCGCATGTGGCTGCTGGTCGTACCGTTGACGCTGTGGGCGACGCAGGGTCTCGAGCTTTGCTGGCGCCTGGTGGTGGCGACAGGCTGGGCGGCGTCGACCAGGAGGCTGGCCGCGATCGGGCTGTGGATTCTGCTATCCGTGACCGCTGTGGTGTACTCCTTTCCCTTTGCGCCAGAGTCGCCGGGGATCGCAACGGTGGTGACCCGCGAGCTCGAGCGGATTGCCGGTCCGGTCAGGTTCGGTGGGCAGTTCGACCACCGCGAGCAAGGCGCCATCGAGCTCTATCTCCTGCGGCGATTCGTCCGCGATCCGAGATCGTCGCCGCCCCAGCTCCCCGAGGAGCTTCTCGAAAGCCTTGCGGCCGGCCCTCCGTCCCGCGAGTCGCTGGCGAAGCTCCGCCTGGAGGTGCGGAGAGCGACGGTGGTGCTGGGGCCTGCCGAGGCGTTCTCGCCCGCCGTCGGCTGCCTGGCGGCGGAGGGCTTTCCTGTGGCGCCGGCAGGTGAGAAGGAGGTGCGCCTTTGGCGCCTCGATCGGCACGAGCGCCCTCCCGACCCCGCTGTCCTCGAGCCACCACCCGGCCCCGAGGTGCCTCTCACATCGCTGCAGCCAACCGCCATCGCCTTCGGCTTCGCTCCCCCCCGCATCGATCAGGCTTGGGCAGGTGGGCCAATCCGACTCGCCGGCGTCACCAGCGAACGAGGACTCGGCATGCACGCTCCCTGCAGCGTGACGTTCCCGGTTCCAGACGATGCTGCCGTCTTCCGGGTCCGAGTCGGCCTCGACGACTCCGCGGCGGCCTGCGACAGAGGACAGGTGATGGTCTCCCTGCAGGCCGATGACGGCGTGCTGCTGTACGAGAGCGATCTCATCGACCGGCTGACGCCACCGCTGGTGGTTGTGGTGCCGGTGGCAGGACGACGGCTGCTCACGCTCGAGGCGGACGAGGGTGGCAATGGTCGTGACTGTGACCACGTCTCGTGGGCCGACCCCGCCTTCATCCTCAAGGCTCCATGAGCGAAAGATCGACCCGACGGCCCGCCGAGAAAGCCGGGCTCCGACGGCAGAGATGGGCCACCAGGCGCAGCCGCACCGTCCAGGCGCTCCTCCGGCTGAGCGGTGCGGTCGGTCCGCGTACGTGGCGGTGGTCGCTGGTCGTCTTGCTGCTGTTGGCAGCCCTGCTCCGTCTGGTAGGGCTGGAGTGGGCACCACTGCCGGTCAACCAAGACGAGCTCTCCAACGCCTACGACGCCTGGTGCCTGGCCCAGACCGGGTGCGATCGCTGGGGCAGACCGCACCCAGCGCTGCTACGGGGGTTCGGAGACCTCGACTACCGGCCGGCGCTTCAGGCCTGGCTGACCGTCCTGCCCGCAAAGGTCGGAGGCTTCTCGGTCGGCGCCGCGCGGGGTGTCTCCGGCGTGGTCGGCACCCTCACGGTCCTGCTCGTAGCGCTCGCCGCCCGGCCCCTGCTGGGCCCCGGAGGAGCGCTGCTGGCCGCGCTTTTTGTGGTGCTGTCACCGTGGCATCTGCTGTACTCGCGCATGGCCCACGAGGGTGGCGCCTTGCCGCCGTTTTTCGTGGCCTCGGTCATCGTGCTCTGGCACCGTGCGCGAGGGCGGCGGTACGCACCTGCGGCGATGCTCTGGCTCGGGCTCGCCATTGGCGCCGCCACCAACGCCTACCAAGCCAGTCGGTTCTTCGCCCTGGGAGCCAGCGCCTTGGTAGCGGGCGAGCTCGGGCTGTGGGTTCGGCGTCGGCCAGCCCGCTTCCGTCGTGGTGCGATCGGGCTCGGCACTTTGGTCGTGGGCGCCGCACTGACCGCCGCGCCCCAGCTCTGGGCCGCCGTCGCGGAGCCCGAGCACTTCTTCGCCCGCGCCCGCGAGCGCCTGTTGCCGGCCACTGGCGCCGCTGACCTCGCGATCCACGTCACCCGTAACCTGGCAGCCAACCTGGGGCCCCGGTACCTGTTCTTCTCGTCCGGTGAGTACAACAACCTCTCGATGGGGCGGGCCTTGCCGGTGGAAGCACCGCTCTTCTATCTCGGGCTCGTCGGTGGCTGGTGTTGGCTCCCATCCGGCCGGAGGCGCCGCTGGGCTCGCCTTACCATGCTGCTCGTCCTCTGCCTGCTGCCAGCCGCGCTCACCGACACCCAGCCTCATGCCCTTCGCGCCTCGGGGGCAAGCGTGCTCGTCGGCCTGTACTCCTGCCTGGCGTGGTTAGCCGTGGCTGCGGGGGCTTCGGCCGGCCGTGCGACGGCCGATCGGTTTGCCTGGAGGCAGCGCGCCGCTATGTGGCTCGGTGCGGGTGCCGTGGCGGCCGCGGTGTGCGCATCGCTGCTCGCAACCGCCTACTGGCGATCCGAGCAGTGGCGCGATGCGGGCCACCAGCACCTCCTGGTGCGCATGGGGCAGTGGCTCGGCCGCCACGCGGGTGGCTTCGAGCGCGTCATCGTCGATCCCGCCGGCATCCAGCCGTACCTCTACGTGGCGGCGTTCGCAGGCATGACCCCGCAGGAGTTCCAGGCCGCTCCCAAAAAGGTGGACACCGTCGGCTGGGACGAGGTCATGCAGGTTGGCCGGTTCCACTTCATCCGTCTGGATCGGGCACTCGTCAGCTGGCGGGAGGCGGGCCAGCCTCCGTGGCTGGTGGCGATGCGGGACGCGCGGCCGCAACACGGTCGCGAGCTGGGGCACGTGGAGCACGGCGACCACCGGGTGGTGTTCTCGGTTCTCGATCCGGAGCTTGGCGAGCCGGGTGCGGTGCCGCTCGCTGACCTCCCGTTCGTGCCCATTGGCTGTGAGTTCGCGCCCCCAGCCGTCAACGCTGCCTTCGACGGCGGGAGCCTCGACCTCGAGGGAATCCGATACGCCACCGGCATCGGCATGCACGCGCCGTGTCGCGCCGTGTTCCACCTACCGGAGGGGAGCTGGCGGCTGCGCGCCCAGGCTGGGATCGGCGACTCCGCGCGGGGTTGCCGCGAGGCCCTGGTCGAGCTGCGGGTCCTGGGTGCGGCCGGCCGTACCCTCGCCTCATCAGGCCCCCTCACCACCGGTAGCGTAGCCTGGCGGTTCGAGGTCGACCTGTGGGGACAGCGCGAGGTGACGCTCGAGGCCGATGACGGCGGCAACGGCCGCGATTGCGACCACGTGGTCTGGACCGACGCGCTCCTCGTTCCAACCAGCTAGAGGCCCGGCACCACGAAGAACACCGGCTCGCCCCACACCGCGTGGTCGCAGTCGCGGCCGTTGCGGCCCTCGAGGGTCTGCAGGCTGACCTCGGTGACACCCCGCAGACGGACCCGCAGGATGACAGGCGGGCTCTCCGCGGTCAGAACACCGGTCTCGGCGAGCACTCGGCTCCGGCCGTCGATGACTCTGAAGAGCACGTCGGCCACCTTGCAACCGGCGGCCGAATCGGCGACCCCAACCACGGTTTGGAGGACCGTGGCCTCGGGAGGCACCCGGAAGCTGACAGCGCTCGGAGCGTGCGTGCCGAACCCGAAGCCGAAGTCCACGTGGCCGGTGCGGAGCGCCCCTCCGGCCCATCCCTCGTTGACTCGCAGCGCATTCGGCGCACCCTCCTGGGCAAGGATCGGCAGCTCGGTCAGCTTGACGTACCCTTCGAGAAGCTGCGGCTTGACGAACGTCAGGTGGAACCCGGCCCGCCTCGCCACCGTCATGCCGCCCAGGGTCGCGAGCACGACCACGATGACGCTTGCCCAGCACAGGCCCCGAGCCGTCCGCTCTCCCCGCCGCACCCACCTCGCTGCCGAGGGGTCGCCGCCTCTCCAGAGCCCGAACAGGACGACCCAGAACCCTCCCATGACGACGGCGGCGATCGACCACGGCGGCAACGCGCGTACGAGCCGGGCAAACAAGGTAGCGCCCAGCACGTGCTCGAGGTTGAGAAAGAACCCGGCTGACAGCCAGAGGTAGCTTCCCCACCAGCCGGTGAGACCAGCGGCGAGCCCCAGCAAAGGTATCGCCGGGTAGAGGTAGCGCTCGTGCATCTCGGTGGCGAAGAGGAAGAACGCCATGACCATCAGTGCCAGGGCTGAGCAGACCCGGGCCAGGCGCTCGCCCTCACCCCCCGGCGGTGGCTTTTCGCGCCAGGCCCGGAGCATGGCCGCCAGCGCCACGAGGTAGTGAACCCCACACAGCGCCAACCCCATGGACTTGTACGACACCCCCAGTGCTCCGCCCGCATCGTCGAGGGCACCAAGATCTTCGCCGGGCAGAAGCAGGTTCCAGAACCCGTACGCTCCTTTCGAAACCACGGGGTGGAAGCCGACGGCGCTTCGAAACACCTCCACGACCTGTCCCAACGTACCCGCCAGGATGAAGGGCGCCAGCACCGCGAGGGCGGTACCGAGCGAGGCAACAACGGCGGCCGCGATCCGCCGGGGCTGGCGGCGAACCGGCCACAGGAGGAGCACGGCGAGCCCTGGCACGAGGATCACCGCCTGGAGCTTGGTCAGCAGTGCGAGAGTGATGCACACCGACCCCCACACCGGTGCGCCGCGCACCGCCGACCACAGTGCCAGCACCAGGAACGCCGTGAAGACACTGTCCACCTGCCCCCACATCAACGAGATGTAGATGAACGCCGGGTTGGCGAGCAACCACAGCGAGCGCCTCCGCGCCACCCCCGCGCCAGCCAAGAACCAGCTCACGACGACCACGATGAGCACGTCGAAGCCGAGCGCAACGAGCTTCATGAAGGGGATGTAGTCGGCCACCGCCTGCGGTGTCGGGCACAGCCTGGCGTAGAGGTCGAGCACAAAAAGCCACACCGGGGGATAGTTGGCGCCCGAGTCGTAGGCGTGGGCGAGGCCGTGCTTCTGGATGTGCTGAGCCCACGACACCCAGTCGCCGCGGTCCCAAGGAAACCCGCTGCGCGAGACGAAGGAGACCAGCAGGAGGGTGAGCAGGCACAGCCCCACCAGCCACTCACGTCGGTCCTCGTCCCGGAGCCAGCTCGTGACGCCCTCCCACCAGCGGCGAAGGAACCTGTCAGCGGGATGCATCTGATCCTTTCGACGCCGAGGCAGCCTCACGCCCAGCCAGGCGCGGCCACGGGAAACGCACGAGCTGGTCCTCGATATCGGTCACCACGAGCTGCCCGTGCACCGGGTCGAACGCGATACCGATCGGGACCTTGATCGGCGGCACCAGCGAGGCGCCGCTCACCGTCTGGCGCAGCTCGCCCTCGGGCGAGTAGGCACGGATCTCACCGGCGAGCGGTACGGTAACCCACAGCAACCCCACGAGGTCCACCGTCACGTGCGGCTCCGAGAAGACCTCGCGACGCCACCCCGGCACCGCGAAGTGGGTGCGAACGGTGCCATCGGGGCGGAAGATCTGCACCCTTCCGTTGCCGCTGTCGCACACCACCAGGTCGCCGGAGCCGGTGATGGCCAGCCCCATCGGCTCATACAACGCTCCCGGAGCGTCTCCACGCTCGCCCCAGCCCCCCAGGCGGACACCGTCGGTATCGAAGCGGACGACACGGTGGTTGCCGGTGTCGGCCACCCACACGTCTCCGTCACGCCCCACGGCGATGCCGCGCGGCCCGTAGAAGTCGCCGCTCCACTCCCGGAGCACCACCCCCTGGGGATCGAAGACCTGGACCCGGCCGTTCCACGTATCGGTGACGAAGACCGCATCGTCCGGCCCTACCGCCACATCGGTGGGCTCTTGGAGCTCACCCACCGCTCCGCCTTCGCGGCCCCACGCCGCAACCACGCTGCCGTCCGCCGCCAGAACCTGGATGCGGTGGTTCCCGAAATCGGCGACCACGGCGTTCCCGGCCCGATCACAGACGACGCCGCGAGGCTCACGCAGGCGCCCCGGCGGCACCTGCGACTCGGTTCTCGGATCCCGGCTCGCCTCCCTGGTGGTGAGCGGGAACGAACCGGGGAGGTTGTCTCGCACACCGAAGATGCTCACCGCCGGGTTCTCGTAGAGCAACACGAGGAGATCGGTCCAGGACCGGAAGTTGCCGAGGTTGGCGCCGCGGTAGGTCTGACGCTCGAGCCCGCCGACCACCACCAGCCCGACGTGATGGCGCGCCAGGGCGGCGGCCACGAGCGGCCGGCTCGGTGAGGTGAAGATGAGCTCGATGTCTCGCTTGCGCTGCTCGATTGCCGCCCGGCTCTGGCTGCGCTGGAAGACGTGGTACTCCCACCCGAGCACGGTCGGCAGACCAGTGTTCATGCTCACCCGGGCGTACTCCTGATACGAGGGACCAAACGCCTCGACCACCACCGGCACCCCACGGATCGAGCGGTTCAGCCAGTCGAATGCGGCTTTCTCAAGCGGTGCCCGGCGATTCAGATAGGCCATCCCATCGAGGGTGAACCGAGGACCCAATGCGTGGCGCTCCGTGACTGCCCCCCACGCCCCGGTGACCGCCGTGAACACCGCGAGACCACCGGCGACCCCAACCGCGAGCCGCCAGAGCCGGCCCCCCCAACCGGTCGCGAACACGACCCGAGGCAGGAGCGCCGCTGCTGCCACCGTCACCAGAAGCCAGGCGTCCAGGTAGAACTTGAAGATGGTGTTCATGCGGTCCCACACGAAGACGACCTCGCACCCCAAGACCAGCCCGACCGCGAGGGCGGCAAGGGCAAACGGCAGGCGCGATGCCGGCACCGCGTCGCGGAGACCGGCGAGCAGCACGAGAAGCAGGATCGCCGCCAGCGGTGCCACCGAGCGGGTCGAGGCACTGTCCCCCGACCATAGCCCTGCGGGCACCGCTACGGCGAGCCCGATCGCGGTCCCGAGCACGCCGGCCGCTGCAACCCGCCAGCCCAGCCGCCGCGTCGCCATGCGCGCCTGCCACCACGTGCCGAGGGCTGCCGGCACCGCAATCAACCAGGGGAGACCAAAGATGAGCAGAACCCGCCACGGCTCGGCGTACGGCCCCACCTCCCACCCCCACGAGCGCGGAGGCGGGGAGAAACGGCGCCAGAAAGGCTGCGTGAGGACGAATGCCCCCCCGCTGATGACCAGGGCAGGCAGCACCACACGTTGTCCGACGGCGAAAAGCCACGCGGCCACCCCCCGTCCCGACGTTTCGCCCCACCAGGCGACCAACGCCACCCACGCAACCACCACGAGGTAGGTCGGCGTGCTCCAGCCGTTGGTGATCATGGTGGCACCCAACATCGCCGCACCCAGGATGAGCAGGGCCGTCCGCTGCCTGCGGGCCGGAGGCGGCCAGGCAAAAGCCAGCACCAACAGAGCGACGAGGGTGAGCGACCACGGCATCGCCAGCACGTGCGCGTGGAGGTCCGCGAAGACCAGGTTCCATGCCGGGTACTCGTTGATGGTGTTGGGGATGACCCGAGATGTGGCCCAGAAGTAGTCGAACCCCACCGCCCGCCGCTGCCACAGCTCAACAAGCCCGGAGAGGTTTCCAGCCAGCACGCACAGCCCCACCGCACCGAACCCCCACCGCAAACGGCCGCCGAGCAGTGCCCCAACAGCCAGCGCCGCGGCGGCGAGGAGCCCCGCCACGAGCCCGATACCGAGGTTGAACATGACCTCGGGGGCGATCGCCAGGGCCTTGCCGAACGCCGCCACGAGGTAGTGACCGAAGTAGGTGTAGTGAAGGACCGACCCGGAAAACCATGGCTCGGGAGGTGGCAGGGTGGGCGTTCGATAGAGGGTGTTGAGGAACGAGAAGTCCATCGGCTTCTCGCCCCAGTAGATCTCGGGGTTGAGCAGCCGGAGGCCGAGGAAGAGGGCGAAGCACCCCCACACCACGGCTTCGCTCGCCACCACCTCGCGCCTCGCCGGTCCGGGCCGGAACCGATGCCAGGCAAGCGCCCCCACGAGCACCACCACCACCGCCACGCTGAGCACCGTGGTGCCGGCAAAAGGCAACCAACCACTGCTCACCGCCCACCAGCTACCGAAGCCCAGCAGCAGCACGCCGACCGGCTTTCCCAGGGCGTACAGCCCCTGCCGGGCCGTCCCGAGCCCGCTCGCCAAAAGCGCCCAACCAGCCAGACCGAGGAGCTCGACGAGGCCCGCGACCAAAAGCGTTGCGAGCCAGCCGTTTTTGATCACCGACACGCCGCCGGCGATGGGGTTTTGAGCTCGCGCCAACAGCAGTTGGGTGCGGGTGATCGGGTGCGACGAGACGGTGGCGCGGATTCGCCGCTCAATCTCCTCCGCCGGCAGCCTCCCCTGGTTGCGGAAGATGAGGACCTTGGGGTGGTCGTACACGGAGAACGACTCGTCGGCCAGCTCTGACGGCAGCTCCACACCCAGCAACGTGGGGCGCGAGGTGAAGTCGACCAGGATCTCGTACCCGAGGTCGCCGGCGAACAGCAAATAGAAGAAGTTGCTGGTGAGGGGGAAGCGTGCGGATGCCTGGGTCGTGGCGCCATACAGCCGCTTGGTCTGGAGGGCGATGAAGTCGGCCGCGGCCACCTCTCGTGCGAGCCTCGCCGTTTTGGCCGGTCCGTCGGGCTCGTAAAACGGGAAGGTGATGACCGTCGTCGCCTCGGGTGAGCACCCGGGAAGGTGCTGCGGGTAGCCCTCGTCCCAGTCCTGTGACAGCACCCGGCTGCCGGCCGGCACATGCGCGTAGTACCACTCCGATGCGGTGCGCACCGTGTGCGGGTGAACGTAGATGGACATGAACGCCAGGAGGTAGGTGGCGGTGACGGCGACGACGCCGGCCCGCACCCAGCGGCCGAGGCGGGAAACGATCCCCCAGCGCTGCAGAGCGGCGGCACCCCACAGAATGAGAAGCGGGTAGACCGGGAGCAGGTACCGGGGAAACTTGACGTCGAACGACATCGTGATAGCCGCGAACGGCACCACCCAGGCGAGCAGCAAAAGCTCGCTCGACCAGCGCTCTCGAACCGACCGCACGAGCGCAAGCCCCAGACCCACCAAGGCGGCAAGCCCGAGCGGCGGCCCCATTCCCCAGACCACCAGCTCGCGCAAATCGTAGGCGACCTTGGGCACACCCACATACTGGTTGGTATAGGGAAACAACCCGGCGTTACGGACCATCTCGCTCTGCTCCAGCACATCGTGGAGAAAGGAGTGCGGGTCCAGCAGCGCGTACGGCTGGCCGAGACAGAAGCCTCCCAGCACGGCCGCCCCGGTCGCCGCGCCCCACCCCAGCAGCTGCCTCCACCCTCGCCGCGGCGCCCACCACAACACCGCCACCAGCCCGACAGGCAGCAGCAAAGGGGCGGCTGAGACCTTGGTGGCGAGCGCGAGCCCGGCGACCGCACCCGCGGCGATCGCGTACCCGAGACGGCCGCTGTCCACGGCCCGCTTCGCGAGGTAGAGCACGAGCAGCACCAAGGTGCTGAGGGGGATGTCGTTGGTCGCGAAGTGAGCGTTCTGGACCGGCAGCACGCACATCGCGAGGAGCGCGGCGGCAAGCAGCCCGGTCGCCGATCCGAACAGGCGCCGACCGAGCAGGAACAGCACCACGACCCCGAGCGTTCCCCACACCGCCGCGAGCATCCGACCCATCCTGATCGCCCCGTGGTACCCACCCCACCAGGGGTCGGCCAGTGCCGCGACCGAGCACACGGTGCGGGTCACGTACAAGGGAAAGGAGCCGTAGGCGAAGAAGTGCGGGTTGAGCTGCAGCGGCTGGAATGACATCCCCGAGATCGCCTCGGCGATGCGCCGTTCATCGGGGTGGAAGCCCGCTCCGTGGTCCCAGTTGACACCGAAGAGCCTGACGCCGAGCGCGATCGCCAGGACCGCCGCGAGCGCCCAAACCTCCCTCCGGCCACGAGTCGGGGGCAGAGAGGGTGGGTCGGACGGGCTCATCCCCTCGTCGTCGGCGGGCTCGGCCGCAGATAGCGTTCGAACAGCGCACCCCAGGGAGAGCGGGCTACGAACTCCCGGACCCGCCGGCGACCGAAGACGGGGTACCACACGAAGTCGTGGTACAGGTAGGAACCAGCCACGAAAACGTACACGAGCGGGGTGTGGAAGAAGAGCTTCTGCAAGCCCTTGAGAGGACCGAACCAGAGGATATCGCCGAACCGGCTGGCGAAGTTGTCGCCAACCGAGAAACCCCAGCTCTCGTTGGCAATCTCGGGCTGGCCGACGATCTCGATGTCGCGCGGATCGGCGGTGCCCAGGCCCCGTTCATGAGCCAGCGCCAGATAGCGGATGGACAGGGGATCGAACCCCATGAGCCGGGCGGCCACGGCGTCGATGGCCACCTGATCGGAGGCCGCCAGCATGACGTCTTTCTGCACCGGGATCATGGTCCTGGGCCCGGGTCCGTTGCCGGCGGTAGTGCCGTCCATGACCGCGAATAGCCCGGTGTGGATCTCCTTCTGGATCGTCAGCAGGTCGACCAGGGTTTCGTGGATCCAGGTGTGCGTATAGTGGCGCCGGGTGGCCAGAAGCCCCCCGAAGGCGTTCTTCATCGCCCCGGTGGTGGTGGTGTAGATGTGGCACTTGACCGTCGGCAGATGCACCACGTTGGTGCCGACGAAAAACTCCGGGATCCGAATGCCGTCGGGAAAAACGCGCGACAGCGCGAGCATCGGCCCCTTCGGTACGTACTCCACCCACTTGAGGTCCCAGGCGAAGCAGTTGTACCGAGTCGGAATCCCGTATCGGCCAAGTACCTCCACGTAGCCGTTGAGGCGCTCTCCTTTCCGGGGATCGGTGACCACCGTATTGTTCTGCACGCACACGAGATCGGTGTGCCCAGCAGCGCGCAACCCGAGGATCGTGCCCTCGAGCTGCCACGGCGTCGTGTTTGCTGCGGGGAACGGGAAGTGCCATGAGATGTTGTCCTTGAGGATCGTGGTCCGCCCTGGCGTCAGGGCCTCGCGTACCCCTGCCAGCTCCATGATGCGGCCGGTGTCCTCCAGGACCCGCTCCGGCGTGGTGCGCACTACAGCCACTCGGCTCTTCACGGATGACCTCCAGCTTGCGCCACGATGACCCCGGCGAGCACCGTCCAGACGACGACGGTGACGAGCAGCGGGCGGTCTGCCAGCAGCGCGGCGGTGGGGTCTTGCGACCCCTCCCGAGTGAGCAAGAAGAGGTAGCGCAGAATTCCGAACAGGACCACCGGCGCGGTGATCAACAGCGCCCGCGAGTGGATCTTGGCCTGGGTGTCCGGTGCCACGGTGTAAAGCACGTACGCCACCAGCGTGACGCCAGCCAGCAACGTGACCGCCTCGGTGAGAAACGCCGCGGGGTAGCGGGGGGTGCGTGAGGTGGGGTGGGAGACCTCAGGTACCCGCTTCCCGAACGCCAGAAGCAGCGCCAGCAGGAAGCCGCAGATGAGCAGCCAGTGCGAGATCTCGGCGTCGATCGCCAACGCCCCGGCGGCGAGGCGGACCACGAAGCCGGTGGCCAGCAGCATCGCCTCCAGCACCACGACCAGCTTGCCGCCAAGCGAGTAGGTGAGGTTCAGGCCGAGGTAGATGCCCAGCGCGGTCAGCACGCCGCGACCAAGCGTTGTTCCGAGCGCCACCGCAGCCGACGCCAGCAGTACCGCCGCCACAAGGGCAACGTGGACCGACAGCTCACCCGCGGCGATCGGGCGGTACCGCTTGACCGGATCGCAACGGTCCGCCTCCCGATCCATCACGTCGTTGACCAGGTACACGGCCGAGGATGCGAGGCAAAACAGGCCAGCCGCGGCACCTACCCGGAGCAGGGCGGGGGGGTCGAAGGCGTGGCCGGCGAACACCGCCGGCGCGACAACGAAGCCGTTCTTGAGCCACTGCCGTGGGCGCATCGCCCGTACCAGGGCGACGAGGGTCCGAACGAGAGTCACATCGGCAATGCTAGCATCCCTCATGGGCCGAGACCGGCTACGGCTGGACCAAGCGCTGTGCGAGCGCGGCCTGGCGCCGTCGCGGGCGCGTGCCCAAGGCCTGATCCTAGCTGGAGTGGTACGGGTCGACGGCGAGGTTGCCACCAAGGCTGGGAGGCCGGTCGAACGTCAGGCGACGATCACGGTCGATGCCCCGGACCACCCCTGGGTCTCTCGCGCCGGCATCAAGCTGGCTGCCGCCCTCGAAGCTTTCCACCTCGATCCGAGCGGGTGCTGCTGCCTCGATGTCGGGGCCTCCACGGGCGGTTTCACGCACGTGCTGCTCGAGCGCGGGGCGACGTCGGTGGTCGCACTGGACGTCGGCAGAGGCCAGCTCGACTGGCGGCTGCGCCAGGACCCACGGGTCGAGGTACGGGACGGTGTAAACGCCCGCTTCCTCACCTCGGACGACCTGCCCGGTCCCTTCGACCTCATCGTCGTCGACGTGTCGTTCATCTCGCTGCGGCTCGTCCTCCCGGCGTTGCGAACGCTGCTGACTCCGGGCGGGGACCTGGTAGCGCTCGTCAAGCCACAGTTCGAGGCCGGCCGCAGCCAGGTCGGCAAGGGCGGAGTGGTACGGGACCCGTCGGTGCGGGAGGCAGCGATCCTCGGTGTGATCGCCGCCGCCGACGAGCTGGGGCTCCGGCTGCGTGGCCGTCTCGCCTCGCCGCTGCCCGGTCCCGCCGGCAACGTCGAGGAGCTGGTCTGGCTCACTCCTTCGGCTTGACGACCACCTCGATACCCGAGCCTTGCAGACAACGTACGAGCTCGTGGGCATCGGCATCGCTGCCGACGATGGTGCCGTAGTGCATCGGCACGACGATCCGCGGAGCGATCCGGCGGGCAGCCTCAGCGGCCTCGCTGGCGGTCATCACGTAGGTACCCGACACCGGCAGGAGCGCGACGTCCGGGCGCAGCCCGTCCATCTCCGGGATGAGGTCGGTGTCGCCGGCGTGGTAGAACTTCACCCCCGCGACGGTGAAAACGAACCCCACCTTGCCGCTCCCCTTCGGGTGGAACTGCTTGTTGGTGTTGTACGCCGGCACCGCCGTGACCGGCACCTCGGCCAGGATCCGACTCTCGCCGGCGCGCAGCACCTCCACGGCGCCGAGCTTGGCCGCGACCTCGGGTGGCCCCGCAACCACCGTGACCGGCGTACGGACCTTTTCCAGGTCCTCTTCGGACAGGTGATCGAAGTGATCGTGGGTAATGAGGATGAGGTCAGCCGGCGGGAGGCCGGTCCCGAGCTTGTAGGGATCCAAATAGACGACCGGGGGGCCGTCGATCCGGAACGTGTCGTGACCGAGCCAGTGCAGCATCTCGAGCATCGTTTCCTCCCGGCGCCAGCCGCGGCGCCTTCATGCCAGGACTATCCGGCAGGCCCCCGCCACTCAGCTCGGCGAGCGGTGGGGGGCCGCCAGCAGGCACGCGAAGTACCCGTCGCGGCCACGTAACGTCTCGAGAGGCATGAGCGCCCCCTCGGAGTCACGGCGCAGCCCCTGATACAGCGTTGCGAGCTCGCCTCGCCGTTGAAACAGCCAAACCTCGGGCGAGTGGCCTTCGTTCAGACCCACGGGGTTGAGACCGACCCTGAACGCGTGGTCCAAAGCCCCCATCTCCTCGTGGAACATGCCGATGTGCCAGACCCACTTGCTGCCCTCGTCGAGCACCCCGACGACGCACAGCCGCGGGTCCACGACCGCGGCCGAGCTGGGGGTCTCGGACGAGCTCTCACCCCCTTCACCCCCCTGCTGCTGGACGGCATGCAGCAGCGCGAGACCCTCCGGCAGCGGCTCCAGCTCGCCGGGCGCCGACTCGAAGGTGATCGCTTCCACCAGCGGCATAGCGTCGAGCCCCTTGAGCCGCGCGACGCCGAGCGAGCGCAGGCCAAGCCACGGCTGGCTGCCGCTCGGGTCCCCGGGCGCGAGCACGACCCACCCGGTGTTGAAAGCGTGGGTGACGAAGAGCTGCTGTTGACCGAGCTCGACGTCGAGCGCCCGCACGAAGTCCTCCGACAGGACCGTCCCGTGGTTGACGAGCTCCCCGTTCTCGGCGATGTACGCCGCGTACGGTCGGTCGCGAGCGCCCTCGGGCGCCCGGCTCGACTTGCGCACCGGCTCGAGGAACCTCAGCACCTCGTGCACGTCGTACCCAGAGGCGATGAGAAAGTCGGCGAGGTCCTCCACCTCGTGCGTGCGCTTGCCGCTCGTGAGGCGGCCGAGCTCGACGATGCCGTGCCCGAAGAACTCGTACTGCGGCCGTTCGGCGGTCGCGGTGACCATGGGTAACAGGTGGTACGAGCCGACGTTGACAGCGATTCGCATCCCGCGGTCGAACCCGAACCCCTGGCGGCGCAGGCGCTCGTACAGCAGCCGCAGCTCGGAGGCCATGCCCAGCAGAGAACGGGCCGACCGTCCAGAGTAGAACGCCCCATCCCCCAGGAACTTCTCGAACTTGAGCCGAAACCGCCCGCGGAGCACGTCCACCTGGCCGAGAAAGCGCACCATCTGGCGCATGGCCCCCTCCTCGGTGGCGCGCCCACGCCGGCGCAAGGCCTCGAGGATCTGCGTGAACTCCACGAGGTCGTACACCATCCCGTAGCGCTGCACGACCGAGGAGACGACCCCGATGGTCGTGAACGAAAGCGGCCGGGTGAAGCTCGAGAGCTGGATCGGTCGGCCCTGGAGACGGGCTGAAACCTTGCCGCTGCGGGTGTCCACCGCGATCACCCGCCGCCGCAGCGCCGAGATCACCTCGTAGCGACGGCAACGGGATCCCAGCTCCTGGATGATCGTCCGCAACTCCGGGGGCGGGTGCGGCGTGTCAGGATGCGGCCACAGCGGTAGGAGGTCCTGTACGGCCCGGCACAGGACCAGCCGTTCGCGAGGCAACAGTGGGGTCTCCGGGTCCATGGCCTGAAGCACCTGGCCGAACCCGGAGTCCTTCTCCCTCAGACCGAGGATCTGCTGGTTGAGGTTGTGGAGCAACCTGCGAGCCCACCCGGCGTCGACGTGCAAAAACCCGTGGAGAAAGGAGTTCGTGCGCCGGACATCGCACCCGACGTGGCTCTCGGCGAACGGCAACAGATCGTCGCGCAGCAGCCTCGCAAACGCTCTCGAGGGCGTCGGCACCTCGAGACCCTCACCCCGGCGCACACGGGAGAAGGCGTCGCTCTCGCCACGGTGAGCCACCTCGCTCAAGCGTTGGGCCAGCAGGTAGCGGAGCTCGTCGAGGTTGCGCTGGCCGATCTGTGGGAACGCCGCCTGCTCGGCGAGAGTAGCAGCGTGAACGCGGTCCCCCACCTCGGCGGTGAGCGCCAACCAGAAGATCTCCGGGAGCCGCTGCCCGTAGTCGTGTAGGATGGCGTTTTCGAGGTAGTCGGCGATCTTGCCAGCGACGACCCGCCGCAGCTCGACCAACCCCGACTTGTCGAGCTGCTCGTTGGAGGCGAGTGCGCGCCGGTTGGCCGCCTCGGCATCGATGAGCCGCCCGAGCTCCCGGCAGAACACCTCCCACTCGCCGGTGGCGGCGTGGGGGTAGCCCAGAGCGACCGGGCGCTGCTCGTCCTCGGCGAACAGCCAGTAGGGCTGCGGCACGCGCGTCGCCGCCTCGTCGAACACCCGCGTCCACTCGCCCGCGACCTCCCGGGGCGTAAGGAAGGCGAGCTGCGGCGAGCTCTCCTGCAGCACCTGCTCGATCGGACCGGGCGCTTCCGCCATACTTCCTCATTGTACGGCGGCCCGTCCCTCATGCTCGTGAGGCGCGTTCGAGGGTGCGGTAGGCGACCGCCTCGGCGACGTGACGGGCCGTGACCTCCGGACACCCCTCGAGGTCGGCGATCGTCCGGGCGACCCGGAGAACGCGGTGGACACCGCGGGCCGACAGCCCGAGTCGTCCCACCGCCAGCTCGAGCAACCGCTCCCCCTCACGGTCCGGCTGGCACCACCGGCGTAGTTGGGGGACGGACAGGGCGGCGTTGCACGCTGCCGCCCCTCGCTCGCCCCGGGCGAGCTGGCGGGCTCGCGCCGCCACGACCCTGGCGCGAACCGTGCCCGAGCTCTCCCCACACCCGTGGCCCATCAGCTCCCCGAAACCCACCGCCGGCACCTCGAGCTGGAGGTCGATGCGATCCAACAGCGGTCCGGAAAGCCGGGCGCGGTAGCGCTGGATCTGCGGCGGCGTGCACCGGCACTCGCGTCGGGGATCGCCGAGATGTCCGCACGGGCAGGGGTTGGAGGCGGCGACGAGCTGGAACCGGGCGGGGAAGCGCAGAGAGCCGACGGCCCGAGCGATCACCACCTCACCGCTCTCCAGCGGCTGGCGCAGCACCTCGAGCACGTCTCGCCGGAACTCGGTGATCTCGTCGAGGAAGAGCACCCCGTTGTGCGCCAGCGAAACCTCGCCGGGCCGCGGCGTCGACCCTCCGCCCACCAGCCCGGCCGCCGAGATCGTGTGGTGCGGCGCCCGGAACGGCCGGTGGGCGATGAGACCAGCCGGGCGTGGCACCCGCTGGGCCACCGAGTAGACCTTGGTGGTGGCGAGCGCCTCCCCCTCCTCGAGGGGCGGTAGGATTCCCGGCAGCCGTTGGGCCAGCATCGTCTTGCCGGCACCCGGCGGCCCCATGAGCAGGAGGTGATGCCCGCCGGCGGCGGCGATCTCGAGGGCGCGCTTTGCCTGAGGTTGCCCGCTCACCTCGGCGAGGTCGGGTCCCTCTGGCGGCGCGGCGGAAGGGCCGCCGTTGCCCCCCCTCACCGGGGGAATCTCCCGCTCCCCACGCAGGAACGCCACCCCCTCCGCGAGGCTGCACGCTGGCAGCAACCGCGCGCCGGCGACGACCCTGGCTTCGGCCAAGTTCTCGACCGGCAGGAGCACCGAGGCGCCGGCCTCGGTTGCCGCCTCGACGATTGGCAGCACCCCACGCACCGGGCGCAACACGCCGTCGAGCGCCAGCTCCCCGAGCAACCAGAGGTCCGGGGGAACCACCGGCGAGTGGCCGCACGCTGCCAGCACCCCGCATGCCATCGCCAGGTCGAGGAGCGCGCCTTCCTTGCGCTCCTCGGCCGGCGAGAGGTTGACGATGATGGCGCGACCGGTCATGTCGGCGCCCAGGTGCCGGATCGCCGCCAACACCCGCTCCCGCGCCTCCCGGACCGCCGCGTCCGGCAACCCGACCACCGCCAGATCACCGGAGCCGTAGCGGGCGGCAACCTCGACCTGGACGCGCAGCGCCTCGACACCTCGGGGCACCGCTGAGTACACACGAGTCACCATGATCTCCCCCTTCGGGGCAGTGGCGTGGTGGGATTCCCGTATTGTCGTCTCTCTGCCGCCGCCCGTCAAGGCGCGGGCTCGTGGCGCCACGCACCGACGGGCCGATGGCGCGGTATGCTGCGATCGTGAGCGCCGACCACGACGAGCAGATCGCCACGTTGAAGCGGTTGCTGGACGCCGAAATCCGGCGCCAGCTCGCACCTCAGATCGGCTGCTGGCCCTTGCTCGTGGGCATCGCAGGGCTGCTGCTCGGGCTCGCTTTGCTGGCCGGCAGGGTGTGAACAGCCAGCAGCGTCTGGCCGGCGCTCGACAAGAAGGTGGCGAACGGCGAGCTGACCGGGTGTCCGCCCACCGCGGCGAGGGCCAGGAGCACGCCCAGCACCAACGCTGCGAGTCCTCCCGCCACCACCATTCCAGCGAGCCGGTCCAACCACCCCAGACGCAGCGCTTGCAGCGCCTTGTGCAGCCCTCGGGCGGCCACCCACACGACTACCGCAGCGATGAGGGCACAGACCACGACGGCAACGACGCGCACCCCGGAGCTCGGAGGCGTCCCCCCACTGGCGAGCGTGGCGGCGGCCGGGGCGACCCAACGCCCGGCCGCGACGGCGGCCACGGCGGCTGCAAGCCCCGTGACCAGGCGCAGCGCCCCCCACAGACCAGCGAGCGCACAGCCGACGACAACGACCGCGAGCGCGATGTCCATCGCCGCATGATACCGGAGGCACACGCACCGCGGCCCGCTCGTCGTGCCGCTGCCCAACGACGGCCTCGGTGAGGAGAAGGGCCACCGCGCGGTTGGAGGGATGCCGATGGCCTGCGAGCGACGGCGGATCTCCTCGGTGAGCCGCTGACCGGCGTTGCTGGACCAGCGCCGATGCCGCTGCCAGCTCGTGCTCCGATCCGGCTGCAGTGTGGCCTTCCCGGCCCACTAGTGCTTCCCAGCCAACCACCCGTCCAGCGGGCCGGTGGTACCATCGTCGATCGTGAGTCGAATCTCCCCCCTGCTCGTCGTGGCCGCCTTCCTCTGCCCAGGGGCGGGCCGCGCGGATGCGCAGGGGGCGGCCCGCTACCTCGGGTGGGAGGTACTCCGCCACGACACACCGGCGGTGATGTGGACCGACACCACCCACCGGGCACGCCTCGTCCTCCACAACCCCAGCCGCCAAGAGTGGTCGGAGAGCTCGGGGGACCACGTCTCCTATCACTGGGTGCGGGCCGACGGCTCGCTCGCGGTCCGCGACGGGATCCGCACCTCGCTGCCCGGCCCGGTCAGGCCGGGACAAACGGCGAGGTTGGAGGTGAGGGTCCAAAGCCCCCCGTCGAGCGGGCTCTGGCGTCTCGAGTGGGACATGGTGCGGGAGCAGGTCGCGTGGTACGGGCCACCGCCTGGCGGCCCAGCGGTACGAACCCACGTTCTGGTCGTGCGGCGCAGCATCGTCATGCTGGTCGGCCTGGCCGCAGCCTCGGCCATGGCAGCGCTGGCGGCGCGGCGGCGCCCGGGGTGGTTGCAGCCGGGCGGTTGGCCGCTCGAGGGAGTGGTGCCAGTAGTCTGGAACGTCGTCGCGCTGGCGATCGTGGCCGTGAGCTTCTCCGAGCTCGCACGCTGTCAGCTCTGGCAGGGGGCTGGGGGGCTGGTGGCGTCCTCGGCGACGCTGCTGGCACTCCCGTTGCTCGTGCTGCCTGCCAGATGGCGCATGCTCGGCGCCGGCGCGATGGCCACGTTTTGGACCCTCCTCGGGCTTGCCGACCTCGCCTACCTGCGGTTTTTCGGCAGCATCGTCCCCGCCGTCGCGGCCTCGGCTGTCGGTCAGGTGGGGCAGATCGAGGGGTCGGTCCTGGCGTTGCTGCGGCCGCTCGACTGGTGGCTCCTGACGGTCGGCGTGACCGGGATCGGGCTGGCGGCCGCCTGGCCGCGGCGCCCCACTATGAACCGTCGGCGGCAGCGCGTCGTCACCTGCGCCCTCCTCGTCGCGTGCTCAACCGGCGCGACCCCGGCTAGCCGAACGCTCTGGCAGGGATTGCACGACCCAGCTCTCGCTGACCAGCTCTTCTCCCAGGCGATGCTGGTCGGCCGATGGGGGATGCTCAACGCCCACCTCTTCGACCTTGCCCGCACGACCCGCGAACGACTTCAGGTGCGACGGCCGGACGAGGCGGCACTCGCCGAGGCGGTGGCGTATCTGCGCAACCGTCCCCCAGCCCCACCTCCCGGAGGTGCGGCGCGGGGAGCCAATCTCGTGCAGGTGCAGGTCGAGTCGTTCCAGGCGTGGGTGGTCGGCGCCTCGATCAACGGGCAGGAGGTCACCCCGTTCCTCAACCGCCTGCGGCGGGAGTCGCTGTACTTTCCCAACCTGTTCGACCAGAGCGGCCAGGGGCGCAGCTCCGACGGCGAGTTCATCACCCTCAACTCGCTGCTCGCTCTCGACCGCGGGGCGGTCTCGTTCCGGCGTCCCCACAACCGCTTCCTCGCCCTGCCCTCGGTGCTGCGAGCCAACGGGTACACCACTCTCTCGGCGCATCCGTTCGAGCGGGGGTTCTGGAACCGGGCGGTGTTGCACCCACGCTACGGCTTCGAGCAGATGCTGTTCAAGCGCGAGCTGGGCGGCGGCGAGGTGATCGGCTGGGGGCTCGCCGACGAGCCGTTTTTCCGCAAGGTCGCGGCCCGGTTCCCGCACCTTTCCAGGCCGTTTTTCGCCTACCTCATCACCCTTGGCCTGCACCACCCGTTCGACCAGTTCCCCGACCGCCACAAGGTCCTCGACGTCGGCGCTGCCGCCGAGACCCCGCTCGGCAACTATCTACACTCCATGCACTACTTCGACACGGCACTGGCAACTCTGGTGCGGGAGCTGAAGCACCAGGGGTTGTGGGAGAGCACGGTGCTGGCTCTGCACGGCGACCACGAGTCCGGGGTCGCGATCGACCAGCAAGTGCTGACCCTCCTCGGGGTGCCGAGGTGGGAACCGTCGATCGAGGTGCGGTTGCGGAAGGTGCCGTTCCTCGTGCACCTGCCGGGGGACCGGCTGGCGGGGGACCGGGCAGTCGTCGGTGGGCAGGTAGATATCGCCCCGACACTGCTGGACCTACTGGGGCTCCCACGCCCACCTTGCTTCGCAGGGCGCTCACTGCTGTCCGACGCACCGTCATGGGTGGTGCTCAACAGCGGGTCGGCGGTGCAAGGCGACCGGCTGTTCGTGGCCAGGGGTCTGCAGATCCCACCGGAGGGGGCTTGCTTCGCCTTCCCGGACGGTGAGCCGAGACCCTTGAGCGAGTGCGAGCCGGGGCGCCGGGCCGCCGAGCGTGAGCTGGAGATGACGCGCCGGGTGGTGCTCTTCGACCTGGTGCCGCGAGTCGTTGGGGAGGAGCAGGTGAGGTTTTTGCCCAAGGGAGGGACATGGTGATGGCGCGGGTACTGGACGGAGCGGCGGTGGCCGCTGAGCTGCGGGCCAGGGTGGCGGTCCGAGCACAGGAGCTGGTGGCGAAGGGAGTATCGCCCCGCCTCGAGGTGATCCTCGTCGGAGAGGACCCGGCGTCGCGGGTATACGTGGGCGCGAAGGCCCGGGCATGCCAGGAGGTCGGGGTCCGGTCGACGACTCACGCGCTGCCCGCCACGACGAGCGGCGACGAGCTCGCGGCCCTCATCGCGGCCCTCAACGCCGACTCGGACGTGGATGGAATCCTCCTTCAGCTCCCCTTGCCGGCGCCTCTCGACGGCCGCCGTTTCCTCGACCTCATCGACCCCAGCAAGGACGTGGACGGCTTTCACCCCTTCAACGTCGGCCTGCTGCAGCAGGGCCGGCCGGCGTTCGTGCCGTGCACGCCCGGCGGGGTCATGGAGCTGCTCGATGCCAGCGGCGTGGCGCTCGCTGGCGCCCAGGCCGTGGTCGTCGGGCGCTCGGAGATCGTCGGCAAGCCGATGGCGGCGCTGTTGCTGCACCGCCACGCCACGGTGACCGTTTGCCACTCGCGGACCCGCGACCTGCCGGCCGTCTGCCGCCAGGCCGATGTGCTCGTGGCAGCGGTAGGCAAACCAGCGCTCATCGGCGGCGACTACATCAAGCCCGGAGCGGTGGTGATCGACGTCGGCGTCAACCGGGTCGAGGACCCGCAGCTCGTCGCGCGGCTCTTCCCCGGTGACCCAGCACGTGCGGCGCAGCTCGCCAAACGCGGCTACACGCTGGTCGGGGACGTCGACTTCGCCGCCGCGGGGGCGGTGGCCGGTGCGATCACACCGGTACCCGGTGGAATCGGGCCGCTCACCATCGCCGGCTTGCTGCTCAACACCGTGCGCGCGGCCTGTCGCCGACGTGACCTGCCGTGCTGAGGGTCGGGCTTTCCGGGGGTGTGGCGAGCGGCAAGAGCACGGTGGCGGCGCTGCTCGCCGCTCGGGGAGCCGCCGTACGGGACGCCGACGTCCTGGTCGCCGAGCTGTACGGGCCCGACACGCCGTGCACGCGGGCGATTGCCGGACGCTTCGGGCCAGGAGTGCTGGCTCGGGACGGCGGCGTCGACCGCCGGGCGCTGGGCGCCGTGGTGCTGGCCGACGCCGAGGCACGGCGCTGGCTCGAGGCGCTCGTCCACCCCGCCGTGCGTTCGCTGATCGCAACGTGGCTGGAGGGTCTTTGCGCTACTCACCCGGCGAGCGAGGTGGCGGTCGTCGAGGCGGCGCTGCTGGTCGAGACCGGGGCGTGGCGAGACTACGACCGGCTCGTCGTCGTCTCGGCCCCGCTCGAGCTGCGCCGTCAACGGGCGAGGGCGGCGGGCTGGGATCCCGAGGTGCTGGAGCGGGTGGTCGCCGCCCAGCTCGGGGAGGCAGAGCGGGAAGCGGTGGCCGACTACGTCATCGTCAACCACGGGGGCCGCGATGCGCTCGCAACCGCTGTCGAGCGCTTGTGGACCCGGCTCCGAGAGGACGCGGCGGCGGCCGGCAGCGGCCGGCTCCTCGTGCCGCGCCGGCCGGCACTCAAGCTGGGCTGAGCCAGCTCAGACGAGCCTCGACGAGCTGCCGGCGCAGTGCGTCGAGGGCGAGAAAGCGATGGGAGCGAGCGTTTTTCTCCGCCGCCGGCATCTCCGCGTAGGTCCTCCCGCCTCCCCAAACCGGAGCGAACACGACGTCCCAACCGAACCCCTCCACCCCCCGTGCGGCGTCGACGATGACACCCTCGACCATCCCGCTCCCGACCCACTCGAAATCGCCGGCCCGGACCACGGCGATGCAGCGGGCCGTGGCGCCCCGGTCGGTGAAGCCAGCGAGCAGCCGCGGCAGCGCCTGCGGACCCGCCGCCTCCAGCAGCCAGCGGATGAGGGGACCGGGGAACCCTCCCACGGCGTGCAGCTCCAACGCTGTGTCCTCCACCAGCACCGGCCGCCCCAGCAGTCTCGCCGCCTCCGAGGCTTTGTGGCGAGCCACCGTTGCCAGGTCGAGCCCCTGGATCTCATTCAGGTGAAGGCGCCGGGTGGTCAGGCGAAAACCCAGAATCTGCTGGGCCTCCCTGCGCTTGTGCGGGCTCGAGGTGACGAAAGTGAGCGGCGGCACGCTCACGCGTCCGGCCCGCCCAGCTCCTCGGTGAGCACCCTGAACACCGAAAGCTTACCCTGCAGGCCACGGAGCTGGATGTTGCCCAGGTGCTCGGTGGGGAACAGATGGCCGACCGCCCGCTGGGTAGCCGGCCCGACCACGACCTGCCCGGGCTTGGCCACCATCTCCTCGAGTCGGGCGGCGACGTTCACGGTGTTGCCGAGAACGGTGTAATCGACGCGGGTGGCCGAGCCGATGTCGCCCACGACGACGAGCCCGGAGTTGATGGCGATCCGCACCTCTACCACCTCGTGCCCAGCCTGCGCACGCTCGCGGTTCCAGTGCGCGAGGCGCTCGAGCATGGCGAGCGCCGCTCGCACCGCGCGCTCGGCGTGGTCACCCTGCTGCAGCGGCGCACCGAAAAACGCCATCACCGCGTCGCCGATGAACTTGTCGAGGGTGCCACCGAACTCGAACACAGCGTCCGAGGCGAGGGTGAAGAACTCCCCCAAAAAGCGGGCGACATCGGGTGGATCCATGATCTGGCAGCGGCTCGTGAAGCCAACGATATCGGCGAACAGGACCGAGACCTCGCGGGTCTCGTGGCGCTCGCCCTCGGCGGCCGGTGCCTTGCGCTCCACGATGGCTTCGACCACGGCCGGCGAGTGGTAGCGCTCGAGCCGCTCGCGGATGCGCTTTTCCTCGCGGATCGAGTCGTTGAGGCGCGCCCGGTCGATCGCCACCGCGGAGTAGTTGGCGAGGGCGGTGAGGAGATCGAGATGCTCGGCGGTGAAGCAACCGATGGCGAGCGGCGTGTCCACGAACAGGACCCCAATCACCGAGTCGCGGTGCCACAACGGCGCGCACATGGCGGAGCGAATCTGGTGCAGGCGAACCGACATCCCAGCCGCGAACCGCTCGTCCGCCTGGGCGTCGGACGTCAACACCGCGACCTTCTGACGGCTCACGAGATCGAGGATGGTCTGCGACACGGGCGCCTCGGCGAGCTGATGGCCGCCGCGTGAGCGCGCCATCCGTAGCTCGGCGTTGCCGTCGGGTGTGAACAGCAGGATAAACGCGCGGTCGGCGGGGAGCTGCTCGAACACCGCTTCCATCACCTTGTCGAGCACCGGCTCGAGCTCCTCTACCTCGAGTAGGGTGCGCGCCACCTGGGCCAGCGCCTCGAGCACCCGCTCGCGGGCCGTAACCCCCGTGGTGTGTCGCCGCACCGGCTCGCGCTCGAGCCGGAAGTCCTCCCGAAACTCCTCGAGCGAGCGCAGGAACGTGGACGAGCTCACGCCCAGGTTCTGGAACGACTCGGTGCGGTGGAATGAGATCGTGAAGTTGCCCACCAGGAGCTGGTCGCCGTCGGCGAGCAGCGCCTCCGCCGCGTAGGTGCCGTTGACCTTGACCCCGTTGGTGGAGCCGAGGTCGACGATCCACCACGCCTCGCCGCGCGGCTCCACCCGCGCGTGGTGGCGCGACACCGAGAAGTCCTTGAGCACGATCTGGTTGTCCGAGGCACGGCCGATCCCGACCGGGGTGCTCTCGAGCCGTACCTTGCGGCTGGCATCGCCTTCTGTCCATCGCAGCTCGGCCATGCCGGTATTGTACCTGCCCCGTCCCACCCCTCCAGTCGAGCGTCGAGAGTCGCGCGCTCTTCCCGGCGCCGCTCACACGGCCCTGCTCCCGGCCTGGCCACCTCCACCCACCCCGGTATCCCGCGGTGCCACCGTGCACCGATCGGGATAGGGGGCGGCGGGTGGTGACCGCCGCTCCCCTCCCACACCACCGGACACGCGGATCCGCATCCGGCGGTTCGGGATGAGCATGTTGGGCGCACCCAAAGAAAGGGCCCCGGTCCGCGGACCGGGGCCCGAGAAACAGCGTCAGAACGAGCTAGAAGCGGAAGCCGGCCGACACCGTGAACGAGCGCGGCGTCTGGTAGTGGGCCGGCAGGGTCGGCTTGCCCCACAGCGGTCCCTTCATCCAGTTGGCGCCCGCCTGGGTGCACACGGTGCCCGAGGCGTTCTTCTGCGTGCACTCGACCGGCTTGGTGGTGAAGGGGTTGAAAGCGGTGAGCCCACGGCCAGCGTTGTTGCTGGTGTAGACCGTGGTGTTGAAGGTCTGGAGCTCCTGCTCATTGAACACGTTGGTCACGGCCGGCGTGATGAAGAGCTGGATCTCCTTGCCCACAGCGTTGAAGGCGAAGGCGTAGGTGATGGAGATGTCGGTGCGGGTGATGTTCGGCGTCCGCCACTTGTCACGCGCGGTAAACCAGTAGTTGACGGTGCTCGGCGGGGTGAGGTACTGGTTCATCACGGCCTGCGACACGTACGGCTGGATGCGGATCGCCGCGGCGGCGCCGTAGGGGGTGCCGGAGAAGAAGTTCTGCATGAGCGACACGGACAGGCGGTTGTGCTTGCCGTTGAGGACGTCGTACACGGCGTACAGGCGCGCCCGGTGGGTGGCGTCGGAGGCAAGCAGGCCCTTGGGGTTGTACTGCTTGAAGGCCTTGAACTCCGGGTACTCGAAGACGCCCAGCGACACAGCGCCCGAACCGGTGGTCTCACCGATCACGTTGCCGTACAGCTTGGACCAGGTGTAGGAGCCGCCGGCGCTCAGGCGGTCGGTGACGCGCCAGGTGAACTGGGTCTGCAGCGAGTCGTACGTCCGCTCGAGGCCCTTATCGTGGTTCTCGACCAGCTTGAGGTCGAACAGGCCGTTGGGGGTCTCGATCTGGCCGGTGGTGCTGTCGACACGGGTGGTGTAGAAGTCGGAGAAGTCGCGGTGCACGTAGTCCACGCGGACCATGGCGTTGTTGCCGAGCCGCTTGGACAGGCCGAGGGTGAACTCGTCGGCCGACGGCGACACCAGGCTCTTGCGGATCTGGGTCGAGCCGCCGGGGATGTCGACACCTACCAGCGACGGGTTGTCGTCCTTCCACCCACCCAAGCCCTGCCACCAGGCGTACACCTTCTGGATGACGGCCGGGCTCTGCAGGCAGCCGGCGCCCGTGGCTGGGTTGCAGGTATCGTTGATCGGCTCGCCGCTGTACTCGTAAAGGAACCACGCCGGCTGGCCGCCGGAGGAGGTGGAGTCGCCGACGCCGTTGGCGATCGACATCACGTACTTGGCGTAGCCGGCGTTGAAGATCCAGGAGCCCTCGCCGGTCGGGTCGTAGGTCACGGCCAGGCGCGGGGAGATCTTGGAGTCGTCGGCAACCTTGTTGTGGTCAGCGTTTTTGCCGTCGTTCTTGTCGTAACGGAGCCCGATATTGAAGCTGAAGTTGTTGTTCAGGCGCCACTTGTCGTTGATGAAGATGGACTTGGTCTTGAAATCGGTTCCCTTGGAGAGGTTGAGGATCGGGTAGTACTCCCAGTAGGAGCTCGACTCGGGGAGGATGACCGGGTAGAGCTGGTTGGCGGGGCCGACCAAGGTGTCGTCGGAGTAGAGGTTGAAGTTCGAGCCCGACTGGTAGTTGTTGGCCTTGCGGATGTCGGTGAACTGGTCGTACCCGAAAACGAGGTCGTGCGACCCCAGGTTGGCAGTCGACAAGAACCACGACCCCTTGGCCAGGTAGTCGTTGTTGTCCCGCCGCTCCTCGCCGCAGATGCCGCAGAAGATCGGGGCGTTGTACGAGTAGCCGTACTGGCCGTTGTCGAACACCACCGTGCCACCCGGAATGGTCATGTCGGTGCCGCCCGAGTTGTACCAGGTGATGCGGCGCTTGGAGTACTGCGCCTCGACGAAGAAGTTGTCGGTGATCACGCCGTTGTAGTTGTAGGCGAACAGGTGGTTGGGCACCTGACGGTCGTAGACGGAGGCGAGATCCATGACCGGGATCGGCGTGAAGTAGTACCCCGAGTCGTCCTGGTCGCGCTTGATGTACGACCCGACGACACGGTGGTTCGGGGTGATGGCCGCGGTGGCCTTGACCTCGTACCGCGTGTCCTTGGAGCCGCGGGCGAACGGGATGTTGGTGATCGCCGTCTGACCATCGAACTTCTGGTCGAACAGCCGACCGGCACCGAAGTACCACAGACGGTCCTTGATGAAGAACCCGCCCAGGGTCGCCTCGTAGATATACGTGGTCTTGTTGGTCCGAGCGTTCCCGTACTTCGTCTCCTCGGTCCAGGTGGGGTTGTTGGCGGTGGTGCGGAACGATCCCGAGACCTCGTTGCCGCCCGACTTGGTGATGGTGTTCACCACGCCGCCGGCGAACCGGCCGTACTCCGCCGATACGCTCGCGGTGGAGGTGGTGGTCTCCTGGATGGCGTCCTCGATGAACACGTTGGTGGCCTGGCCACGGATGTTCTCGTTGACGACCACGCCGTTCACCAGGTACAGGTTCTCATACGACTGCGCGCCCGAGATCTGCGCCCCGTTGACGCCGGCGGTGACGCCAGGAGCCATCGACACGTAGTTGTTGATGTCGCGGCCCAGAGGCAGCTTGTCGACCAGTGACTTCTCATAGGTGGTCGACGCCTGGGACGTCGAGGAGATGGTCTCGTAGCTGCCGGTGACCGTCACCTCTTCGGCAACCTGCGCCATCGGCAGGACGGCGTCGATCTTGCTCGACACCGCCGCCGAGATCTTGGTCGAGGTCTCCTGGGTCTGGAAACCCGAGAGCTCGAACTTGACCCGGTACTCGCCAGGCGGCAGGAACTTGAAGATGTAATCGCCGTCCGCCGAGGTCACGGCGACGCGCGAGCCCTGCAGGCTGGGGGACGTGACGGTCACGGTCACGCCGGGCAGCGACTCCTTGCCGTCGGTTACACGGCCGGAGAGGGTGCCGGTGGGGTTTTGCGCGAGCAGCGGCAACGCGACCAAACCCATCAACAACGCAAGAACTGCAAAACGCTTCATCCTTTCCTCCTTTTGCTGTGGTGACGCCGGGTCCACCCGGCAATCCTTGGCAGAAGCACGCGTGTACGACATGCTGTTGGCCAGGCTTGGCGTGCCCTCCTTTCCGGCCTTTCTCGCCCACCAGCTCGGGACGGCGAACGAGATAGTACCACCGATTCACAAAAAGCAATCACCGTGCCACCAAACGCGACGGCCCCCAGGGCGAGCATGGCCGTATTCATTCGGGATCCCGAACAAAGCATCCGACACAGTGGACGGCTGGTTCCGGGCACGCTCAGTTACTCGCGTCCGGCAGACACGGCACAGCGACCGCTCCGGGGTAATCCGCGGCCAACCGGCGGGCCGTCGCCTCGGCCTCTTGGCGGCCTCGCAAAGCCTCCACACGCACCCGCGTGAGGCCCCCCGAGGCCGGTAGCAGACGCACGCGATAACCGAGATTGACAAGTGTCTCTCTGGCTCGTCTCAGGTTTTCAGGGCGCGCGAATGCGCCCACCTGGACCTCCCAACACGGTGCGTCGAGCATGCCGTCGCCCAGCACCAACACCGACACCCGCACCCGGGCGACCCCCACACCGATCAGCTGCAGCTCCGCCGCCGCCGCTCGCGACAGGTCGATGATGCGGCCGGCGACGAACGGGCCGCGGTCGTTGACCACCACCTCGACGGCACGCCCGTTGTCCAGGCGCGTGACCACGACCCGGGTGCCGAACGGCAGCGTCCGGTGAGCTGCGGTCAGCTCACGTTGGTCGAAGATCCGACCCGAGGCGGTGGGACGGCCGTGGTAGGGCTCCCCATACCACGACGCGAGACCCTCCTCATCGCTGCCGGCAGCCGGGGGCCGGATCGAAGTGCAGGCCGCGAGCAGCGCGACGGCGACCCAACCAGCAGTCGGGACCAACTGCCGCCGCTCAGATCTCCGGAGCACGCTCGTCCTCCGCCACCGGCGGGTGCGCGGCCAGCCAGGGCTCGACCCAGCCCTCGAGGTACGCCTCGACCTGCTCGGGGGCCCGCCCCACGAAACGGCTGGGGTCCAAAAGCCGCCCGAGGTCGGAGGCAGACAGCCCGAGCTGCGGGTCGGCGGCGACCAGCGACAGCAACGGGTTGGGGGCGCCGTCTTCCTTGATGCTGCGCGCCGCCTCGCGCGACAAACCGCGCAGCCGCTCGTGGAGCTGCTGGCGGTCGCCGCCGGCCGCCGTGGCCGCGAGCAGGATCTCCTCCAGGGCGAGAAACGGCAGCTCATCGTCGAGGTTGCGGCGGATCACGGCGGGGTAGACCTGCAGCCCGGAAGCCACCGAACGCCACAGGAGCAGAATCGCATCGGCGCACAAGAACGCCTCGGGAAGCACGAGCCGGCGGTTGGCGGAGTCATCGAGGGTGCGCTCGAGCCACTGCGAAGCCGCGGTCCAGGCAGCGTTGGGCGCCAGGTTCACGAGATACCGAGCCAGCGCGCTCATCCGTTCGCACCGCATGGGGTTACGCTTGTACGGCATGGCCGAAGACCCGACCTGGGTGCTCTCGGCCGGCTCGTCGAGCTCCTTCAGCCGCATGAGCAGCCGCACATCGGTGGCAAAACGGGTCGCTGACTGGGCCAGGCCCGAAAGGCACGAAAGCAGGTAGTGCTCGGGCTTGCGCGGCGCCGTCTGGCCGGTCACCGGGTACGTCCCCGGGAAGCCAAACGCGGCGGCGATTCGCGCGTCGAGCTCCTGCACGCGCTCGTGGCTCCCCAAAAGCTGGAGAAACGACGCCTGGGTGCCGGTCGCACCCTTGGCTCCCCGCAGCAGCAGCCGTCCTGCCTCCACTTCGAGGCGCTCGAGGTCGGCCAGAAGATCCCACAGCCACAGACACGCCCGCTTGCCCACCGTGGTCGGCTGGGCAGGCTGGAAGTGGGTGTGCCCCAGGCAAGGGAGGGAGGCGTGACGGCGGGCGAACGCCGCCAGCGCCGCCACCGTGGCGGCAGCCCGTCCGAGCAGCAGCCGGCAGGCTTCCCGGAGGATGACGAGATCCGCGTTGTCGGTGAGAAAGCAGGAAGTCGCGCCCAGGTGCAGCCAGGGGCCGGCGGCCGGTGCCACCTCGGCCAGGGCCCGAATGTGCGCCATCACCTCGTGGCGCGTCTCTCGCTCGATTTCAGCCGCGCGTCGGAGCTCCGCATCGGAGGGTTCGAGGCACGCGGCGAGCTGGCCGATCGCCTCCTCCGGAATGCCGACACCGAGCTCCCGCTCGGCTCGCAGGAGCTCGAGCCACAGACACCGCCACAAGCCGATGCGTCTGGCGGGAGAGAACAGCCGTTTCATGGAGGGCGAGGCGTAGCGGCCGGCAAGGGGGTGGATGAACTCGTGCATACACGCATTCTCCCACGATTGACGCCAGCCCTCGCAGGGTGCGGCCGAGCGTCCCCAGGTCCGGAGCGCGGGTGGCGGGAGCACCCGCCATCTCCGGCGTGCGCCGCAGCTTCAGGGACGGAGGGGCCGTGGCTGTGAACCGGAAGCCAAAAAGCTGCGAGGCGAGAGCCGTCGGTTGTCAGCCGGGAAGGTGGGAGGTGCGCTACCATGCGCCCGCAATGAAGCTCTGGCAGGGCCTGCGCAACCGCATCGTCATGCTGGCCATCGGCGCCGCCGTGCTGCTCTTCGTGGTGGTGCTGGTGGTGTTCGAGGCGATCCGCCGGGGCGAGGCATCCGCCGCCCTCGCCCAACAGGCGGCGCTGGTGAGCGACGTGGTCGGCGAGCTGGTGGGCGAGCTGGTGGTGGCGCGGGACCGGGCACAGATCGAGGCCACGCTGGGGGGGCTCGTGTCGCGTGGCCAGATCCTGGGCGTGGTGGTGCTCAATGCCCAGCGCACCGTGATCGCCACGGCGCCGGGCTGGCTGCGCAAGGAAAGCCGGCTGACGGTGTGGCCAGGCGACGACGCCCGGGTGGTCATGCTCGAGCTGCGGGGGTTTCCGGCGTTGGCCCACTTCCAGCCCCTGGTGGCCAGGGGGGAGATTGCCGGGGGCCTCTGGCTGGTGCTCAACCGCGAGCCCTTGGTGGCCGCCAACCGCCGCTTCCACACCGTGGCACTGCTCCTGCTCGTCGGTCTGGTCGGCTTCTGTATGGTGCTCGCCACGATTGGGGCGGAAAGCCTGGTGCGTCCGCTCGACGAGCTGGGCGACACCGTGGCGGCGCTCGGCCGCGGTGAGCTCGGCACCCGGCACGAAGCCCGCGGCCCCGAGGAGCTGGCCCGCCTGGGCCGGAGGGTGAACCGGATGGCCGAGCAGCTCGAAGCCTCCCAGGCGGCGCTCACGCGTCTGGCCTCGGACCTCGACCGCCAGGTGCGGGAGCGGACGCGCGAGCTCGAGGAGTCGAGCCGGCGGTTCGCAGCCATCGCCAACACCGATCCGCTCACCGGGCTCGTCAACCGACGGGGGCTCGAGATCGAGCTCGACCGCTACCTTTCGCTGTCGCGCCGCAACCAACAGCCGCTGGCCATCATCATGATGGACCTCGACAACTTCAAGACCTACAACGACCGGTGCGGCCACCTCTCGGGCGACACCGTGCTGCGGGCGGTGGCGGCAGCGCTGCGTGGGCGAGCCCGCGCCTCCGACGTGGTCGCTCGCTGGGGCGGCGACGAGTTCTGCCTTCTCATCCCGGCCACCGACCCGGAGGGCGCCTTGGCAGCGACGCGCCGGTTCGTCATCGCTGTCCTCGAGGCCATGGCCGACCTCTCGCGGGCCGACGTCTCGGCTGTGCTCGGGGCCTCCGCCGGTGTCGCCTGCTACCCCGAGGACGGTGAGGAGGCGGCCGAGCTCATCGCCCGGGCCGACGCTGCCCTCTACAAGGTCAAGGCCTCCGGTGGCAGCGGCGTCCTGCGCGCCAGCCCGCAATGGGCGGAGACGTAGGCCTCCCAACCCTCGCAGCCCGAAGGTCCGCGCCCACCGCCACACCGACGATCCTGCCGAGGGCATCTTCTCCCTCGCCCCGCGGAGCGGGGAGAGGGCCGGGGTGAGGGGCCAAAGGTATTGGCTTCGTCCTTACCTCGCCCCACGTTGCCCCCTCACCCTGCCCTCTCCCCCGCTCACGCGGGGGCGAGGGGGCAAGCGCGGAAGTGTATCGACCGGAGGGCCGGGGTGAGGGGCCAAAGGTACTGGCCTCGTCCTTGCCTCGCGGTAAGCTGAAGGCACGGTACGCGGGAGGCGGAGATGGACGAGGGGCAGAGCTACCACATGACGCCGGAGGAGTTCCGGGACTGGGGCCACCGGGTGGTTGACTGGGTCGCCGCGTACTGGCAGCGGGTCGAGTCGCTGCCGGTGCGCTCCCAGGCTCAGCCCGGAGCGGTAAGGTCTCAGCTCCCACCCCACCCACCGGGGCACGGGGAGGGGTTCGGCGCGCTGCTCGCCGACCTCGACCGGGTCATCGTACCTGGCCTTTCGCATTGGCAGCACCCGTCGTTTTTCGCGTACTTCCCATCCAACGTCTCGGGACCCTCGGTGCTCGCCGAGCTCCTCGCCTCGGGGCTCGGCGTGCAGGGGATGTCCTGGATCACGAGCCCGGCCTGCACCGAGCTCGAAACCCACGTCATGGACTGGCTGGTCGAGATGCTGGGGCTGCCCGAGGGCTTCCTCTCGACCTCGGATGGCGGTGGTGTCATCCAGGACACCGCCTCGTCGGCGGCGCTGTGCGCTCTCCTCGCTGCCCGTGAGCGCGCGTCCGGTCTCGAGACCGATCGGCTGGGCTGCGATCGGCGGCTGGTGGCGTACGCGTCGACCCAGGCGCACTCCTCGATCGAGAAGGGTGTGCGTGTCGCCGGGCTCGGCCAACAGAACCTGCGCCTCGTCGAGGTCGACGAGCGCTTGGCGATGCGCCCCGAGGCGCTCGCCGCCGCCATGGCGGCGGATCGGGAGCGCGGGCTGGTGCCGTGCTTCGTGACCGCCACGATCGGCACCACCTCCTCCAACGCCGTCGACCCGCTCCCCGCGATCGGCCCGCTGTGCCGCCGGCATGGCGCCTGGCTGCACGTCGACGCCGCGATGGCCGGTACCGCGATGCTCTGCCCCGAGCACCGCCACCTCCAGGCAGGGCTCGAGTGGGCCGACTCGTACTGCTTCAACCCTCACAAGTGGATGTTCACCAACTTCGACTGCGACTGCTTCTGGGTCGCCGACCGCCGGGCACTGGTGCGGGCGCTGTCGATCCTTCCGGAGTACCTGCGCAACCAGGCCACCGACTCGGGCCAGGTGATCGACTACCGCGATTGGCAGGTGCCGCTGGGGCGACGCTTCCGGGCGCTCAAGCTGTGGGCGGTGATCCGCCACAACGGCGTCGAGGGGCTCCGCCACCACGTGCGGGCACACATCGCGCTCGCCCGGGAGCTGGCCGGGTGGATCGCCGCCGACCCCGACTTCGAGCTCGTGGTCGACCCGCCGCTCAACCTCGTGTGCTTCCGCCATCGAGGCGGGGATGCCGTCAACCAAGCGGTCATGGACCGGCTCAACAGCAGCGGCGAGATGTACCTCTCGCACACGCGCCTCGCCGATCGGCTGGTGCTGCGGCTGTGCATCGGCCAGACCTGGACCCGCCGCCCTCAGGTCGAGGCTGCATGGCGGCGAATCCGCGCCGCGGCCCGCCTCCTGGTCGACGGCGGCGATCGCCGCTGAGGGGCTCGCCAGGTGCGCCGCCCGCGGCACCGCCGAGCTCTATCCCCGCCGTTGCGGTGACGGGGTAGACTCCCCCGCATGACGACGGTGACCACCCGGGTCGAGCCGCTCCGGTGGGGCCGGGGCCTCGAGGTTCTCGACCAGCGCCAGCTCCCGTGGCGCCAGGCCTGGATCGAGGTGCGCGACGCGGCGCACGCGGTGCACCTCATCCGCGCGTTGGCGGTGCGCGGTGCCCCGCTGCTCGGCATCACCGCGGCGTACGCCCTCGCCCTCGAGGCGCTCCGGACCCGTGACCTGCCGAGGCTGCGCATCGCCGCCGGCAGGCTCGCTGCGGCCAGGCCCACGGCGGTGAATCTGGCCCGGGCCGTGCATCAGGTGATGGCTGCCGTCGAGGCCGCTCGACCGCAGCAACGGGCGAGCGCCGCCGTGCAGGCTGCGATCACGCTTCATGGTCTGGACGCCGTGGCCTGTCAGCGCATCGGAGAGCTGGGGGCGCGGCTCTTCCGGGGCGAGAAGGTGTCGATCCTCACGCACTGCAATACCGGGGCCTTGGCCACCGGCGGGATCGGCACCGCCCTCGGCGTGGTGCGGACGCTGCACGCCCAGGGCCGGCTCGGCCGGGTCTTCGCCTGCGAGGCGCGGCCGGTGCTGCAGGGCGCCCGCCTCACGGTCTGGGAGTGCCAGCAGGACGATCTGCCGGTGACGTTGCTGCCCGACCACGCGGCGGCCACGCTGCTGGCCAGCGGTCAGGTGGATGGCGTGGTGCTCGGCGCCGACCGCATCGCCGCCGATGGCGCTGTCGCCAACAAGCTCGGGACCTACCCCCTGGCGGTGCTGGCGGCCCGTCACGGGGTGCCGTTGGTATCGGCCGCTCCGCTCTCCACGTTCGATCTCGCCTGCCCCGACGGGCGCTCGATTCCGATCGAGCAGCGCGACGGCGAGGAGGTGCGCCGGCTGGGTCGCCACCGCGTGGTGGATCCCTCCGTCCCCGTGTTCAACCCGGCGTTCGACGTCACGCCGCCGGAGCTCGTGAGTGCGATCGTGTGCGAGCGCGGGATCGTGCGCCCAGTCACTCGCGACACCGTCCGGGAGGCAGCGGGGTGAGGACGCTGGGGATCGAGACCTCCTGCGACGAGACCGCGGTCGCGGTGCTGGAGAGCGACGGCGCGGTGCGCTTCTCGCTCATCTCCTCGCAGGCCGCGGTCCACGCGCCGTACCTCGGTGTGGTCCCCGAGCTGGCGGCTCGCCACCACATCGAGGCGCTACCGCGCCTGCTCGCCGAAGCCGACCACCAGGCCGGGCTCGCTTCGGTCGAGCTCGTCGCCGTCACGCGCGGGCCGGGCCTCATCGGCTCCCTGCTCGTCGGTACCTGCTTCGCCCAGGCGTACGCGTGGGGCCGGCGGCTGCCGATCACCGGGGTGGACCACCTCGAGGCACATCTCGTGTCGCCGTTCCTCAACCTCGAAGGACGGCCAGCCCGTCCACTGCCGGAACGGACGCTGTCGCTCGTGGTCTCGGGCGGCCACTCTTCGTACTTCCGACTCGACGCCGAGGGGGCTCGGCCGCTCAATCGGACGCGTGACGACGCGGCCGGGGAGGTGTTCGACAAGGTCGCGGCCGCGCTCGGGCTCGGCTACCCGGGCGGTCCGGCTGTGGATCGGCTGGCCGAGAGCGGCGACCCGCAGGCCTTCGCTTTCTCGGTCCCGCGCATCAAGGATCCACCGGGGAGCCTCGATTTCTCGTTTTCCGGCCTCAAGACCATGGTCATCCGTACGGCACAGGAGCTCACGCCGCTGCCTCTCGCCGACCCCGCCTCCCCCCCACACGCCGTGCTCGACCTCCTGGCCTCGTTCCGGCGCACCGTCATCGACTGGCTGCTCGCGCCCCTCGATGAGCTGGTGAGGCGCTATCAGCCGCAAGGCGTCGCGGCCTCGGGGGGCGTGGCCGCCAACCACGAGCTGCGTCGGCGCCTGACGGCGTGGGGCTGGCGCACCGGAGTCGAGGTGCTCCTCCCTCCGCTTTCGCTCACCACCGACAACGCCGCGATGATCGCGCGCGCTGGCCAGCTCCGCGCCGCCCGCGGTCGGCTCGACGATCCGCTCACCCTCCGCGCCTATCCTCGCGCTTCATGGAAGAAGACGCGGGGACAGTGAACGGCGACCGGTGAGCGGAAGCTCCCGGGCTCGCGCCTTTCCGTCCGCTTTCGGCTCTGCCCCACCCACCGATCGCCGCCCACCACTCACCGGCGGGAGGCGGGACGCATGGTATAAGCTGCATTTCTCCCGCAACGCGGGAGCGGAGCCCGGGTGGACCAGCAGCACATCCGCAACTTCTGCATCATCGCCCACATCGATCACGGTAAGTCGACGCTGGCCGACCGCTTGCTCGAGCTCACCGGGGCGCTGTCGACGCGTGAGATGCAGGCTCAGGTCCTCGACTCGATGGAGCTCGAGCGCGAGCGTGGAATCACCATCAAGGCTCACACCGTGACGCTCCGCCACCGCACCGCGGACGGTGAGGAAGTCCGGCTCAACCTCATCGATACCCCGGGTCACGTGGACTTCTCGTACGAGGTCTCGCGCTCGCTCGCGGCCTGCGAAGGGGCGTTGCTCGTGGTCGACGCCTCCCAAGGGGTCGAGGCACAGACGTTAGCCAACGCCTACCTCGCCGTCGAGCAGGGGCTCGAGCTGGTGCCGGTGCTCAACAAGATCGATCTTCCGGCGGCCGAGCCCGAACGCGTGCGCGAGCAGATTGCGCAGGTCGTCGGGATCGACGCCTCGGAAAGCCTCGCCATCTCGGCGAAGAGCGGTGACGGCGTGGCAGCGGTTCTGGCGGCACTCGTGGAGCGCATCCCACCGCCGGGCGGTGATCCCGGAGCACCCTTGCGGGCGCTGGTCTTCGACGCCTCGTACGACCCGTACAGGGGCGTACGGTGTCTGGTACGGGTGGTGGACGGGGAGATGACCGTGGGGCAACCGGTCCGCTTCATGGGCGTCGGGCACGACGACCAGGTGGCGGAGCTGGGGATCCTGACACCCAGGGCGGTACCGGTCGAGCGGCTCGGGGCCGGCGAGGTGGGGTACCTGTTCGCCGGTCTGAAGGAGCTGCGGCGGGTACGGGTGGGTGACACCGTCACCTCTTCCCGACAACCGGCGATTGCGCCGCTCCCGGGGTTTCGCGAGGCCAAGCCGATGGTGTTCGCCGGCTTGTACCCTGTGGACTCGACCGCGTTCGGCGAGCTGCGCGAAGCGCTCGAGAAGCTCTCCCTCAACGACTCGGCGTTTTCGTTCCAGGCCGACACCTCCCAGGCGCTGGGGTTCGGTTTCCGTTGCGGCTTTCTCGGTTTACTCCACATGGAGATCGTCCAGGAGCGGCTCGAGCGCGAGTTTGGCCTCGACCTCATCACGACCGCGCCGGGTGTGGAGTACCGCGTGCTCACCACGCGCGGCGAGGTGGTGGAGGTCTCGAACCCGGCCCAGATGCCCGACCCGGGAAGCATCGAGGCGATCGAAGAACCGGTGATCCTGGCCACCATCCTCACCCCGGACGCCTACCTCGGCGGGATCCTCAAGCTCGCACAGGAGCGGCGTGGGGAGCAGATTTCGATGGAGTACCTCGGCGGCGGGCGGGTGTTGCTCGTCTACCGGCTGCCGCTCGCCGAGGTCGTGCTGGATTTTTTCGACCGGCTCAAGTCGGTATCGCGTGGGTACGCCTCGCTCGACTACCATCTCGACGGCTACCGCACGGGCGACCTGGTGCGGCTCGACCTGCTGGTCAACGGCGAGCCGGTCGACGCCCTGGCGACCATCGTCCATCGCTCGGGCGCCTACCAGCGGGCGCGGGGGCTCGCGGCCAAGCTCGGGGAGATGATCCCGCGGCAGCTCTTCGAGGTGGTCATCCAGGCCGCCATCCACAACCGGGTGATCGCTCGCGAGGTGGTGAGGCCGCTCCGCAAGAACGTCATCGCCAAGTGCTACGGCGGCGACATCACCCGCAAGCGCAAGCTGTTGGAGAGGCAGAAGGAAGGCAAGAAGCGCTTGAAGCGTCTGGGCCGAGTCGATATCCCCCAAGAGGCGTTCTTGGCCGTCCTACGCGTCGAGACGTAGCCTCGGAAAGGGTGCGCCGTGGTCGGTACCCGGGTGTGAGCCGAGGCCACCATCGCGAGCACCCTTCCGATCACGGCTCACCGACCACCGCCGCTCGGCCGGACCCCGATCCCACCGTCTGATAAGATGTGCGACCGGGGAGCTGGCATGGCGAAGGGCCACTGGTTCAGGGAATACTACGAGGCCATCTTGGTGGCCGTCATCTTCACGCTCTTCGTGCGCACCTTCGTGGCCCAGGCGTTCAAGATCCCCACCGGCTCGATGGAGGACAACCTCCTCATCGGCGATCACCTGTTCGTCAACAAGATGATCTACGCGCCGCATCTCGACACCCCGCTCCACGCGCTCATGCCGTACCGGGACATCCGCCGCGGCGACGTGGTGGTTTTCAAGTACCCCCAGGAACCCGAGCGGGACTTCATCAAGCGAGCGGTGGCGGTGGGCGGCGACACCCTCCAGGTGCAGGCCAAGAACCTCTTCGTCAATGGGGAGCCGGAGCAGAACCGGTTTGTCGTCCACAAGAGCCACGAGGTCTTTCCGGACTCCAGCTTCCTGCCATCCTCGGCGCGCAACCGCGACCACTTCGGGCCGTACACGGTGCCAGCGGGCTTCGTCTTCTGCATGGGTGACAACCGTGACAACTCCCTCGACTCGCGCTTTTGGGGCCCGGTCCCGCGACACTACTTCAAGGGTCGCGCTCTCATCATCTACTGGTCGTACGACGCCGAGCCCAACTCTCACCTCGTGCAGGGGCTCTGGAACCGTACCAAGCAGCTCGCGGAGGTGGCTTTGCACTTTTTCACCCGCACTCGCTGGCTGCGCACCTTCTCCCTCGTTCGCTGAGCCGGTGGGAATCGGGAAGCACGCCGCCCGCGGAGGTGGTTTAGAATCGCGGAAGGAGGCACTTCCATGGTACGTCGGTTCGAACGAGGCGAGGGCAAGATTGGTTGCGTCATCGGCCTGATTCTTTTGGCCATCGCCATCTGGATCGGGGTCAAGGCGATACCGGTTCGCGTTTCGGTGGGCGCCCTGCAGGACTTCGTGGTGCAGACGGCCGAGAGGGCCTCCCTCCTGCGCGATACCCCAGGAGGCGACTCGAAGGAGAAGCAGATCATCTGGCTGATCACGCAGAAAGCCGAGCAGGAGCGCCTGCCCGTCCAGCCCGACAATATCGAGGTGGCGCTCTCCTCGCAGCGTTGTATTATCAGGGTGAAGTACACCGTCCCGATCGACTTCGGCTTCTACACCTACAACTGGGCTGTCGTCCACGAGGCCGACCGCGTCCTTTTCTAGGGCACGCACAGCCCATGGGACGATTGCGAAGCACCGTCTGGTGGCGGACTAAGCCTCTTTCCGATCTCCAGCTCGACGGGGAGAGGTCGGGCCTGCGGCGGGCGCTGGGTAGATGGGACCTCGTGGGGCTGGGGATCGGGGCCATCATCGGGGCTGGAATCTTCGCCACCGTTGGTACCGCCGCTGCTGGTGACGCTGCTCGACCCGGCGCCGGCCCCGCGATCATCCTCTCGTTTGTCTTCACGGCCTGTGCCTGCGGTCTCGCCGCTTTGTGCTACGCCGAGCTGGCCGCTATCGTCCCCGTCTCGGGCTCGGCGTACACCTACGCGTATGCGACGCTCGGCGAGGTCATGGCCTGGATCATCGGCTGGGACCTCATCATCGAGTATGCAGTCGGGAACGTCGCCGTGGCGATCTCGTGGTCGGGGTACTTCTGCGAGATGCTCCGCGGGGTAGGAATTATCGTGCCGCCATGGCTGTCCACCGACCTGCGCACCGCTCTCGCCAACCACGAGCTCGTGGCTTCGGCGCCCCACCTCCTCGGCGTGCCGATCATCGTCAACCTGCCGGCTGCCGGAATCGTGCTCCTCATCACCTGGCTGCTGGTGCGCGGCGTCAAGGAGTCCTCGCGCGTCAACGCCGGCATGGTCATCCTCAAGCTCGTGGTACTGACGTTCTTCGTCGTGGTCGGCGCCGCCTACGTCCAACCCGAGAACTGGAAGCCATTCGCGCCCAACGGCTGGCACGGGGTGTGGGCGGGTGCGGCAATCGTGTTCTTCGCCTACATCGGCTTCGACGCCGTGTCGACCGCCGCCGAGGAGACCCGCGATCCAGGCCGCAATCTGCCGATCGGCATCCTCGGCTCGCTCGCCATCTCCACCGTGGTCTACATCTTGGTGGCGGTGGTGGTGACCGGGATGGTGCCCTGGTTCGACCTCCACACCGCGGAGCCACTCACCGTCGCGATGAACCGGCACAACCTCGGCTGGGCAGCCGGGATTGTGGCGGTCGGCTCGGTGGCGGCGCACACCGCCGTGCTGCTCGTCTTCCAGATGGGGCAGCCGCGCATCTTCTTCTCCATGGCACGCGACGGCCTGCTCCCGCCGGTGTTCTCGCGTGTGCACCCTCGCTGGCGGACCCCCCACGTGACGACGATCATCACCGGGGTCGTGGTGGCTTGCTTCGCAGCTTTCGCCAACATCGAAGAGATGGTTGACCTCACCAACATCGGTACTCTCTTCGCGTTCGCGCTGGTATCGGCGGGCGTCATCGTCCTGCGCCGCACCAACCCAACCGCGCCCCGGCCGTTTCGGGTACCGTTGGTGCCGTGGCTGCCGTTGGCGGCGATGGCGGCGTGCCTGCTGTTGGCCGCAGGCCTGCCTGCGGTGACGTGGGTGCGGTTCGGGCTGTGGCTGACCGGGGGCCTGGTGCTCTACATGCTGTACGGACGCCGTCACTCCCGCCTCTCCCGGTCGTCCCCCGACTGACGGCCGGGTGACGGCGATCGCTGCCCGGACGGGCGCTCGTCCTCGTTTTCATTCTTTCCCCCTGGGCGGATCGGCGCATCGGGGTCTACACTCTGTATCGGAGAGGTGCCTCATGCCGGTAACGTTCGAGCTCGATTTCGACCAACTGCCGCCGCCGCCGTCCTTTGAGCCCGGTATCCGGCGGGCTCCCAGCCGCGGCTTCGCGCTCAACCCCAGCGACGCGGCGACCGCGCTTCGCAACGCCCTGCGCTACGTGCCGACCCGCTTTCATGGCGAGCTCGCCCCTGAGTTCATGAACGAGCTCGTCACGCGTGGCCGCATCTACGGCTACCGATTCAGGCCTGGTGGCCGGATCGTCGGCCGCCCGATCCACGAGTACCCGGGCAAGCTCCTGGATGCCAAGGGCATGCAGGTGATGATCGACAACAACCTCGATTTCGAGGTGGCGCTGTACCCGTATGAGCTGGTGACCTACGGTGAGACCGGCCAGGTGTTCCAGAACTGGATGCAGTACCTCCTGTGCAAACGCTACCTCGCCGAGATGACCGCCGACCAGACGCTGGTGGTCTCCTCGGGGCATCCTCTGGGCCTGTTTCCGTCGCGCCCGGAGGCGCCGCGCGCCATCATCACCAACGGGCTGATGGTCGGCATGTTCGACAACCCCGAGAGCTTCCACCGGTTGGCCGCGATGGGCTGCGTCAACTACGGCCAGATGACCGCCGGGGGCTGGATGTACATCGGCCCCCAGGGGATCGTGCACGGCACCTACATCACGCTGCTGGGCGCGGCGCGGCGCTATCTCGGTATTCCGGAGTCCGGGGACCTGCGGGGCCGGACGTTCATCTCCTCGGGCCTCGGTGGGATGTCGGGGGCGCAACCCAAGGCAATCGAGATCGCTGGCGGTGTGGGCGTGATCGCTGAGGTCGACCTTTCCCGCATCAAGACCCGCCACGACCAAGGGTGGGTGAGCCTGGTCTCCGACTCGCTGCCGCAGGTCGCGGCGTGGATGCACGCGTACCAGGACCGCGGCGAACCGATCTCCATCGCGTACCACGGCAATGTCGTCGACCTCCTCGAGTACCTGGACGCCAACCGCATCGCCGTGGACCTCGTGTCCGACCAGACCTCCTGTCACGCCGTGTACGAGGGTGGGTACACACCGGTCGGGCTGACGTTCGACGAGGGTCGCACGCTACTCCGTGCCGACCTGGCCGTCTTCAAGTCCAAGGTGGACGAGAGCTTGCGTCGTCACTTCGAGGTGCTGCGGCGCCTCACCGCCGGCGGCGCGCGCTTCTGGGACTACGGCAACTCGTTCATGAAGGCAGTGTTCGACGCCGGCGTGGCAGAAATAGCCCGCAACGGCGTCGACACCAACGACGGCTTCGTCTGGCCCTCGTACGTCGAGGACATCATGGGGCCGTTGTGCTTCGACTACGGCTACGGCCCGTTCCGCTGGATCTGCCTGTCGGGAAATCCCGAGGACCTCAAACGAACCGACCGGGCAGCGCTGGCGTGCATCGACCCGGATCGCCGCGGGCAGGATCGCGACAACTTCAACTGGATCCGCGGCGCAGAGCGCAACCGGCTCGTCGTCGGCACCCAGGCGCGCATCCTCTACGCCGATGCCGAAGGGCGAGTGCGCATCGCCCTCGCTTTCAATGAGCTGGTGCGACGGGGGGAGATCGGGCCGGTGATCATCGGCCGCGATCACCACGACGTCTCGGGTACCGACTCGCCGTTCCGCGAGACCGCCAACATCTACGACGGCTCGAGCCTCACCTCCGACATGGCGCACCAGTGCTTCGCCGGCAACATCGCGCGCGGGATGACCTACGTCGTGCTCTCCAACGGCGGCGGGGTGGGGGTCGGGAAGGCGATCAACGGCGGCAACGGCATCCTCCTGGACGGCTCCGAGCGCATCGACCGCGTCCTCGCCTCCGGGCTGGAGTGGGACGTCATGGGCGGGGTCGCCCGCCGCGCCTGGGCCCGCAACCCGGGCGCCCGTGAGACCGTGCTCGCCTGGAACGACCGCATGGCCGGCCGGGGCCACATCACGTTGCCCGAGCTGGCTGACGAGGCGCTGGTCGCCACCGCGGTCGAGCACGCTCTGGGCAGGCAGTAGGCGCCGGAATCCAGCCCAAGCTCTTGCTGTTTTTCCATTTGAGGAGTAGCGTAGCGGCCGGAGGAGCGGTTGAGACAGAATCACAACACGAATCGAGGCGGGCGTGGGCATGGAGACGGCAGCATCTTCGGCCTGTCGGGCTTCGTTAGACACCGGCCCCACCGCGACGAGGAGGGTGAGACCAACCTCGCGGCCCTCGCCCCCGGTGTCGCCGCACGCGTGCTCCACCTGTACGGTGGCCGCGAGCTGGTCACCCGCCTCGCGGCGCTCGGCTTCACCCCTGGTACCGAGGTACGCGTCGAGCAGAACTTCGGCCGCGGGCCGCTCATCGTCAATCTGCGCGGCACCCGCCTGGCGCTCGGCCGCCGCGAGTCGGGACGCGTTCACGTTCTCCCCCTGGAGTAGCGCGTGAGCGCCGATCGACGCCGGTTCACCGTGGCCAACGGCGCCCTCCCGATCAGCCCGGCCTCTTCTCCCCAGCGGATACTGGTCGCTCTCGCCGGCCAGCCCAACGTCGGGAAAAGCACCGTCTTCAACCTCCTCACCGGACTCTCCCAGCACGTCGGCAACTGGGCCGGCAAAACGGTCGAGAAGAAGACCGGCACCCACCGCCACGGCGACGTCGAGCTCGAGCTCGTCGATCTTCCAGGTACCTACAGCCTCTCCGCCGCTTCGGAGGAGGAGCTCATCGCGCGGGACTTCCTGCTTTCGGCGCAGCCGGAGGTCGTCGTGGCGATCATCAACGCCGCGGCTCTCGAGCGCCACCTGTACCTCGTCGCCGAGCTCCTGCCGCTGCCGATCCGTCTGGTGGTCGGCCTCAACATGGTCGATATCGCAGCCCGGGAAGGCAGCGGGGTGGACGCCGTGGCGCTCGAGCGGGCCTTGGGTGTGCCGGTCGTACCGATGGTGGCGAGCCGCAACGAGGGAGTTGCCGAGCTGGTTGCAGCTATCGTGGCACGGGCACTGGGCTCGGGGACCGGCGAGCCTCGTCTGCCCGGTGTGCGCAGCGACCACCAGAGCGTGTGGAAAGAGCTTCAGGTGCTGGTGGCAGAGCATCTCCCTCCCACCCTGCCGAGCGCGTGGGCGGCCAGTAAGCTGCTCGAGGGCGACCGCGAGGTCACGCGCATCACGCGGGACGCGTGCCCCGCTCCAACCTGGGTACAGGTCGAGCGGCTGCTGGCTGCGCACGAGGATGGCATGCTGGCGGTCGCCTCGGGCCGGTACGAGTGGATCGCCCAAATGGTGCGGTCGGCGGTGCGGCTGCCGCGGGCTGGACAGGTGAGCGTCACCGAGCGGCTCGATCGCTGGCTGACCCACCCGGTCTGGGGACTGGCGGCGCTGGCCGGCGTCTTCGGGCTCGTCTACGGCCTCACGTTCCTGCTCGGCAAGCCGTTGCAGGAGCTCGTAGAGACGCTGATCACCCGCGGTCTCGGACGACCGCTCGGTGCCCTGCTCGCTGGCGCTCCACCCTGGGTCTCGGGCCTGTTCCTGGACGGCATCCTCGCCGGAGCTGGCGCGGTCGCCTCGTTCTTGCCGCTGCTCGCCATCTTCTTCGCCGTCCTTGCCGGGCTCGAGGACGTGGGGTATCTGGCCCGCGCCGCCTACGTGACCGACCGTTTCATGCACCTCGTGGGGCTGCACGGCAAGAGCTCGCTGCCGCTCATGCTGGGGTTCGGTTGCAACGTGCCGGCAGTGATGGGCGCTCGCATTCTCGACTCGCCCAAAGCCCGGCTGCTCACCGTGCTGCTCGCCCCCCTCGTGCCGTGCGCCTCGCGCATGACCGTCATCCTGTTCGTGGCGCCGCTGTTCTTCGGGGCCTGGGCGCCGCTCGTGGCCTGGGGGCTGGTGCTGCTCGCGCTTGGCGTCCTGGTGGCGTTCGGCGTGCTCGCGGGTCGGCTACTGCTGCGTGGAGAGCGCGGGGTGTTCATCATGGAGTTGCCGCTTTACCACCGGCCCAAGCTGCGGACCATCGCCCTGCAGACCTGGCAGCACAGCCTCGAGTTTCTGCGCAAGGCCGGCACCGTCATCGTCGTCTTCTCGGCCATCGTCTGGGCGCTCTCGACGCTGCCGCACGGGCGCATGGAGGATAGCCTCCTGGCTCGCGCAGGGCAGGCGCTGGCCCCTGCGGGCGCCGTGCTCGGCCTCGATTGGCGGCTGCTGGTGGCGTTGTTATCGTCGTTCTTCGCCAAGGAGAACGCGGTAGCGACGCTGGCCGTGCTGTTCGCCGGCGGGCACGAGCACCGGCTCGGTGAGACACTCGCCGCGGCGTTCACCCCGCTTGCCGCCCTCAGCTTCCTGGTCGCCTACACGCTCTTCGTGCCGTGCGTGCCGACCCTGGCCACGTTGCGCCAGGAGGCCGGCGGCTGGCGCTGGGCAGCGCTGTCGTTCGGCACCCTCCTCGTCCTCTCCCTGACCGCAGCGGCGCTGGTATTCCAGCTCGGCCGGCTGCTCGGGTGGGCTTGATGCTCGAGCGGCTACTCGATCGCCTCGCGGCCGGCGTGACCAGCGTCCCGGAGCTGGCGCGCTCGCTCGACACCTCACCCGAGCTGGTCGAGATGATGCTCGAGGACCTGGCCCGGCGCGGTCTCGTGCAGGCGGTGGAGAGCTGCGGTGGTGCCTGCCAAAGGTGCGGCGTGGCCGGGTGCTTGTCATCGTGGCGCGGCCGGGCGTGGACCGTGGCGGCTCCCTCCAGAGCGGTCGAGAAGGTCGAAGACCTGTCCCCCGCCCGGTCGAGCACCGAAAGCTCTCGCGGACACCGCCACCTTTGACCCTCCTCCACCCGACCCGGTTGGTATGATGGCCGGTGCGAACGAGGGGGACGCCATGAGCGCAGACGTCAAGTACCACGTACATCTCAACCGGGAGATGCTAGCGGGTGCGGAGGTCGCGATCCTGCCCGGAGATCCGGGGAGGGTCGGCAAGACCGCGAGGTATCTCGACCCCGAAGCGCATTTCCTGGCGTCCAACCGGGAGTTCACCTCGTGGCTCGCCACGCTCGACGGCCGCCAGGTGCTGGTCTGCTCGACCGGGATCGGTGGGCCGTCGGTGTCGATCTGTGTCGAGGAGCTGGCAGCGCTCGGCATCACCAGCTTCTACCGCATCGGCACCACCGGGGCGATCCAACCCGACATCGAGCTGCCGTGCGTGATCATCACCACCGGCGCGGTACGCCTCGACGGCGCCTCCACTCACTACGCGCCGCTCGAGTACCCGGCTGTGGCCGACCTCGAACTCACCAACTCGCTGGTTGCTGCAGCCCGTGAGCTGGGGCTTCCCCACCGGGTGGGGATCACCGCCGCCTGCGACACCTTCTACCCCGGCCAGGAGCGCTACGACACCTTCACCGGCTATGTGCCACGCCGCTTCCAGGGCTCGCTCGAAGAATGGAAGCACCTCAAGGTGCTCAACTACGAGATGGAGTCGGCGACGCTCTTCGTCATCGCTTCGGTGTTCGGGCTGAAGGCGGCGATGGTTGCCTCCGCCATCGTCTCACGGACCCGCAGCGAGACCCCGGACGACGCGGTTTTGGCGCAGGCGGAGGAGAACCTGGCGCGGGTCATGAAAAGAGCGCTTCAGCTCCGCGGCACAGCGCGGTCCTGACTCCCGATGGCCGCCCGTATGTGGAGCACGGCCGCGTGAGCCAGATCCCCGATCTCCGCATACGCGCCTGCAACTGCGCACCGCTCCGTCCGGATGGCGACTACGTGCTCTACTGGATGATCGCCAACCGGCGACCCCACTTCAACTTCGCGCTCGAGCACGCGACCGGAAAGGCGCAGCGGCTACAGAAAGGGCTGGTGGTGCTCGAGCCGTTGGCTGCGGACGACCCCTGGGCTTCGGACCGCCTGCATGCGTTCGTCATTCAGGGGATGGCGGCCAACGCGGCGGCGTTCAGCCGGACCGGCGCCCGCTACCTCCCCTACCTCGAGCCGACACCAGGGGCGGGCAAGGGCCTCGTGGAGGCGCTCGCTGCCCGTGCGTGCCTGGTGGTGACCGACCGCTTCCCAGCGTTGGTCCTGTCCCGTCTGGTGACTGCGACGGCGGCGAAGCTCGATATTCGCGTGGAGGAGGTGGATGGGTGCGGGCTACTGCCGCTCGCAACGACGGCGCACGCGTACCCCTCGGCCCACACCTTCCGCCACTTCCTCCAGCAGGTGCTTCCCACCCACATCGAGGACCTCCCGTCACCCGACCCCCTCGCTGGAGCGCTGCTGCCGCCGGTGGCACTCCCACCCGAGATCGGGCATCGGTGGCCCCAGACGCGTCCGGCCGGGCTCACGGCGGACCCGGCGAGCCTCTCGGTGTTCCCCATCGACCACACCGTGGCGCCATCCCGGACCCTCGGGGGCTGGTCGGCAGGGCGCCAGGTGCTCGCTGGTTTTCTCGACCGCCGGCTGTGCCGCTTCGCGACGGAGCGCAACCATCCCGACGCGGACGCGACCTCGGGGCTGTCGCCGTACCTGCACTTCGGGCACCTTTCGGTGCACGAGGTGCTGGTCGAGCTCGCCCGGCGGGAGGGATGGACACCCGACCGGCTGGTCGGAGGCGGCACCGGCGCACGCGCCGGCTGGTGGCGGATGTCGGAGCCGGCCGAGGCGTTCCTCGACCAGCTCGTGACCTGGCGCGAGCTCGGCCACAACTTCGCCGCCACCCGCGACGACCTCGACGGGTACGAGTCGCTGCCGACCTGGGCGCGGCAGACGCTCGAACGGCACGCCACCGACCCGCGTCCGTACTGCTACGACCTCGGCACGTTCCTCGCCGCCGCCACCCATGACCAGGTGTGGAATGCGGCCCAGCGGCAGCTCCTGCGGGAAGGTCGTCTGCACACCCACCTCCGCATGCTGTGGGGGAAGAAGATCCTCGAGTGGTCCCGCTCGCCCCGCGAGGCGCTCGCGATCATGCTCGAGCTCAACAACCGCCTGGCGCTCGACGGCCGCGACCCCAACTCCGCCTCCGGCATCCTCTGGTGCCTCGGCCGCTACGACCGTCCGTGGAGCCCCGAACGGCCGATTTTCGGCACCGTGCGATACATGTCGAGCCAGGCCACGCTGCGCAAGGTGCGGATGCGCAACTACCTGGAGCGGTTCGGGTCATGACCGGGAGTCACGATCCCGCCATCCGCAGGCTGCCAGCGACGGTGCTGGTCCTGGGGGCGGTGAGCTTCCTCACCGACCTCTCGAGCGAGATGATCTACCCGCTGCTGCCGGTGTTCCTCGCCACCGTGCTGGCCGCCGGCCCGGTGGCGCTCGGGTGGATCGAGGGCGTAGCCGAGTCCACGGCCGCGTTCGTCAAGCTCGCGGCGGGGCTGCGCTCGGACCGGGTGCGGCGACGCAAGCCGCTGATCCTGGGCGGCTACGCGCTCGCCGGGCTGGTCCGGCCGCTGATCGGGCTCGCGACCTCGTGGCTCGCGGTGCTCGGCTTGCGCTTTGCCGACCGCATCGGCAAGGGGCTGCGTACCGCGCCGCGCGACGCCCTGATCGCCGACGTGACCGAGCCCGAGCAGCGCGGGCACGCGTTCGGCGTCCAGCGCACCCTCGATCACGCCGGCGCGGTCGCTGGCCCGCTCGTGGCCGCCGCGCTCCTGACCTGGGCGGGGCTGGGGTTGCGGGCGGTCTTCCTGCTCGCCGCCGTCCCCGCGGCGCTCATGGTGGTCGTCATCGTCCTCGGCGTGCGCGAGGCCCCGGCCGCGACGCATGAACACCCCGCGCTCCGCCTGCGGGGTGCGTGGAGCCAGCTCGACGGGCGGTTTCGCCTGTTCCTGGCGGCGATGCTGGTGTTCACCCTCGGCAACTCGACCGACGCCTTCATCCTCCTGCGGCTGCAAGGGGCTGGGGTCTCGGCGGCGGGGATCGCGGTCATGTGGGCGGCGTTCCACGTCGTCAAGATGGTCGCGACCTACCTCGGGGGGCGGCTCTCCGACCGGCTGGGGCGCCGGCCGATGGTGCTCGCGGGGTGGGCGGTCTACGCCGCGGTGTACCTCGCGTTCGCCCTCGTCGACAGCCCGCGGGCCGTGCTCGTGACGTTCTTCTGCTACGGCGTGTACTACGGGCTCACCGAGCCGGTGGAGCGCGCCTGGGTGAGCGAGCTCGCCCCGGCCGGTCTTCGCGGCACGGCGCTCGGCCTGTACCACGGCGTCGTCGGGCTCGGCGCCCTCCCCGCCTCGGTGCTGTTCGGCCTCGTCTGGCAGCGTCTTGGCAGCGGAGCCGCGTTCGCCCTCGGGGCCTCGCTCGCCGCCGTGGCGGCGGCGCTGCTGCTGGGCGTCAGGTCGCGGTCCGCTGCCGCCTGATCGAGGCCCAGGTGCCGAGCCCCAGCCCGATGACGGTCAACGGCACAACGAGGTAGAGCACCATCGCGCCGAGTACTGGCTGTCCGCCGTGACCCACCGCACCGAGCAGCAGGTAGGCGAGGGAGAGACCGTAGTAGGCCAAGAGCAGCGCCCCCTCGGCTCGCGAGACGGTGCTGCCGGTGAAGAAGATCGGCAGGCAGACGATCGCCACCGCCCCATCGACCACGAAGCGCGCACCCAGCACCGCCATGCCGAGCCCGGCACCAACACTCACCGCCAGCTCCGGCGCCGAGGTCCCGAACGCCACCACGGTGAGACCGATCAGGAGTGAGGAGACGCCTGCCGCCGCCGCCAGCCGCACCGCGCCCCGCACCAGCAGCTCGGCACCGACGACGAGCAGGGTGAGCCCTCCGACGAGGAGGAGCTCGCTCACGGCGTCACCGGGCCCCGAGAGTGACCTGCGGCTGGAGCTCCTGATCTCCCCGGGCGAGCGTCACCGTCACCGTCTCGCCCGGGCGGCGGGTTCGGAGGGCGGCGGAGAGGTCCGCCAGACCCGACAGCCGCTGCTCGCCGATCGCGAGCAGCACGTCGCCAACCGCGATCCCGGCCCGCTCGGCCGGAGAGTCGGGCGTCACCTGCGCCACTCTGACTCCCGGCCCCTGAAAACCGAAGTCGGGCATGGTGCCGAGGCTGGCCCGCTGGCCACCGGTCGGCGGGGGCGCGATGGGCGCCGCGGAGGCCTGACCGAGCGTCGTCGTGAGCGGGTCGCGCCGTCCGCCCAGGTAGGAGACCACCTCGGCCGCCACCGCGGCAACCTTGACGAGCCCAGCGGCGTCGAGCTTGTCGACGGTGTCGGACGGACGGTGGTAGTCGGCGTTGGGACCCGAGAAGAGCTGTACCGCCGGCACGCCGTGCGCAAGGCACGACACCTGGTCGGAGGCGTCGAGCTGCTCGGCGACGATCGCAACTGGCACCCCGGTGGTGGCGCCGGCGCCCATGAAAACGAACGGCCACTCGCGTGCCGAGTCCGAGCCGAGCACGTACAGCGTGCCCTCGTCGAGCCGACCCACGGTGTCCAGGTTGAGGCAGGCAACCGGCAGCTCGCCCGCCGCCATCCCAGCGAGTAGATGCTGCGAGCCGAGCTTGCCGGCCTCTTCACCGGTCACCACCGCGAACAGCAGCCGGCGCGACGAGGGGGGTTGGGCCGCGAAGTGCCGTGCCAGCTCGAGCAGAACCGCCACGCCCGAGGCGTTATCGTCGGCCCCGGGGTGTACGCGCCCCTCGTTGCCGGCACGCACGTCCGGCCAGCCATGCCCCAGGTGATCGAGATGGGCCATAACCAACACCGGCGCCAGCCGCGGATCGGAGCCCGGCACGACACCGACCAGGTTGGTGAGCACCATCTTCCTTTCGGGCTTTCCGCCCTTCCACTCGAAGTCTTGGCGGAACGCAGCGTTCTGCCCGGGCCGCAAGCCCGCCTCGCGCATCGCCGACTCGACCCAGTCGGTGGCAGCAGCCAGCCCGGGCGTGCCGAGCCCTCGCCCCTCGCGTGCTGGGTCGGCGAGCCACGCCACCGTGCGTACCATGCGTGACCCGTCGAACACCGGTGGCAGCTTAGCGAGGGGCTCCCGTCGCGGGAGCCTGAGCTCCGGTAGCGGTCCATCCGTCAGCGACCGGACCAGTGGCGAGCCGGTCGCGGCCCAGATCCCCTTGGCCACGTTTTCGGGCGCCGCGCCGCGGAAGCCGAGGTAGCCGTACTTGCTGTAGTGGGGAAGCTTGCGCCCCAGGCCCGGGATCGCCGCCGGGGAGCTCGCTGCAAGCAGCGCTACCGCCTGCCCTGACCCTCCGGGGTGGCGGGCCACCAGCGCCAGCGAAAGATCGCTCTTGGCGAGCTGCTCGTGGCCGACGGCGACGGTCTCCGACGTGACCTTCACACCCTCCCCGGCCAACCGCTCCAGCACCGCTCCGACAAAGCGGTTCGACCAGCCGAGCACCCACACGTTACCCTCCGGCAGCACGGTGAGCTCGGAGTCCATCACCAGGTGCCCATCACCCTTACCTTTTTGCCAGACCGACACGAGGTCCCGCCAGGCGGCCAGCTCGCCCTCCCCAGCCCCGGCCGGGAGCACATAGCTGGGCCGGTCGTCGCCCAGCACGGTCGACAACGTGGGTGGAAGCTCGGCCGGGTCGAGCCGCCGCATGATGTCGAAACCAGGATCGACGTCCAAGCGGATGGGTCTGGACAGCAAAGGGACGATGGCGCTGGCCTTGCGCCCAGCCATTTGCACCACGGCTGCTATCGCCGGTCCCTCGGTGACGGTGATGAGCACCGGGACGCGGAGCGGGAACGGCTCCTCGGGTTGCGTCTGTTCAAGCGTGAGCTCGAGCTGATATCCAGCTCCATCCGGGAGCTCGCGGACAACCGCCGCCGCGATCGCCAGACGCGGCGCCCCCGGACGCGAGACCCAAGTCGCGAAGAAGGTCCGCCGGCTCGTGCCGGTCTCGGCCTCGAACGCTGCCTCGAGGTCGGCGAACGAGGCGCGCTGGTTGGCGTGCTTGCGCCAGAAGCGCGTGAGCCCGGCCAGGAAAGTGGCGTCACCCACATCCTGTCTCAGCATATGGAAGAGCATCAAGCTCTTGCCGTAGCCGACTGCCTCGGTGGCGGCCGAGGTGCGGGAACCGAACTCCGAGAGGGGAAAATCCTTGCCGTCGCGGACGAAATCCGAGTATTTCCTGAGCGTGTCTCGGCGGTAGCCAACACCCTCGCCGCGCTGCTCGGCTAGCAGGTGGTCGGCCATGTAGGTGGTGAGGCCCTCGCACCAGTTGCCACCCTCCGCCGCCACGTACACCGAGTTCCCCCACCAGTTGTGGAGCAGCTCGTGGGGGTACGAGGAGGTGAGGATCCAGGGAAAACGAATGACCTTCGGCCCCAGCAAGGTGAAGCCCGGCATCCCGTAGCCGGTCTCCCAGAAGTTCTCGACCAGTGCGAACGAGGGCCAGGGGAACGCCGGAAGCATCGACTCGTACAGCGCCAGGTAGCGCTTCGTCGCATCGAGGTAGCGGCGGGCGAGCAGCGGGTCGGGCGTGCGCAGGAACGCCATGAGCTCGACGGGACCGGCCTGCTCCCGGACCTCGGTCCACGGGCCGGCGACCAGATAGACCTCCTCCACGGGGCGCTCGCACACCCACCGTTCGCGGCCCTCGCTCCTCGTGCGCCGCCCCTGACTCACGCTCCGCCACCCGGTCGGGGCGCTTGTCACCTCCAGCTCGAACGTCACGAGGGCGTCGCCGAAGGTCGGGACCCAGAAGCTGATACCGGCCAGGAACACGCCCTGCGGGTCGACGATCCCCGCTGTCTCGGAGAAGCTGCGTTGGTACTCCTCGTCCGGCGTTACCAGGGGGTGGTAGATCGACCCACCGTAGACGACCTCAACCTGCTCGGGAGCTTGCTGTCCCCGCAGCAGACGGTAGCTCTCGAGCGGGGCTGTGTGGACGACCGTCGCGGTCGTGGCGTTGATCCCCCCGAACGCTGCTGCCACCGGACCATCGACCGCCGCAAGGCGCCAGCCCGGCGTCACCGTGCGCGGCTGCAGCCCGGCATGGAGCACGAATTGCACGCTGTCCCCCGGCGGTGGGGTCAGGACGTCGCGTACCTCGACGCGGTGTGTTTCCGGAGTCAGGACGACAGAAAGCCGATGATGAGGAGGCGGCGCCGCGACGGCGACCGTCGCCAGCGGGACGGCGAGAACAGCGGTGAGGTGCAGCATGATCGCTCCGCGGCCATTGTACGTGGCCTTCTCCTGCAACCCCGAGGAGCGCCGCGGCATTGCCCCCTCCGACCGTACCTCCAGCTCCGAGGCGGCTGGCACCCGTCTTGCTGGTAAGCTTGCGTCGGTACGTACGGTGGGTGGTAGCCTCGGCCCAAGGTGACTGAGAAGAATGGAGATGGAAATGCAGAGACGAGTGCGTCGCTCCTTGCTGCTGGCGCTCCTGATGTGGACCGGGGCCACTCTGGCACTGGCTCAGGAACGCTACTGCAACGGTCGCCCCCGTGTGCAACGGGGGGTCAAGGTGTATCCGAACGGCCGGCCCATCCAAATCGGAGATCTTGTGCTGTTCCCGAACGGCAATCCGACGACCGAGGAGGACGGCTCGCTCCTGTACCCGAGCGGCGCGCCGTTTTTCAAGACCAAGGTCAAGGGCAAGGAGCAGCCGCGCTTCCTCTATCCCAATGGAAACACGTTGTCAAACGGCACAACCTCCTTCTACCCCAACGGCAAGGTCCTGTTCCAGAACGGCCTTTTCTACGACCAGAAGGCCAAGGTCGTGCCCCAAGGGCCGAGCCAGATCACGCTGCGGTGGCGAGACTACCACTACACCCTCGACGTGGTGGACGGGGTCCCCTCCCAGAAGGTCATCGCCATCAAGGTACGCGAGCTCGGCGTCGTGACCAGCTTCCGGCTGGAAAACGGAATGATCACCGAGGTCGATGCCTACTGCGCCCCCCCCGAGACCCCCACGCCCTAGGCCGCGCCCACCGGCCGGCCAATCCCGTGCACCAGAAGGTCGTAGGCGCGTCGCACCCGGTCCCAGTGCTGCTCGCGGTCGAGCGCCCAGTAGCGACCGATGACCGACACCAACCGGCCCAGCCCGAGCTCGGCGACGCGCTTTTCGACCAGCGCAACGTAGTCGGCTCCGGACTGCGGCCGCTCGCCACGTCGCCCGAGCAAACCGTGGACGAACACTTCCGGCACACCGACCCGGCGCGCCAGCTCGAGCAAGGCGAACAGGTGGTCCAAGCTGCCGTGCGAGGAAAAGAAGGAGACGATCCCCAGCAGGTGCAGTGGTCGCCGAGTATCGCGGGCCGCCTCGGCGGCCCAACGAAACGCCTCGTTGGTGAAAAAGCTGCCGTCCTCGATCGCCTCGGCGATGCGTACCCGGTCGGCCGGCACCACGCGGCCGGCGCCGAGGTGGAGGTGGCCGGCCTCGGAGTTGCCGACCGTGCCCGGTGGCAAGCCGACGGCCTCGCCGGCAGCCGCGAGGAGGGTGTGGGGGAACGCCCCCTGCAGCTCGTCCATAGCCGGCGTCGGCGTCGCAGCGATGAGGTTTCCGGGGCCCGGTGCAGCCACCCCCCAGCCGTCGCAAATCACGAGGAGCACACGACCGCAGCGCGGTAGCGACCCGCAAGCCAGCAAGCTGCGGCCGGTCATCTCTGCCGGCTTGTCGAGACCCAAAAGGTCGAGGATGGTCGGCGCCACGTCGCTGAGCGATCCTCCGTCGCGCAGCCGGCAGGACACCGCTCCCGGAGGCGGCACCACCAGGCAGGGGACGGGAGAGTCCGTGTGGCCGGTGTCGACCGTGCCTTCCGGAAACAGCCAGCGCTCCACCGTACCGTGGTCGGCCGTGACCACGGCCGCAACCCCGCAGCGCCGAGCCGCTCGTACCATCCGACCCACCGCGGTGTCGACCGCCATCACAGCCTGCTCGATGGCGTCACGGCACTCACTATGGCCAACCACGTCGATGTTGGCGAGGTTGGCCACGATGAGTGCCTGAGCCGGGTCGGCGAGCTCCGCCTCGACGGCGTCGGCGACCTCTGCGGCGCGCATGGCCGGCGAGACGAGTGGCTCAGCGGGCGAGTCGAGCACGATCCGCCGCTCGCGCGGGAACGCCTCTTGGCGCTTGCCGGCAAAAAAGTACGAGACGTGGATCGCCTTCTCGCTCTCGGCCACACGGCTCTGACCCAGGCCGCTTCGACTCACCACTTCGGCGAGCGTGCCTCGCAGGTGTTCGAGCGGTGGAAACCCCACCCGTACCGGCAGCTTCGCGTCGTACTCGATCATCGTAACGAAGCGGAGATCCAAGCGCTCGACCGGGAACGGCGCGAACGTCGGGTCGACGAGAGCGGCGGTCAGCTCGACCTCGCGCTCGCCCCGGAGGTCATAGAAGATCACCGAATCGCCGGGCTCGATCCGCCCCACGGCGTGGCCGTCTCCAGCGACGCGGACCAACGGCTCCATGCGTTCCTCATCCTGACCTCGGCCATAAGCCGCCCGTACCGCCTCCGACATGCAAGAATCGATCACCATCGGTCCGTGCCTCGAGCGGAGGGATTATCTCCCAGCTCGCCCGTGCTCTGGTCAATGCCCGGCGCAACCGGGATAATGCTGGCAACAGCCGGCGGCTCGGGAGGAGGCTGGATGGCTCGCAAGAAGGTGATCTTCGAGGACACGCTGGCGCTGGTCTTGGCCGGGGGCCAGGGGGGCCGGCTTTCTCCCCTCACCAGCGACCGGTCGAAACCGGCGGTGCCGTTCGGTGGGATGTACCGCATCATCGACTTCACGCTCTCCAACTGCCTCAACTCGGGGCTCAGGAAGATCTTCGTGCTCACCCAGTACAAGTCGGGGAGCCTCGAGCGACACATCCAGCTCGGCTGGAATCCGGTGTTCTCGGTTGAGCTCGGCGAGTGGATCTACACCGTGCCGCCGCAGCTGCGAATCGGCCAGCGGTGGTACCTGGGCACCGCCGACGCGGTGTTCCAGAACGTGTACCTGCTCGAGCAAGTGCGGCCGGCTCGGGTGATGATCCTCTCCGGCGACCACGTCTACAAGATGAACTACAGCACGATGCTCGATTTCCACGATGGGCGGGAGGCGTTGGCGACGATCGCTGTCGTCGAGGTGCCAATCGAGCAGGCGAGTGCGTTCGGGGTCGTCGAGGTGGATGCGGACTGGCGCATCGTCGGCTTCCAGGAGAAGCCGACGAACCCCGTTCCCGTGCCCGGTAAGGCCGGTGTTGCGCTGGTCAACATGGGGGTCTACTGCTTCGAGACCGACACCCTCATCGAGGTCGTCTCCCGGGACGCGGAGCACCAGACCCGCCACGATTTCGGGCACGACATCCTGCCATCCATGGTGGCGAGCGGCCGGCTGTTCGCCTTTCCGTTCGTGGACGAAAACCGCAAGCAGGTGGCGTACTGGAGAGACATCGGCACCCTCGACTCGTACTTCGATGCCAGCATGGACCTCGTCTCGGTCGACCCGGTGTTCAACCTCTACGATCGAGCATGGCCGTTGCGCACCCTCCCCCAGCAGCTCCCTCCGGCCAAGACCGTCTTCGCCCAAGAAGAACCGGGAGGACGTGCCGGCATGATCCTGGACTCGGCCGTGTGCGGCGGGGTGATCGTGTCCGGCGGACGGGTCGAGAGGTCGATCCTCGGCCCGGAGGTCCGGGTCAACAGCTTCGCGCGGGTCACCGACTGCGTCCTCATGGACGGCGTGCAGGTGGGCCGCCACGCCCGTCTCACCCGCGCCATCGTCGACAAGGGGGTGGTCATTCCGCCCGGCTTCGTGATCGGCGAGAACGCCGTCGAAGACTGCAACCGCTTCACGGTCAGCGAGCGCGGCGTGGTGGTGATCGCCAAGAGGATGGTGTTGAGCTGACTGCCCCTTCCGGCGGTATCACGTGCTTCCCGGGAGGCGGTCGCGAAGCACGATCGCCAACCTGCTGCCCCGACCGAGCCTGCTCTCCACCTGCACGACCCGCGGGTACCGGTCGATGCACCGCCCGCCGAGCGCTGGACAAAGTTCCTCGCCACCATCGCGCCGGCTCGCGCTCTGGTTCGCCTCCGCCAACCCCCCGCCGCTGCTGTGCACCGGCGTCAGCTCGCTGCGTGTGGTGTTGCCACCGGGTCTCGAGTCGACACCGGCAGTCAACGGCTCAGGACGCGAGGACGAGGACGAGGAGCGCCGCCAGCGCGAAGCGGTAGAAGGCAAAGGGCACCAATGACAGGCGCTGGACCAGGCGTAGGAACCCCGTCACCGCCACCCAAGCGACAGCGAACGAGACAACGGTGCCGATGGCCAAGGCCGCTCCGAGGTGGGCATCCAGCACCTGCCAGGAGCGCACGAGATCGAAAAGCGTGGCGGCCACCATCACCGGCACCGCAACGACAAAAGAAAGCTCGGTCGCCGTACGGCGGTCGAGACCGACCAACAACCCACCCGAGATCGTCGCCCCAGAGCGCGAAAAGCCGGGCCACAACGCGAAGCACTGCACGCAACCGACCGCTAAGGCCTGACGCAGGGTGACCTCGTCCAGGCTCCGGGCCTTCGGCTTCGCCTGCCGCCGGGCCCACCGCTCGGCAGCCAGCATCAGAACGCCGCCGATCACCAAGCCGATCACCACCGGCCGCGCACTGAAAAGGTGTGTCTTGATCACCCCGTGCAGCAACGCACCGAGAGCGAATGCCGGCGCGCAGGCCACAGCGATGTGGGCGACCGTGAGGCCTCCCGTCCTGGCACGAGGCCACAACCCCTCTCCCCGCAGCCCTTCTCGCACCAGGGTTGCGAACCGACGCCGGTAAAGCCACAACACCGCCAGGATCGCCCCGAGTTGGATGACGATCTCGAGCGTCTCGGCCCGCTCCCCAGCGAAGCCGAGCCACTCCCCGACCAGGATCAAGTGACCGGTCGACGACACCGGGAGGTACTCGGTGAGCCCCTCGACGATCCCCAGGATGAGGGCGAGCCACAGCTCGTGCATCGCGCCATCTTACGGCATGGACAGCGGCGACCGCAGTCGTCGATAATGGACCGGCCTGCCCGCTCGCGCGCCGACTGCGCTCGCTGGCATCACGCCGCGTGAGCGGTCACAGGCGGGGGCGCGATGACTCTTGTCTACGGGATAGTCTGGATCGTGATGGCGGCCTTCGCCGTGAGCGCGGTGGCCGCACTGGTGTGGGCAATCCAGCACGGGCAGATGGAGCGCTTCGCCAGCGCGGCACGCAGCATCTTCGACGAGGAGGAGCCGGTCGGCAGGCCCACCGATGCTTTCCCCACCTCGGGCCTGGAGCGCCGCTCATGAGCGAGCTTATGCCGTCCGCCGCCGAGCCCCAGAACGAGCCGCCGACTCGGGCAGAGATCGACCGCTCGTGCCGGGGGCCGCTGCTGGTCTTCATTGCCTCGGCCGTGTTCTGGCTCGTCATCGGCAGCCTGTGGGCGATCCTGGCCGCCGTCAAGATGCACACCCCGGGGCTGTTGACCTCCTGGGAGCCGCTCACCTTCGGGCGGGTTCGCCCCGTGCACCTCAACATGACGATCTACGGTTGGGCGTCAATGTCGGGGATCGCGACCCTACTCTGGCTCCAAGCCCGGCTCGCCCGCACCCGGTTGCCGTTACCCAACCTCCTGATCGCCGGCGGCGTGGTGTGGAACCTGGCACTCGTCGCTGGCCTCGTGGAGATCAGCCTCGGGCACGGCACTTCGGTGGAGTGGATCGAGATCCCGCTATTTTGGGCGCTGGTCTTCGCCTCTGTCTTCGCCGTCGTGATGGCTTCCTCGCTGACCATGTTCGCGCGCCGCAAGGTCGCGCACGTCTACGTCTCGCAGTGGTACCTGTTCGGCGCGGTGCTCTGGTTTCCGTTTCTGTATCTGATGGCCAACACCCTCATCCATACCGGCTTGACGCGGGGCGTGACGGCCGCGGCCACCAACTGGTGGTTCGCTCACAACGTGCTCGGTCTGTGGCTGACGCCGATCGGCCTGGCCACCATCTACTACCTCATCCCCAAGGTCATCGGCGCGCCGATCCACTCGTACCACCTGTCGCTGCTCGGGTTCTGGTCGCTGGCGCTGTTCTACAACTGGGCCGGGACCCATCACCTCATCGGCGGGCCGCTGCCAGCGTGGCTGGTGACGGTGGGGATCGTCGGCTCGTTGATGATGTTCGTGCCGGTGATCACGGTGGGGATCAATCACCACATGACGATGGTCGGGCACTTCCGGCGTCTGAAGGACAGCCCGACGCTGCGCTTCATCGTTTTTTCCGGCATGAGCTACACCGCCGTGAGCCTCCAGGGCTCCCTCACATCGCTACGTAGCGTCAATGAGGTCAATCATTTCACCCACTACACCATAGCTCACGCCCACCTCGGGGTGTACTCCTTCTTCTCGATGGCGATGTTCGGGGCGCTGTACTACCTGCTGCCGCGCCTGACCGGCCGAGAGTGGGCGTCGGCGCGCCTCATCAAGCTTCACTTCTGGGCCTCGGCAGGCGGGCTCGCCCTCTACTGGGGGCCGTTGACCATCGGCGGGTGGTTGCAAGGGCTGCGGATGAACAACCCCGACGTGCCGTTTCTCGAGATCATGACCGACACCCTGCCCTGGCTGTGGGGACGCACGGCAGCCGGAACACTCATGACTTTGGGGCATGTCGTGTTCGCCTGGCTGGTGGTGACGATGTTACGAGGCTCGGGGGGCGCACGCCCGGCCTCGTTCGCCGCCGCGACGTCGCCGATCGGGGAGGTGAAGCAATGAACCGCGCGCTCTGGCTGTACCTGGGCGTCTTCGCCACGGTCATCGCGTCGTTCCTCGGGCTCGTGCAGCTCCCGGATCACCAGCTCCGAGGCCTGGAGCCGGTCAGGGACGAATCGGGGGTCGATCGCCCGCTGCGGCCCGAGGGCGGCGTGCTCGCTGGCCGGCAGGAGTACATCGGTCTCGGATGCTTGTACTGCCACAGCCAGCAGGTGCGGCCCGACGGGTTCGGCGCCGACATCGCGCGCGGCTGGGGCATTCGGCGTTCGGTGGCCCGCGACCACATCTGGGACCCCCCGCCGGTGCTGGGCAGCATGCGCACCGGCCCTGACCTCACCAACATCGGTGCCCGTCAGCCCTCGGCGGCGTGGCACCTGCTGCACCTCTACCGGCCGCGCCTCACCTCTCCCGGGTCCATCATGCCTGAGTACCCGTTCCTGTTCACTCAGCAGCGTCTCGAGCTCGAACGCCCCGCCGACGCGCTCTCCTTTCCCTCCGGTGATCCCCGTCCGGGTTGGGTAACCCTTCCCACCTACCGCGCCAAGGATCTCGTCGCGTACCTCGTCAGCCTCGACCACTCGTACCCCGTCCCGGAGGTCCGGCCATGACCCCGCCGAGCGAGGACCGGGACCGTCTTACTCACGAGGAGGATGACGGCGTCGTTCGCCTACACGAGCCGATCGCCCGCGAGCTCGAGGAGCCCAAGGACGGCTTCGAACCAACACCCACGTGGTGGGTCTTCATCGTCATGGCGCTGCTGGGCTGGGGTGGGTGGTACCTCGGCACCTACTCCGGTAGCTGGCGCGCCGACGTGTACGACGAGCGCCCCGGCGCCGTCGTCGGCTCGGGGGCGACGATTCCGGTGTCGGTGGATCCGATGGTGTTGGGCAAGCGCATCTACGCCAACTGCCAGACCTGCCACCAACCGGAAGGGCACGGCGTGGAGGGCAACTACCCACCGCTCGCCGGCTCGAGCTGGGTCACCGGCAGCCCCGAAACGCTGGTGCGGATCCTGCTCCACGGCGTGGAGGGCGAGATCGAGGTGGACAAACGGATATACAACCAGGCGATGCCGTCGTGGAAGCACCTGCGCGACGAGCAGCTCGCTGCGGTGGCGACGTTCGTTCGCGCCTCGTGGGGCAACGCGGCAGCGCCGGTCGCGGCCGAAACCGTGGAAGCGGTCCGAGCCGCCACCGCCACGCGCTCCCGGGCCTGGACGGCCGCCGAGCTGAGGCATGCCGAGGGTGCGGCCCCCGCCGGAGGCACCGCAGAACGTTGAGCACGGTGGTGGAAACGCCGGCGCGCTGTGCCCTCGGGCCGGGCGTGGGTTGCTGCTCGGCACCACCAATGGCGGCCAGCGACCGCGCCGCTTGGTGGCGTATCGGCATCGGCGCAGTGATCGCTGCCAACAGCATGACGATCGATCTGGCGATCAACACCAGCGAGGCCGATCCCCGTACCCGCCTGCTCGTCCACCTCGGCGTGCTCGTGGCTACCGCCACGGTCATCGCCCTGCTAGGGGCGCCGCTGCTCGCTGCTGCCTGGCGCCAAGCCCGACAGTGGCGGCTGACGCTGGAGGCCATGTTCGTCCTGGCGATCAGCGGCTCGCTCGTAGCCTCGCTGGTGGCGATGACGAGCGGGGAGGGCGCCGTCTACTTCGAGGTTGCGGCGGTCTTGCTCGTCGTCTACAGCCTCGGTCAGCAGCTCGGCGGCACTGCCCAGCGGCGCGCTCTCGACGCCGTCGAGCGGTGGCAACGGGAGCTCGCCACCTGCCAGCTCGTCTCGGAGGACGGCCAGATCCGTTCCGTGCCCGTGGCCGAAGTACAGGTCGGGCGGATCGTCGAGGTGCAGCCCGGACGTCTCATTCCGGTCGATGGTGTGATCACGAACGGCGAGTCGTTCGTGCGCGAGGCCACGCTCACCGGCGAGCACCTCGCCGTCGTGCGGCGGTCGGGAGACCGGGTGTGGGCTGGTACCCACGCCGTGGATGGCCTGCTCCGCGTGGAGGCCACTTCACCTGGCAGCGCCCGCCGCATCGACGGGATCCTCGCTGCCGTGGAGCGCGCTCGTGCCGTTCCGGGCCGGCTGCAGCGCACGGCCGACCGCTTCATCGGTGTCTTCCTGCCACTGGTGAGCGCGGTCGCGGTGCTGACCGGGCTCGGGTGGGGGGTGGCACGAGGCCCGGTGGAGGGGGTGTTCAACGCCATGTCGGTGCTGCTGGTGGCGTGCCCGTGTGCGCTCGGGCTGGCGACACCGTTGGCCGTGTGGCGGGCGCTCGCGGCTCTGGCACAGCGCGGCCTCGTGCCCCACACCGGAGACGCGATCGAGCGCCTCGCCGGCGTGCGCACCGTGGTCATGGACAAGACCGGCACCATCACCGAGTCGCGGAGTCGGCTCGTGGATCTGGTCGTGGCTGCCGACAGCCGCTTGAGCTCCGCCGAGCTGCGGGCGCTTTTGGCCCGGGTGGAGGCGGGCAATCCCCATCCGCTGGCGGCGGCCTTCGCCGACTCCAGCGGCGAGACCAGCACGACGTGGCTGCCGGCCCGGGTGCGCCTCGTGCCGGGTGTCGGCATTGAGGCCGAGGTCACCGACGCCACCGGCAGGAGCGTGACGGTCGCGATCGGTACACCGACCCGCGTGTGCGCCAGCTCCCGGCACTCGATCGCCTGGGACAGGCTACGGTCGCATTGGCACACCGGCGCCAGGGGACAGGAGATCGCCGTGCTCGTCGACGGGGAGCTCACCGCAGCGGCGTTGGTGGGAGAGCAGCCGCGGCCGGGATGGTCGGAGCTGCGTGCGCGACTGGCCGCGCAGCGGGTCGGGCTCGTGGTCATGAGCGGAGACCCCGAAGCGGCGCGGGTCGGGCTCGGAGAGACGGAGATCCTGGCCGGCCTCGGCCCCGAAGACAAGCTCGATCGAGTACTGCGTCTGGAGGCCGACGGCCAGCACGTGCTGTTCGTCGGCGACGGGGTGAACGATGCCGCCGCAATGGCTGCGAGCCACGTCAGCATCGCGGTCGGGGAGGGGGCGGAGCTGGCCAATGACGTGGCGTCGTTTTCCTGGCACGGCCATCACCTTGCGGATCTGGTCGCGGGGTTGGAGGCAAGTCGTGCCGCCGTCGGAACCATCCGCTCGAACCTCGGCTTCGCTGCGGCCTACAACCTCACGGGCGTGGCGTTGGCAGCGGCCGGCGCGCTGCATCCGATCGTTGCGGCGCTGCTCATGACCTGCTCGAGCCTGATTGTGACCTGGCGCGCCGCTGGCCTCGGCGGTCCGGACGAGGAGCCGGACGAGGTGCTGGCGCCACTGGCGGCGACATGACTCGGAGCCACGACCGGGACCGGTGGGTCGCGTGGGTACTGGGTGGCGCCGTGGCAGTACAAGGGGTCATCCTCCTCTACCTCGGGCAGCTCGTCGGCCGTGCCGCTGTGCAGACGGTGCTGGTCTTCACCGCGGTCGGTCTGGTCACCCACCAGGCCTGGGTCTTTCGGGGACGGCTCTCGCACCGCGTCGACATGCTGCTCGTCATGCTGGCCCTCGGCGGGCTCGGCATGATCGTCGGGTGGTGGATCGACTTCGGCCTCCGACCGGCTCCCGAATGGATGCGTCTCGCTCAGCCGGCCCCTCATCCCTGGTCGTTCTGGTCTCGGGTATGGTCGTGGATGACCGGGCTCATGCTGCTGGGCGCAATCCCGCCGTCGCTGTGGTGGACACGGTGCGCCCGGCTCGCCCGGGAGAGCCACCGACGCTGGGTCTCCACCCATCTGATCGGCAACGCCGCCATGGTGGCGGGGATGATTTGGACCAACCGTTGGATCGGGCGTGCACTAGGGGTGTTGACCGGCTCACTCGTGGTCGGGGCGCACACGGCGATGCTCCTCGGGATGCTGGTTGGCATGGGGGTCGGCATGTGGCTCGGGGAGACGTTGCTGGGCTTGCGCCCGTGGCGTGATGGGCCAGTACCGCTGGGCCGGTGAACCGCAATCGGTTCGTGCACGCTGCCGGGTTCGACGTCCCGGTGCCCCCGCCAGCCCGGCCCGATTCGCCCTCGCAGTGGGAACCGCTGCGGTCTCCCGGCTCAGATGATCCGTGCTACGTCGTCGAAGCTCAGGCGGGGGGCGCGCGGGAAGAGCTTGGTGGGGTCGCCGTACCCAAGGTTGCACAGGAAGTTCGAGCGGACCGCCGTAGCGGCGAAGAACTCACGGTCCACGGCGGCGGCATCGAACCCCGACATGGGACCGCAGTCCAGCCCCACAGCCCGCGCCGCCAGAAGGAAGTAGGCGGCCTGGAGCGTCCCGTTGCGGAACGCCGTCGACGTGATCAGCTCTGGTTTGTCGACGAACCACGCCCGCGCGTCGGTGTGCAGCACGAGTCTCGGAAGCTGCTCGTAAAACTCCAGATCGTGGGCGAGGATCGCGGTGACCGGCGCGGCCATCGTGTGGGCTACGTTGCCTGGGTCCAGGCACGGTCGCAAGCGCGCCTTGGCCTCCGCGCTACGCACGAACAAGACCCGCAACGGCAGGCAGTTGGACGAGGTGGGACCCATCTTGGCAAGCTCCCACGCTTGCCGGAGCGTCTCATCGTCCACCGGCCGATCGAGCCAAACCCGATACGTGCGCGCCTCCCGAAAGATGACATCCAGCGCCCGCTCGTAGGTCAAGTTCTCCACACCAACCTCCTCCCTCACCGAGGGCACCCTACCACCGTCCGGCTGTGACCCGCGTGGCCGAGACCGGGGAACCACCTCCGTGGGCGGCGGTCCAATCTCCCGGGGATTTGAACGTGTCCGCCGGGCTGGCCTATTCTTGCCCCATGCCGTGGTGGGTCGTGGGTCGCGCCGCCACTCTCGAGGGCGAGGCGCTCGCCGTCGAGCGCCTGAAAGCCCGGGACGAGGCGGCGTTCGAGGAGCTCGTCGGCCGGCACGAGCGCGAGGTCTTCCAGCTCGCCCGCCGCCTGCTCGGCGACCACGAGGAGGCACTCGACGCCACGCAGGAGGTGTTCCTGCGGGTGTTCCGTGGCCTTCCATCGTTTCGGGGACAGGCCACGCTGCGCACCTGGATCTGGGGCATCGCGCTCAACGTCTGTCGCACCAGGCTGGGCTCGGCCCAAAGACGCCTGCAGCACCACCGGACGCCGCTGTTGACGGTCGACCGCGAGGGTGACGAGTGTCCACTGCCGCTGCCCGACGCGAGTCCCGGACCGGAGCAGGCCACCTACGGCGGCGAGCTTCGGCGCGCCCTCGAGCGCGCGCTCGCGGCACTCTCGCCCGAGCACCGGGAGGTCGTGGTGCTGCGTGACGTCCACGGCCTCGAGTACGAGGAGATCGCGGCGGTGCTGGGCTGCGCCCTGGGTACCGTGAAGTCGCGCCTGGGACGCGCCCGGGCAGCCCTGCGGCAGGCGCTGGAGGGGGTGTGGCCATGACCTGCGAGGAGCTGCGGGCGCTTTTGGAGTTCGAAGGCGCCGCGACCGGCGATGCGGCGCGAGAGCATCTGCGGACCTGTCAGGCCTGCGCCACAGAAGTTCAGCGGTGGCAGGCCGTGCAGGCGGAGCTGCACGACATGGGCCAGGAGCCGGCGCCTCCGTTCCTGCACTCGAGGATCATGGCGCATGTGCGAGCCGAGGCACCGACGCCCTACGCCCGCGCCGGGCTCCGGAGCTGGCGTGCGCCGGCGCTCGCAGCGTTCGGGGCTGCCGTGGTCGTCCTGGGGCTGGGGCTTTTCCGAGCGATCAGCCCGCCCGCGACGACGCCGGCGGGGGAGCGTGTGCGCATCGCCGAGAAACAAGGGGTACCCGCGCCCGCCGACCCACCCGACAGGGGCGGCGCCAGGGCTCCGGCGGCGGCCGTTCCGGCGCCGGCGTCCGTTTCGGCCACGCGGAGCGAGAAGATCGATGACGAGCAGCAGGTGGACCGTCGCACGGTCTCTGCAGCAGAGGACGACCTCGCGTTCGCGGCAAAGACCGAAGCTGGCAGGACCCAGAGCCACCCGTCCGAGACCGAGGCACGGCAGTCGTCGGGTGACGGCGTAGCCCCATCGGTCGTGGCCCAGGCCGCACCGGCAAAGGAGGGGGTGAGCCAGCTCGAGGTCGCCGCCCCAGCGGTGGCCCGAACCGGGAGCGAGGTCCCGATGGTTGGCACCCTTCAGACGATGGAGCGGAAGAAGGAGGCAGTGAGAGTCGTCCGTTGCCGGCTACAGCTCGAGGACGGCGCGGAGGAGCTCGACCTCGATCTGCAGGTCGCCCAGGCGCCGCCACCTCACGAGGTGTGGTCGGTCATGGTGGCTCCCGATGGCCGGCTCGAGGTGCTCGACGCACGCGGCCGGACGCAGCCGGTACCGGTCGAGCTCCAGCAACGGCTCTCACGGCAGCAGCAGCTCCGCCTCGGACGGTACCGGCTCAGCCAGGCTCCCGCTCGATCCGCGTCAACGCAGTGAGCGCCTCACCGCAGGTCGCAGTTTCCAAGCGGAGGTAGCGGGGCTCAGCGTCGAGCACGAGCCGGTCCAGGGCGATGGGCGCGCCGTCCAGGGTGCAGGCCTCAGCCAGCGGGAGGCGACCAGCCACTGCGAGTGGCCCCCGAGGGGCATACAGCACCGCCTGACACCCGTCCCCGGCAAGCAGGTATCCCCGCACCCACCGAAAGGCCTCGGGAAGACGGTGCACGGTACTCCCTACAGCCCGCACCTGCAGGGTGCGCAGCGCCGCCAGAGCCGGCCGCGGGCGCCAGCTCTCCCCGTCCTCGTCGAGCAGGCCATACCCGCGCGCCACGAGCTGCCACCAGCTCGTGTTCGCCACGCATCCCGAGGCGGCGGCGGCCAGGTTGTACAGGACGAGGTAGGCCGCCTGCCGTGCCTCGTCGGTCTGCACGCAGCGCCCCGCCGGGCTGTGGCGACCGGTCCCACGCAACGGCCAGTTGAACTCGGTGAGGTGGAGCGGTACCAGCGGGTGTCCGCTCGCTTCGACCACGGCGCGGAGGAGCAGGATCTTGCGCCGGAGGTCGAAATGGCGGTACTGGCGGTTCTCCGGGGAGCCTCGGCGGTCGACGTAGAGGAGTGCGGCAATGCCGTCGAAATCGAACGGCCGGTGACCACCCAGGAACTGCACCGTGAAGTGGTACTCGAAGTCGATCACCGAGGGGCCCAACCATCGGTAGCCCGGCAGTGTCCGGCGCACCTCGGCCACGCCGTCGAGCATCTGCACATACTCCTGTGGCCGCCACACGCCCCACTTTTTCCGGTTGGGTGCCTGACCCACCTGGAAGGCGTGCGCGATCGGTCCCAGCCGGCCCACCACCCGCTCGACGTGCGCACGCCACCGGGAGGGGTCCACCACGGCTGCCCGATCCTGGACCAGCACGAAGGTGAGCAAGTACCCAGCTCGCACCAGCTCGTGCAGCTCGGGCTCGAGCGCCAGCACCGGCTCGGACTCCCACACCGGCACCCGCAGCAGCAGCGACCGTACGCCCAATCGTTCGAGCTGCTCACGATACCTCTCCCAGCTTTCCGCACGGGGGGAGACGGCGACTCCGAAGGTCGTGTTCGTCACCGGTGTCGGCACGGGAGGATGGTGCAGCAGCCGGCGGTATGCCGCCGTGATCGGTGCGAGATGGCGCAGGCTGCATCCGACCAAGGAAAGGAAGTGTGCCGCGTCGCCCCTCGATACCCAGAGCTTGCGCAGGTACGAGAGGTCGGTGTGCGGCTGGTGGTGGCGATCGTCCCAGCGGAACCGGTCGCGGCCTGGGGTGGAGCGGGGTGAAGCCCCGCCTGGTCCCTCAGACACTGCCCGCTCCCGGCTCCGAATCGACGCTCACCCGAGCAGTCTACCGAACTCGACGACGGCCCCGGAGACTCTGCTAAAGTGTGCGGTTGCGGGGGGTGAAGCGGGTCATGGCAGCGCCGCCGCGTGTGCTCGCGTGGAAGCACTTTTCGGAGGTGGCCGAGGAGCTGTTCAAGGTCCTCGGGCGTTCGGAGCTCGCATGGGCCCAGCAGATGTGGGGCTACCTCGCAAAGGCCGGCCTGTGCACGGTCGACAGCGAGCTCGATCGCTGCCGCGTGTGCCTTCGCTTCATCGCCCTCGCCTGCGTCTACCGCGACTTCTGCGCCCTGGCGTGGAAAAAGCGGCTCTCCCCCCACTTCCACGAGTGGGCGGTCTACCTCGACCTGCACCCGCTGCGCCTCGGCCAGCTGCTGGGAGCGAACGCGCCCCTACCCGAGGCAAAGCGGGATGAGGACCTCGTCCACGCTGCTGTCCAGGTGCTGGCCAACCGGGAGAGAACCGAGCTACACCGCGCGCTGGTGCATGCTCTCGGCAACCCATCGCGGTTGTTCATCACCATGTGGCGCACCCGCGAGCATCCGGCCGGCACGGCCGGGGCCGCCAAGGACAAGCACGAGACCGATGACCAGATCCTCAACGACCTGTCGTTCGAAAAGATCGACGCCTACGAGTACGTCTCCAAGGGCTTCGTGACCGCCACTCCGCCTCCCGGCGTCTGAGCCGGGAAACCGCAGTTGGTTCCCACTACGAGGGCGAGCCGTGCCGCACTGGCGAACGCGCTCGCGGATCACACCCGGCAGCGTGCGGTGCCAGCACGCCTGGGGTGCTCACCGCTGCGTTCGCCCACCATCGCTTCTGCGACCAGCCGATCTGGGGTTTCCCAGCCGCTCATGATTCGGAGACGGCGGTCGGGAGCACGTCGGCCGTGGCCGCCCGTCGCAGGAACTCGGCCATCCCCGCCCTGTCGGCATCGTTGAGCTCGAAGTGCAGGATCTGCTCGAGGTAGGTTCGTACTTCCGCTATGGTGCGGCCATGGGCCTGCGCCCACCTCGTCAGCAGCTCCTCCCAATGAGCCCGGGCATGAGCGTGTGAGGCGACGAGAAGGTCGGAGGTCGTGGTCGGAGCCACCGGCGAGAGCGCCCAGACTGCGAAGACGAATGGTAACCCGGTCCAATCGTTCCACGCAGCCGCAAGGTCGAGCTCGCACAGGCCGGTTTGCCCCGCCACCCGCATCGCCGGATCACCGATGATGACCGTAGCGTCCGCGTTCGCGAGCATGTTCGCAAGGGGAGGATCGACGGTCACCAGGTGGGGGCGAACGCCGAATTTCTCGGTCAGGAGGAGACGCGCGAGGGTCACCGCGGAACGCGAGGCGCGGTGGATCGCCAAGGTCGCGACGCGCTCGGGAGGCACCTTCGAGATGAGCAGGACGCTGGTCACCGCTCCCCGGCACGCCACCCCGAGCCCGCTGTGCACCTGCACGCCAGGCAGCGACGGGAGGCTGGCCACCGGCACGAGCGCCGCTCCCACGGCGCCGCTTGCCAGCCTCTGGGCGCAGGTCCCGGGCTCCGCGCTCTCGAAGCGGTACGAGAACGGGGCATCGATCCCGGCCTCGAGACCGGCAAGCAGCGGGCGGGCGTTGAGGTAGGCGATACCCGCCACCCCGACCGGCTCAGGCACGGCCACCTCTCACCACCCATGCAGGCTCACGCCACCAGGCAGCCGGCTGCACCGGTGGAGCTTTCTGTCCCGTTTCGCCAGGCCAGCACCGGTTCTGCGACATCATCCCTGGCTCATGAGCTCGAGGAACTCCCTATTGGTGTGGGTGCGCTCGAGCCGTTCGAGAAGCAGCTCCATGCACTCGACCGTGGAGAGCGGATTGAGCACCTTGCGCAACACCCACACGCGCTTGAGCTCCCATTGCTCGAGCAGCAGCTCTTCCTTGCGGGTTCCCGACTTGTTGATATCGATGGAGGGGAAGACGCGCTTTTCGGTCAGCTTGCGGTCGAGGTGCACTTCCATGTTGCCGGTACCCTTGAACTCCTCGAAGATGACGTCGTCCATCCGCGAGCCGGTGTCGATGAGGGCGGTGCCGATGACGGTGAGCGAGCCACCCTCCTCGATGTTGCGCGCGGCGCCGAAAAAGCGCTTGGGCTTCTGCAGCGCGTTGGAGTCGACGCCGCCGGAGAGCACCTTTCCGGACGGCGGCACCACGGTGTTGTAGGCGCGTGCCAGCCGGGTGATCGAGTCGAGCAGGATAACGACATCGCGCTTGTGCTCGACCAGCCGCTTGGCCTTCTCGAGCACCATCTCTGCCACCTGCACGTGGCGATACGCCGGCTCGTCGAAGGTCGAGGAGATGACCTCACCCTTGACCGAGCGCTGCATGTCGGTGACCTCTTCCGGGCGCTCATCGATGAGCAGCACGATGAGGATCACCTCCGGGTGGTTGGTCGTCACCGCGTTGGCGATCGCCTGCAGCATCATGGTCTTGCCGGTGCGCGGCGGGGCCACGATGAGTCCGCGTTGGCCCTTGCCGATCGGTGTCATGAGGTTCATGACCCGGCAGGTCATGTTCCCCTCGACCTCGAGGTTGATGCGCTCGAGCGGGTACAACGGCGTGAGGTTGTCGAACAGCGTCTTCTCGTGCGAGAAGTCGGGCGGCTCGAAGTTGACAGCCTCGACCTTGATGAGGGCGAAGTAGCGCTCCCCTTCCCGCGGCGGGCGGATCTGCCCCGACACGGTGTCGCCGGTGCGCAGGTTGAAGCGCCGGATCTGGGAAGGCGACACGTAGATGTCGTCCGGTCCCGGCAGGTAGTTGTACTCCGGCGCGCGCAAGAACCCATAGCCGTCGGGCAAGATCTCCAGCACGCCCTCACCGAAGATCAGGCCCTCACGCTCGGTCTGTGCTTGGAGAATCCTGAAGATGAGGTCCTGCTTGCGCATGCCGGCGGGGTTCTCGACCTCGAGCTCGCGCGCCACCTGGGTCAGGTCGCCGATAGCCATGTCCTTGAGCGTGCGCATGTCCAGACGCTGCTTGCCCTCGGTCGGCGTGGCTTCGGCCTCCAGTGTCTCCTCGTCCAGCACCACTGGTAGCCCCTCGGGGTTGGCGGCGCCACCCTTGCGACGGCCTCGACTGCGGCCTCGTTGCACCTTTTCATCTGCCATTTCAGGCTCCCTGTCCAGGATCGTTCGTATTCTCCAGAGTCGTGAGGATGGCCGTCAAGAGCGGACGACAGCCGCTGGCGGTCGTAGCTGAAACCGCGAGCGGCGCCGACTCGAGCTCGAGGTCGCGCTGGATCCGTCGCCCCGCCTCAGCCAACGCCCCACGCGCCATCTTGTCGGCTTTCGTGAGCACCATCAAGAGCGGTTTGGCGGCTTGGCGTACGAAGCCCACCAGGTCGGCATCGAGCGGCGAGGTGGGGATGCGGGGATCGACCAACCCCACCACCAGTCGCAGCCGCCGCTCCTCCTGCAGGTAGGCGGATACCTGTGCACCCCACTGCCGCCGCTGGGTCATCGAGGTCCGGGCGAAGCCGTACCCCGGGAGGTCGACGAAAAAATAGCGGCCGTTCACGAGGTAGTAGTTGATCGTTCTCGTCTTCCCCGGCTGTTTCGATACACCTGCCAGGTTCGTTCCCAGCAGCGCGTTGAGCAGGCTGGATTTGCCGACGTTCGAGCGCCCGGCGAAGGCGACCTGGGGCAAGGCCTCGCCGGGGCCCTTGCGGAAATCCGCCACCGTGGCGCGCAGTGTGACGCTGTCGACTCGCATACCTTCACTGGTGCGAAAGCGACGCCGGGGTTTTGCCGACCGCCTCGTCGGTACTGACCGCTTGGAGCGTCGGCAGCGCCCCGGTGAGGGCTAGGGCGACGACCTCGTCCATCTCCTTGACGAAGTGAAACTGCATCACCGACCGTACCTCCTCGGGGATGTCCTCGAGGTCCTTCTCGTTCTCCACCGGCAGGATGACCTCACGCAGGCCGGCACGGAACGCCGCCAGCACCTTGTCCTTGATCCCCCCGACCGGCAGCACCTTCCCACGCAGCGTGATCTCGCCCGTCATGGCGATGTCCTGCCGGACCGGTACGCCGGCCACCGCAGAAAGCAAGGCGATGCCCATCGTGATCCCGGCCGACGGCCCGTCCTTGGGGATAGCACCCTCCGGTACGTGGACGTGGATGTCGCGGGTGTCGAAGAAATCGGCTGGGAGCGAGAGATGGGGCGAGCGCGCCCGCACATACGAGAGCGCGGCGCGCGCCGACTCCTGCATGACCTCGCCGAGCTGCCCGGTGAGGGTCAACGCTCCCTTGCCGCGCATCAGCCCCACCTCGGTCGAGAGCAGCTCCCCTCCCACCTCGGTCCAGGCGAGCCCGGTGGCGACGCCGACCTCGGCCTGCTCGCTGGCCCGGACCAGGCGATACCGGGGTTTGCCGAGCAGCTCCCGCACCTTCTCCGGCGTCACCGTGATCGCCGCCCCAGCGGGCGTCGCCTGCTTGAGGACCTCGCGCGCCAGCTTACGACAGCACGACGAGATCTCCCGCTCGAGGTTGCGCACCCCCGCCTCACGGGTGTAGCGCTCAACCAGAAGCGTGATGGCGTCGTCCGAGAACTCGACCGCGAAATTCGCCAGACCCTGCTGCTCGACCTGCTTGCGAACCAGGAACTGCTTGGCGATCTGGAGCTTCTCGTAGTGCGTGTAGCCCGAGAGCTGGATCGTCTCCATGCGATCCTGAAGCGCCGGTGGGATGGTGTGCGTGACGTTGGCGGTGGCGATGAAGAACACCCGGGAGAGGTCGTACTCGACGTCGAGATAATGGTCGACGAAGGTATGGTTCTGCTCGGGGTCCAATACCTCGAGCAGCGCCGCCGCTGGGTCGCCCCGGAAGTCCGACGCCAGCTTGTCGACCTCGTCGAGCAGGAAGACCGGGTTGGTGGTGCCGGCCTTCTTCATCATCTGGATGATCTGACCGGGGAACGCGCCGATGTACGTGCGGCGGTGCCCACGGATCTCCGCCTCATCCCGCACCCCTCCGAGCGAGAGGCGCACGAACTTCCGGCCGGTGGCGCGGGCGATGGACTTGGCGAGCGACGTCTTGCCGACCCCGGGTGGGCCGACGAAGCAGAGGATCGAGCCCTTGGGCTTGCGCACGAGCTGTCGCACGGCCAGGAACTCGAGGATCCGCTCCTTGACCTTGGTCAGACCGTAGTGGTCCTCGTCGAGCACCTCCTCCGCCCGTGTAACGTCACGATGCTCCTTGCTGGATTTCTTCCACGGCACGGACAGCAGCCAGTCGAGGTAGTTGCGGGAGACCGTCGCCTCGGCCGACATCGGGGCCATCGACTCCAGACGCTTGAGCTCCCCCAGCGCCTTCTCCTTGGCTTCCTTGGGCATGCCGGCGGTCTCGATCCGTCTGGCGAGCTCCTCGAGCTCCTCCTTGGTGTCGGTGCGGCCCAGCTCCTCGTTGATCGCCTTGATCTTCTCCGACAGGTAGTACTCCCGCTGCGCCTTCTCCATCTGTTTCTTGACCTTGGCGTTGAGACGGCGGTCGATGTTGAGCTTCTCGATCTCGACGTCGAGAAGGTCGTTGAGGCGCTGCAGCCGCTCGAGCGGGTTGACCATCTCGAGCAGCCCCTGTTTGTCGGGCGTCGGGATCGGCAGCGCCGCTGCCAGAGCGTCGGAGAACGCCTCCGGATCCTCGGTTTGGAGCTCGGCGAGCACGGCGTCAGCACCGATCTGCTGCGACACACGTGCGTACTGTTGGAAGAGGTTGGTGAGCACCGACAGGTACCGACCCAGGCGCTGGTCGCCGACGTGCGGTGCTGCCAGCACCTCCACGTGCGCCTCGTAGCCGGCGCCTTCGCGCTGGTACAGGCGCTGCCAGCGCCCGCGGATCATACCTTCGACCCCGACCTTGATGGTGCCGTTGGGAAACGTCACGTGCTGCAGGATCGAGGCGATCACGCCGCACTCGAAGACATCGGCGGCGCCGGGTTCGTCTTGTTGCGGGTCCTTCTGGGTCACGAGGAAGATCTGCTTGCCCGGCTCCTCGAGTGCCCGCCGCAGGGCGGCGACGGAGGCGGGACGTCCCACCACAAACGCCGACTTCATGCGTGGGAACACCACCATGTCGCGCAAGGGCACGACCGGTAAGATACGGATTTCGGGACTAGGCATGCCAGGCTCCAGAATCGAGAACTGCCAAGGGGAGAACCAGCCGTATAGGGTGGTGTCTTACCCCGCCTTGCGCATGGAGGTCAGAGGCACCATGCGGCGCTCCACGACCTCCGGGGTGATGACGATCTCGGTGATGTCCGAGCGTGAGGGAACCTCGTACATCACCTCCAGCATGAGCTCTTCGAGGATGATACGAAGGCCCCTGGCGCCCACCTTGCGAGCGATTGCCTCGTCGGCGATGGTTTGCAACGCGTCCTCGGTGAAGCGAAGCTGCACGCCCTCGAACGACAGCACCGTCTCGTACTGCTTGACGAGCGAGTTCTTGGGTTCCTTGAGGATACGCACCAGCGCCTCGCGGTCGAGGTCCTGCAGTGCCGAGACCACCGGCACGCGCCCGACGAACTCGGGGATCATCCCGTACTGGATGAGGTCCTCGGGGTGCACCTGGGCGAGCAGCTCGGACGCCGACTGCTCCTGGGGCGTGAGGATGTGGGCCTGGAAGCCGATCGCCTTCTGATTGAGCCGCCGAGCGATGATGTCGTCCAATCCGACGAAAGCACCGCCGCAGATGAACAGCACGTTGGTGGTGTCGATCGGTAGGTACTCCTGGTGTGGGTGCTTGCGTCCACCCTGAGGCGGCACGTTGGCCACCGTTCCCTCGAGGATCTTGAGCAGCGCCTGCTGCACACCCTCGCCCGAGACGTCGCGGGTGATCGAGGGCGAGTCCTGCTTGCGGGCGATCTTGTCGATCTCGTCGATATAGACGATGCCGCGCTCGGTGCGCTCGCGGTCGCCCTCCGCCGCCTGGTAAAGCCGGAGCAGGATGTTCTCGACGTCCTCACCGACGTACCCTGCCTCGGTAAGAGTGGTGGCGTCAACGATCGTGAACGGCACATCGAGCAGCTTGGCCAGGGTCTGGGCGAGGAGCGTCTTACCGGTACCGGTCGGACCGATGAGCAGGATGTTGGCCTTCGCGAGCTCGACGTCGGTACGCGCCGCGTGCGCCATGTAGTCGATGCGGCGGTAGTGGTTGTAGACAGCCACGGCGAGTTTCTTTTTCGCCAGCTCCTGGCCGATCACGTAGCCATCCAGGAAACGCTTGACCTCATCCGGCTTGGGGAGACTGCGGCGCGACTCGCGCGCCTCACGGGCTCGGTCCTCGGTGATGATGTCGAGGCAGATATCGACACATTCGTCGCAGATGTACACGTTCGGACCGGCAATGAGCTTGCGCACCTCACGTTGCGTCTTATTGCAGAAGCTGCAACGCAAGAGATCCGAAGAGGATTCGCGGCTCACCACGTCCCACGTCCCAGGCTCATTCTACACCCCGACAGCGCAACGCACGGTCGGCACCGCTATTCCCGGCGATCGATGATCTTGTCGACCAAACCGTAGACGAGCGCATCCTTTGCCTCGAGGATGAAGTCGCGCTCGGTGTCGGCGTTGATCTTCTCGAGGGTCTGACCGCTGTGACGCGCGAGGATCTCGTTGAGCCGCGCTCGCAACCGCAAGATGTCGCGGGCGTGGATGTCGATGTCGGTGGCCTGGCCCCCCAGCCCGAACGCCAGCGGTTGGTGGATGAGCACCCGAGAGTGCGGCAGGGCGTACCGCTTGCCCTTGGCGCCTCCGGCCAGCAGCACCGCCGCCATCGAGGCGGCCATCCCCATGCAGATCGTCATGACGTCCGGCTTGACGTACTGCATGGTGTCGTAGATCGCCAAGCCGGCCGAGATCGAGCCGCCGGGGGAGTTGACGTACAGCACGATGTCCCGCTCGGGGTTCTCGGCCTCGAGAAACAGCATCTGGGCGATCACCACCGAGGCGATGTGGTCGTCGATCGGTTCGCCGAGAAAGATGACGTTGTCCTTGAGGAGGCGCGAGAAGATGTCGAACGCCCGTTCTCCGCGCCCGGTCTGCTCGATCACCATCGGAATCAGCATGCTCACGCTCCCTCGGGCTCGCCGAACGGCCGCAGCACCTGCTCCACGGCCTTCTCCCGCCGCATGATCGCCGTCACCCGTCCGAGCCCACCCGACTTCGACAGGTTACCCCGAAGCTCGGCGAACGGCACGCCCATGCGGGCAGCCTGGCGCTGGACCTCCCGGTTCACCTCGGCGTCGCTCACGGTCAGGCCCTGTGCCTCGGCCAGCGCATCGAGCAGCAGCTCGGCCCGCATCCGGGTCTCGACGCGTCCTCGCATCTCCTCCCGCACCTGGTTCCAGTCCAACGCCGCTTTCTCCGGGTCGATGCCGCGCTGTGCCAGCGTGTGGGCGAAGTCGAGCACCTCCTTGCGGGTCTCCTCGTCGACCGGGGTCTCGGGCAGGTCCAGCACCCGCCCCTGCGCAAGGTGCGCCAGCAACGCCTGTCGCCACTGCTCGTGCCGGGCGCGCAGCTTTTCGAGCCGGAGGTCGGCCTCGACCCGCTCGCGCAGCGCCACCAGGCCGCCCTCGAGACCGAGCGAGGTCGCGAGATCGTCGTCGAGCTCGGGTAACCGCTTGCGGCGCACGCTCTTGATCACCACGCGGTAGCTCACCACGACGCGGCGCGACGCCTCGCCCTCGCCCTCGTCGACCTCGCGCTCGGCGCGCACTTCTTCTCCGGGCTTGTGGCCGCGAACGGCCGCCTCGAGCTCGGGAAAGACCTCCCCGGCGCCGAGCACGAACAGTGACCGCTCGTCGTGGAACGACTCGTGCTCGCCGCCCGGAAAGCTACCCCAGACCTCCGCCTCGACCAGCATCCCCTCCTCGACGACCACGTCCTCCAACGGCTCCCAGGTGGCCTGCCGGTCGCGCAGCACCGCGAGCGCCCGGTCGATTTCCTCTGCAGTGGGAGCGAGGTCGAACGGCGGAGGAACGAAGCCATCGAGAGCCGGCAGCTCGACCTCGGGGTAGACCTCGAACTCACCCGAGAACTCGAGCGAACCGTCGTCTTTCCAGGTCACCTCACGCACACCGAAAGGCGTGGCAGGGCGCAGCTTCTCGCTCTCGCGCACCGCCTGCCAGGTTTGACGCAGCAGGTGCTCCTCGGTCTCCTGTCGGATGTCGTCGGCGTAGCGGCGTTCGACCATGGTACGGGGGGCTTTGCCACGGCGGAAACCGGGCACGACCGCCTTGCGCATTACGGTAGCGAGGATGTGCGCACGCTCTTCACGTACCTGATCAGGAGCTATCGTGGAGTTGACCACGACCCGGCAGGGAGAAGGACGCTCAATCGTATAGGCCATATGGGCTCCAGTTGGTGCGAAAGGGGGGACTCGAACCCCCATGGGTTGCCCCACGAGATCCTAAGTCTCGCGCGTCTACCAGTTCCGCCACTTTCGCAAGGACACGGAATTGGTGAGCCGCCAAGGAATCGAACCTTGAACCTAGGGATTAAGAGTCCCTTGCTCTGCCAATTGAGCTAGCGGCCCACCGCCTCGAGAGATCATAGCTTCCCGTTGTGAGACGTGCAAGTCCTCGCCGCCGACAGCCATCTGTGCCGCCCAGGCGACGCGCTGCGGGCACATCGCGGCGAGCCCTGCCGGTCCGGCCCCGATGAGCGTCCGGACCCTGCCCGCCGCTCCGGTCCTGGCAGGATCCGTAGGTCCATGCAGCACCACCGTGGGGCAACCCACCGCGGCTGCCAGGTGGGTGAGGCCGGAGTCGTTACCCACTGCGACGTTGCTCGCGTGCAGCAGCCCGGCGATCAGATCGAGCCCCCAGCAGGTCGGCACCGCCGTACCTTCGCAGCGGGCAGCGACGCTCTCGAGCAGGGGCTCCTCGCCTGGGCCCCCGAGGACCAGCACGGCCCATCCCGCTCTCCGCAACGCTCGGCCGACCGCGGCGAAGCGCTCGGCCGGATAGCGCTTGGCGGGAAGGTGCCGTGCCCCGGGACAGAGCACCACCCCGCCCTGCCCCCCGGTGAGCTCGCTCAGGGCCTGCTTCCCGGCCCGCCGGCACGCAGCGCTGAGCGGGAGGTCTCCCGCCTCGTCGGCAACCGGAGGCAGCCCGAGCAGCGCCAGCGCACCGTCCAGGTCGTGGCGCTGGTGGTGGCGGCGACAGACCGGGAAGGTCTCGAGCCCGAGCCAACCAGCGCCGCGACCCGCGCTCGCCAATCGCCGGACCGCGGACGTCGCTGCCAGGAGCAGCTTCGCGCGCGTGCTGTGACGGGCGGTAAGGGCCACCTCGAACGACGCACCGATCGTGCGGCGGGCCCAGGTCCAGCCGGCGCCCGGCGGGCGCGCCACCACCCCGACACCGAAGCCACGGCCGAGGGGGAGATGAGCCTCCGGCAGCAGGAGCGTCGTTTCGCCTTCGCGGTTGGCACGCACCATCGCCCGCAACGCCGGCAGCGCGTGCACCAGGTCACCCAGCCAGTTGGGTAGGTCGATGAGCAGACGAGTCGGCAGGCGTCCCACGCTGGTTTTACGGACGGCGTTGGCCGGTCGTCGCGGCCTCCCAGGCGAGCATCCACTTGAGCCACGCTCCCCATGCTGCCAGCGCCGCGACCGCCATCCCCGGCCAGCCATCGAGACAGCCCAGCCGCAGCACGATCCCCCGCAACAGCCGCCATCCCGCGTGCGCGAACGCCCGGCCCGGCGTCGCCATGCACCCAGCCGCCGCCAGGTCCGCGGCACCGCGGCGTGCGTAGTCCTCGAGCTTGGGAAGGTACTGCGCCAGAGAACGCAGGGTGTGGTGCTCGAGCGCACCATGCAGCCTCCCGATCGAGGCTGCCTCGACCGCGCCATGTACCGCCCGCAAGGTGAAGCTCGCCCGACCACGGCGGAGCAGCCGCACGATCCGGTCGCCCGCCCAGTCGCCCCAGCACAGCCTCCGACCGAAAGCGAAGTTGTGGCGCGCGACGGAGAACGCGTCTTCGGTGGCAGTGGGCAGACAGGTGCTGATCTCGGCCCGTAGGGAGGGTGTCACGCGCTCGTCGGCATCGAGCACCAGCACCCAACTGGAGGTGCATTGCGCAAGCCCCCAGTTGCACTGGGCAGCGCTGGACTCGAACCGATGCTCGAGCACCCTGGCTCCGGCCGCCCGCGCGATCTCCGGGGTTCGGTCGGCCGAGCGTGGGTCGACCACGACGACAACCTCTTCGGCCCATGCCGCGACGCTGGCCAGCGCCCCCGGCAGCATCGACGCCTCGTCGCGGGCGGTCACCAGAACACCCAGCAGGCTGCTCACTGACCGTGTCCTCCCTCCCGCCGCACCCGCTCGATGCGCAGGGCCAACCCACTCTGCTCATCTACGTCAACGACCACGCCGCACAGTGCCCCGCCGCCCGTCGCGGTTTCGAACGCCCGCGGCGTGGCGTACAGGAAACGCTCCAGGATCGGCCGTGGCTTGAAGCCGATGATCCCCTCGTAGGCGCCGGTCATCCCCACGTCCGTGATCGCCGCCGTCCCCTTCGGCAGCACCCGCTCGTCGGCGGTGGGTACGTGCGTGTGGGTCCCGAGCACGGCGCTGACGCGCCCGTCGAGGTACCAGGCCAAGGCCTGTTTTTCCGACGTCGCCTCGGCATGCATATCCACCACGACCACCCGGTTGGGGGCTCCGAGCTCTGCCAGAAGACGGTCGGCGACGCGGAACGGGCACTCGATCGGGGACATGAAGGTCAGCCCCTGGAGATTGATCACCGTCACGGGCACCCCCTTGGCGGTCGGCACCGTGACCATACCCCGCCCGGGGTTGCCGGCCGGATAGTTGGCAGGGCGCAGCAAACGCGGCTCGGTATCCAACAACGGCAAGGTCTCCCGCTTGTCCCAGACGTGATTACCCGTGGTGAAGACGTCCACCGGCAGGCGCCGGAGCTCACTCCACACCGTGTCGGTCACACCAAACCCGCCGGCGGCGTTCTCGACGTTCACCACCGTCAAGTCCGCCACAACCTCCCCCTGCAGGCGGCGCAGGTGCTCGGACAGCGCCTGCCGGCCCACCTTGCCCACGACATCGCCGACGAACAGAATTCGAAGCATGCTCGCCCTCCGGGATCGGAAAGCATACACCGTTGCCGCCTACGCCCCCACCGAGCGGCGGGGAACTCACAACGGGATCAGGAAACGAGCGCCTCGCTGCCAGCCAACCTGGCGAGCGCTTCGGGGTCGAGGACGGTGACGACCGGGCCCTCGACCCGCACAACGCCCTGTTTCTCGATCTTTCTGAACGTCCGCGACAGGACCTCGGGGGCGGTGCCGCACAGCGAGGCAACCACGTGCTTGGGCTCTTCCAGGCGCAGCGAGGCGCCGCGCAGGTTCGCCACCCCGGAGCGGACGCACGCGGACCACAGGTAGGCGGCGACTCGCTCCTCGACGCTGCGCAGGGCGAGGCCGTCGATGAGGTCGACGAGCCGCCGCATCCACACCGAGAACGACGTCAGAATGGCGACCGCCACCTCCGGGCGCCGGTGCAGCAACGCCACCAGATCGGCGGCGCTCACGCGGGCCACGGTACCGGCATCGAGCGCTTGGGCGGTGGCGGGAAACACGCCCGGCCCGAACACGGCGGCCTCAGCGAATGAGGCCGGGGCACGAACCAGATGGAGTACCTGCTCGCGCCCGTCGGCGTCGGCGCGAAAGAGCTTGAGCCGACCCGACAGCAGCACCGGCAGGAACGCAGCCTGATCGTGCTCCCAAAACAGCGTCTCCCCGCGCGTCAGGCGGTGGACGGTGGTAAAGCTCGCGATGGTGGCCAACACCGGCTCGGGCAGCGCCTCGAAAAGCGGAGCCCGCCGCAACGCCCGGGTCAGGGTCGTGGTGTCCACCACACGCATTCTGCCACGATCGGCTCGCGACCAACGGCCGGCGCCGCTGGCGGAAGCCGCGACGGCTACCGGCGACCGAGGGTGGCGATCACGCACCGGCTCGCAGGGCGAGCCACCAGGTCCCGACTGCACCCGTCGCGGGTGGCCTCAGGGGTACCGGCGCGAGCCCCAGCGACCGCGCCAAGGTGGCGATCTGCGAGGCCGAGGTGGGCAGCAGGCGTACGGTCTCGAGCGGCGCATCGTCACCTGGCGCAACGATTCCCACCAACATGTGAATCCGGTTGCCGTGCCGCTCGTATGCCCGCACGTGGATCCGTCCATCCGGGAGCGCCCGCGTCCGCACTTTCGCACCGGCCTCGACCGTGATGCTGGCATCCTCGGCCTGCAGGACCAAGGTCCCTCCCGGCTTCAGCAGCTCACCGAGCGCGGCGAGCGCGCGGCGCTGCATGCTCCGGTCGGGGAGAAGGGAGAGCGTATTGCCGAGACAAAAAGCGGCATCGAAGGAGGCAGCACGCAGTGGCGGCGCGGTGAGATCGGCAGCCAGCAGCGGGCCGGGACGCTGCTGCACCAGCGGCGCCAGGGCTCGGTCAAAGGCCACGACCTCCACACCCAGCGCTGTCAGCAACCGCCGGTGGAACCCGCCGCCGCAGCCGGCGTCGACCACCCGTGCCCAGCCGTGTGCCGCGGCGAGCGCCTGCCAAAACGGCCGCTCGCGCTCGACCCGCTGCCGCTCGGGCAGGACAGCCGCCACCTGGCCGATGCCGGTCATCACCGCGACCTCCCACCGCATTGTAGACGGCAGGTAGAATTCGGGCGTGAGTTGGCATCTCGACGAGCTCACCTCCTACCTGCGCGACGAGCGCAACCTCTCGGCGCACACGCTGCGTGCCTACGAGCGCGAGGTGGCCGCTTTCCGCGAGTTCGCCGCCTCGGAGATGGGGTGCGAGGAGCCTGCAGCCGTCACCCCCGCCATGGTGCGAGCGTATCTCGCCCACCTGCACGCGAGCCGGCTCTCGCGGCGGTCGATGCAGCGCGCACTGGGCGCGCTACGCACCTTCTTCCGCTTCCTCTCTCGAGAAGGGTGGGTGACGGCGAACCCGGCACGGATCGTGCCGACGCCACGGGCGCCCAGAACGCTGCCCGAGGTGGTCACCGCCCCGCAGATCGGCGAGCTGTTGGGGGCGCTCCCCGACAGCCCCGTGGGACGGCGAGACCGGGCTGCGCTCGAGCTCCTCTACGGCTCGGGCCTGCGCGCTGCGGAGCTGGTCGGCCTGGATCTCGACGACGTGGATCTGGGACACCGGCTCGTCCGGGTGCGCGGCAAGGGCGGCAAGGAACGGGTCGTGCCGTTCGGCCGCCCGGCCGAGCGGGCGTTGCGCGCCTACCTGCCCGACCGCGCCGCCTGGCGCAGCACGGCCACCACGGCCGACAGCCGGGAACCGGTGTTCGTCAACCAGCGAGGCGGCCGGCTTTCCGACCGCTCGCTGCGACGCATCCTGGTCGCGGCCGTACGGCTCCTGACCTCGGTCCACCACCTGCACCCCCATACCCTCCGGCACGCGTTCGCGACCCATCTGCTGGAGGCCGGCATGGACCTGCGGGCGATCCAAGAGCTGCTGGGGCATGCGTCGCTGTCGACCACCCAGCGCTATACCCATCTCGACCTCGCTCACCTCTTAGAGACGTACCGCAAGGCTCATCCGAAAGCGTAGCGCTTTGCCACCCGCACCGCGGCCGGCGATCGGCAGCCGGTGGTCCGGGCCGCAACCTGGCGGAGCGGCTAGAATCACCCCGACAGACGGAGGGATGCATGGTGGTTGACATCGACGTCACCTACCACGGTAGCCTGCTCTGCGAGGCCATACACGGTCCTTCGGGCGAGAGCCTGCGCACCGAGGCACCGATCGACAACGACGTCTGGCAGAGCCTCCACCCGGACACCCGAGTGGACATCCGCTTTGAGTACCCCGACTGCGGTAGACTCGACCCGGGAGTGCCACATGGCTGACGACCGCACGATCCTGCACGAGTTCAAGCGCAACGCCGAGGAGACGCTGCGTATCTCGCTCTCGACCTTCAAGGGCCGGACCTATGTCGACATCCGTCTCTTCTATGAGGACACCAACGGTGAGCTCGCCCCCTCGAAAAAGGGCGTGACCATCACCCCCGAGCTCTGGGATGAGTTCCGGATCGGCGTGGCGCGGGCCGAGGAGACGCTGCAGGCGAAAAACCTCTGGCACCACGAGGGCAAGCAGTAACCTCCGCCGTCGGGCTCAGCTCCTCGGGGTGGTGGGGCGCCCGACCGCCTTCAGCGGCTCGAGCTTGGTGCGGAACTTCTCGCAGGGATCGAGATCGTCCAGCCTGGGCGTGAACCACACGTAATCGAACGGGAGGACGCTGGCAGCGAAGGCGGCCGCGTGGTCCGCAACCGATTGCTTGCCGCTCTGCACCTCGACGAACGCCACCGCGACCACCCCCGAGATCCCCATCCGAACGAGACGAGCCGGCACCGCGCGGTCAATCCTGGCGTGACCGAAGCCGGTGATGAGCACCGTGCCGTCGTCGGTAGCCCCGCCGACAACCGCACGCGCCATGTGGGCGTCGCGCGCCCGATGCACCACGATCATCCTCTCCACCATCTCCGGGGGCGCAAAGCCACAGTGCGAGTCGGTGATCTCTTGCGCCATTGCGGCGCGGTCCGCAGCGGGAAGGGGCTCATCGAGGCCCAGCTCCACCCTCAGGTCGGCCGGCAGCACCGCGGCACCTTGCCGCGCAGCCGCCCGAGCCAGCCGCTCCGGCAGGTTCGCCGCCACCAGCGGGAGCCCTGTCTCGACACCCAGGTCCGCGATCTGCTGGTACTGCGACCACGCCGGCCAGGAGCGTTTCTCCCACCCCACCGCCGGGCCGAGGCCAGCGGCGTCGGCAGGTCCACTCGCGAGGTAGCTCTTCACCGCCGGCACGTCGTCCCCGTCGAACATCTCGAACGCCAGCGCTGGTCGCCGCCCCGCGGCCAGCAGCGCACGCACCAGCCTCGCCTGCAGCCGGTGGTGGTCCGGGTTGTCGTGCTTCTCGCCCAACAGCACATGCTTGAAGGCGATGAGGCGCGCCACCAGGTCGGCCTCGCTCACCGCCTGGTCGGCTTTCACGTCCCAGATCACGCCCACCAGCGGGTGGTCCACGGCCACCGAGGTCTGCCATGGGCCCCCGGCGGGGGCACCAGCGAGCCCGGAAGCTGCCACGAGCAGGAGCAGCCCCGTCAGACGCTGCCTCATGTCTCGTCCTCCCGCACCACGTCGATGGCGCGCTGCCCTCCGAACCGAGCCTTGATCACGTCGTCGAAGTCGTCCGCCGTGCCGAGCACGGCCCTCACCGCGGCCCCCAGCTCCTCACGGTCGAGGGTCGAGCCGACCAAGCTGTAGCGGAAGCACACGTCGTGATCGCCCGCGAGACCGAAGGCGCCGAACTGGAGTCGGCCGTTCTCTCGGAGCAGAAACTGGCACAGCTCGAGTGAGATACGCGGCCCGAACACGACCCAGGCGCGGACCGTGACCACGGCGTCCTGACCCCAGGGAAGGACGCTGATCGAGGCTGCGGCACTGCCCAACGCGAGCAGGAAGATGGGCTTGTCCTCCACCTGCTCGACCGTTTCACCGTACAGCTCCTTGAGGTACAGCCCTACTTTCTGGAAAACCTGCTCCTGAGCCTGGGATGCGAACTGGGTCGCCATCGTCTGCCTCCCACGTCGCTGCTACCCAGTCTGGCACACGACTCGGGCCAGTTCCAGAGCTGGTGCCGGAGGTGGGAGTCGAACCCACACACCCTTGCGGATACGGGATTTTGAGTCCCGCGCGTCTGCCATTCCGCCACTCCGGCAGTGAGGTGCATTCTCGGTCCACGACGCGCTGCGGTCAAGCAGGTGCGGCGCTCGACCGACGGAGGTGGCGTCGGTACCGCCGCCACGCCCACCACCGCCGCACCGACTGGCCCACAACGGCGGGGGCGAACCACCCGAACCGCAGCTCCCGAGCGGACCGAGCGCCGGCCGGCGATGGCGCGGCGACTTCCGGTTCGGCAACTCCTGGCGGTGGCGTGCGCTGCTTCCCACTCGCTCGCGGTTCCAGCTCGGGGTTGCGTCCCCCACGCCGAGCCACCGCGGTATAGAATCCGGACATGGCTACGACGATCGAGCAACTGCACACGGCGCTGGCGAGCGCCTACCCCCTGACGGTCATTCTCTCGCCCGAGGAGGACCGTATCGAGAAGCTGCTCGGGCGCTTCGCGGCCGTGATCAAGCCCGAGGCGTTGCCGATGGCGACGTGGAACTGCCTCGACGGCTTTCGCGACCGCCCCGCCAGCGCCGACCCGGTTGCCGCGCTCACCTGGGTGGCGGAGGAGGCGCCACGAGGGTTCTACCTTTTCAAGGACCTGCACGCCATGCTCGCCGGCAACCGCGGGCTGCTCCGGCGGCTGCGCGACACGGCGGCGACGGTGCGCAACACCCGTCGGTTCATCTTCCTCCTCGGCCCGTCGTTCCTCGTGCCGGACGAGCTCAAACCCCTGACCTACGTGGTGACCTCGTTGTTCCCCGACGAGAGCGAGGTGAGTGCGGTCGTCACCGCACTGCTCCAGCAGGCGAGACGAAACGTCGACCCCGACGCGCTCCAGCTCCTCATCGGGTCGCTCCGGGGCATGAGCCTGCTCGAGGTGGAAGGGTTGCTCCGGCGGCTGCTCGCCCGCCACGCCGCGATGGACGAGGCGTTCATGGCCGAGGTGCTGGCCGAGAAGGAGCAGATCATGCGCAAGGAGGGGATCCTGGAGTTCGTCCCTCCCGATCGCTCTCTCGGCGAGCTGGGCGGGCTCGACCAGCTCAAGCTCTGGGTTCGCCAGCGCAGTGGGCTGTTCACCCCCCAGGCGAGAGCACAGGGCTTGCCGCGTCCCAAGGGTATCCTGCTGATGGGCATGTCGGGGTGCGGCAAGTCCCTGGCGATCAAGGTCATCGCCACAGAGTGGAGACTCCCCCTGTTCCGCCTCGACATGAACACGGTGTTCGCCGGGGTGCACGGCTCCGCGGAGTGGGTCTTCCACCGAGCGCTCGAGGCCACCGAGGCGGTGGCACCGGCGGTGCTGTGGATCGACGAGATCGAGATGGGGATCGCCGGCTACCACGAGGGAGAGAGCGGGTCGCTCACGCGCATCTTCTCCACCTTTCTCACCTGGATGCAGGAGCACCGAGCGGATGTCTTCGTTGCTGCCACCGCCAACCGCATCAACCTCCTGCCAGCCGAGATCATCCGCAAGGGGAGGTTCGACCAGGTGTTCTTCGTCGAGCTACCCAACGAGGAGGAGCGCAAGGAGATCCTGACGATCCACCTGCGCCGCCAGCAGCTCGATGCCAGCAAGTACGACCTCGTGCTGCTGGCCTCGGCGACGCGGGGATGGAACGGCGCCGAGATCGAGCAGGCGGTCATCGCGGCGCGCATCGCCTGCCACGCCGAGCGCCGCAGCGTCGAGCAACGCGACCTCCTGCACGCCATGGGACAGATCGTCCCTCTCTCCACCACGATGTCAGAGCAAATCAAGGCGATCCGGGGCTGGGCACGAACCCGCGCGATGGCAGCCACCTCGCAGAGCAAGCAGGAGATGTAGGCGCGATTGGGGGCGTCAGTCGCCCACCGGGCCCAACGTGCCGGGGGTACCAGCAGAGCCCGATGTCGGTGCCGCGGCGGGTGGGGCCGGGGGAGGGATCACCACGACCTGGACATCGTCCTCGCTCGGGCCCAGCGCCGGGGCACACGCGCGCGGCCGGGCACCTCCGTGGCGCGCCAACAGCTCCAGCACCCACGCCTCCTCCGCCCTGCGGGCCTGCCCCAGCCTTCCTCCAGCCCGCGGCACGGCGACGCAGAAGACCAGCTCGCCGCTGCCGGTGTTGAGCAGTCCGGCCAGCACCGAGACGCCGCCGTCGGTAGCGGTGAGCGTCCCGGTCTTGCCGACCAGCGAGGTCGATACCGAGCCGCTGGTGAGCGCGGGGTAGAAGCGCTCGATCGTACCCGGGTCGCACCCGGCCACCGGCAGCAACCCCTCGACACGCAACCCCATGCGGTCCGCCGTCTGGTGAAGGTCGCGCAGCAGGGCCACGACCTGGCGCGGCGTGAGACGGTTCACGCCCAGGCCGGACGAGGTCTCGAGCTGCACCTCGCCGGGTCCGGCATGGGCTCGGGCCGCGATCAGGGAAACCAGCTCGTCGAGCGGGCCAATGGCCTCGCCGATACGCTCGATGTCGTTGTTCGAGTAGCAGTTGAAGCGTCTGAGCGTGGCCGCGATCGGACGCGAGCGGTGCACGGCCAGCAGCTCGCCGTCGACCACCTGCCCGTCCACGCCGACACCTTTGGCAACCACCACGCGTGGCGGCCGGCGCGGGTCGAGCGAGCGGCTGCGGGCCAGCTCGACCCACGTCCGGCGGAGAGCTTGGCCCCACCGCTTGGGATCGAGCGCCTGCCGCAGCCGGCTGGCCATCAGCAACCCGCGCTTGACGGAGTCGGGCTCGCGCCCAGCACTGCCGTTTTCCCACCCGATCGAAAAGCGGGCATCGACGATGAGCGTACCCGTCACGCGTTCGACCCCACACTGGTTGAGCGCGAGAGCGAGAAGGACGGCGTTCTCCACCTGGAAATCCGGATCATACCCGCCCTGGACGACGAGGTCGCCGATCAGCGTGCGGCGAGGTCTTTCGACCACGCCGCGGGCCCACACCCGGGTCTCGAAGCGGGCCTCTGGCCCGAGTGCTTCCAGCGCCCACAGCGTGGTCGCCACCTTGACCACCGACGCCGGGTTGATCGGCTCGTCCGCCCGCTTGCTATCGAGCACCGTCCCGTCGACGGCCTCGACGTGCCACACCAACTCCAGCGGTACCGGGCGCCTGGCCGGACGCTGCCGCTGGCGCACGCCATCCGCCGCTCGCCCACTCGCCGCGACGATCAGACTCAGCGCCATTGCCAGCACGCGGTGCGTCTTTTTCACGAACCGGGATTGTATCGTGTTCCGGTGCCGGAGGGCGGGCGCAGCTCAGCACCACTCGTGACGCGCGCATCGGTGGGTTCACCCAGCGGGTTCCGGCCGAGTGCGGGAGAGACGAGCTCGTGCCAACGCGAGCTCAGCGGGTACGCTATGCCTTCACGGCCGCTCAGCCACTGTGGGTTCTCCCGGCCTGGCATCCCGCTCGGCGGCAAAAGGGTGCTCCAACATGTAGCGATCGCTACGCACCGCCGTGAGCTGCCACGACACCTTGAGCCCGGGCAACCCGCCGGCGATGCGGAAGCGGTTGTCTCGGAGCTCCTCGGCGACATGAAGCTCGGGGGCCGCTGCGCCGATCGGCGTGAGCTGGTAGCGCACATCGGTGTTGATGGCTGCAAACCAGTCCGGCAGCTCCACCGTGGCCCCGCCTTCGCGGTCGAGCGACACGTTGCCGGAATAGGTATTGAGCACCTCCGAGGACTCCACCGCGGCGTGCACCAGCACCCGCCCAGGGTCGAGCGGGTGCTCGATGCAGAAGTTCTTGGTGCCGGAGACGTTGAGAGAACCCCAGATCTGGACTCCGCCGTCGAACCCAGCGGCTAGGCCGCTGCCGTAGCCGCGGCCGAAGATCCCGTACCCCGAGGCGTGGGTGGTAACCCCGTACACCCCCGACTTGGTCGCTGCCGCGCTCTCGCCCCGCACGCCGTCGGTGGTGGTGCTTTGGCCTTTCACCCCCGCGTCGCTGGCGCCCAAATAGCCGTCGTTGCCGCTCCTGCTGCCGTAGGCCCCAGCCACACCGGCGCCGAGCCCCCCTACCGTGCCGGCGGCTGAGTTGAAGCCCTGGACGCCGCTGCCTCCCGCCCCGGCCTGACCGTAGACCGCAATGCCGCTGGTCGCCGTCGCCAAGACTGCATCGCCGTTGGTGCTCTGAGCCACCACCGCTCTTCCGTTGGTGGCCAAACTCTCCGCGTACACGGCCACGCCGCCGCCAGAGCTCGTCGCGTACAACCCCCGTCCCTCGGTAGTGGCGGCCAAAACACCAAACCCTCCGTAGCTGAACCCCCTCACCCCGGTCCCGCTGAGTCCGGTGCTGAGCCCGTGCACCCCGATCCCGCCGTAGCTGGCCCCGTACACGCCCGTGCCTTTGACCAAATTTTCGATAGACAGAACCACCCCGGGGTCTGCGACGGTGGCCTGACCAGTAAACGGCAGCGTCAGGCCACCCTGCTCGTCGTTGGCCCAGGAGAGGCCTCCACCGGAGAGCTTGAGCACCTGCCCAGTGCTTCCTCCCGCCGCCGCAAGCTTCTCTTTCGTGACCGCCCCGTTGGCCATATCCACCGTGGCCACCGACCCATCGGCGAGCTTCGAGCTGTCGACCGCGTTGGCCGCCAGCATCGCACCGGTGATGCCGCCGGTCGCCACCGACAGGCTCACATCCCCGCTCGTGCCGCCTCCCGTCAACCCCGATCCGGCATGCACGGCCGTGATGTCACCACCCCCTCCGGAACCGGCCGCCTGCCATACCAGGTTGCTCCCGTCGGTGCCCAGCACCTGCCCCGAGGTCCCACCGGAAGCCGACAGCTTGACCTTGGTCACCGCCCCGTTGGCCAGCTTGGCGGTGCTCACCCCGCCATCCGCCAAGCCGACGGCGTTGGCGTCCACCTTGATCCCCACCCCCGCCCCGACGTCCAGGGTCACCGAACCCGTCGTGCCGCCACCGGTCAGACCCGCACCCGCAACGACACCGGTGATGGTGCCGCCACCGGAGCTGTTCTCGGCGAGCAACGCGTCGCGAAACGCCATCTCGATCGTCGTCGGGTCCTGCGAGCCGTTGGCCACCAGCGACCCAAACGCGATCACCTTGCCGCTGCCACCCGTCACCTCCACGGTCAACCGCGCGTTCTTGGTGCTCAAGCTCGGGAACTCGAGCTTGAACTCCTTTTGCACCTGCTCCCATTGGCGAACCGTGTAGCTGCGGTTGGCCAGCGCGCTACCGGTCGGGTCCTTGACGGTGACCTTGACCTGGCAGGTGCCGCTGCCGGTGGTCTCGACGAAACCGAAGTTGTAGCGGAAATCGGAGCTGCCGGCGGGCTGCGTCTGCCAGACACCGGTGAGCTCGGTGGACTGACCGGCGCCGATGGCGAAGGCGGCCGGAACGCCAGCGAAGTACTGACCGACCGAGTCGTCGAGGCTGCCCGACTGCGAGTAGATCCGCGAGCCCACCATGACTTTGACGTTCGAGGTCACGCGCAGCGCCCCGAAGGTCTGGCGGGCGAACATCAGCTGGATGGCGTTGTCGTACTTCTTGGTGTCGCCCGCCGGCACGACGTCGGTGTAGGTCAGGGGCGCCGGGTTGGCCTGCCGCTCCAACAGGTGGAACGTCACGTTCGCCGGGGTGGTGTTGGGGTTGTGCACCCACACCGTGGTGTACCACACGGCCGGCGCTACCCCGGGCTTCGCCCCCACCGACGGCAGGAACACGTCGGTGCCGGAAAAGCCGGCGTGACTGGTCGCAACCCCGCCGAGCAACGCCACCCCTACGATGAGCCACAGGCAACGCAAAGACCGATTCATCCTTCCCTCCTCCGGACACGCTACGCGCGTCCGAGACGACGTCGTCCCGCAGCCAGGATCGGCTCTTGCGTGTTGCCAGTCTTGACGAAAACGTGACGAATCGGTGATGTGTCCGTGACGGGGAGCAACGAACGGCTGTGTTGTCCAGTGGGGCTTCTCACATCCTCGCGCTGCATGGTATATTGCCGGCTCTTGGGTGGCCCGTTCGTCTAGAGGTTAGGACGCTGGCCTCTCACGCCGGAAGCAGGGGTTCGATTCCCCTACGGGCCGCCACCTTCCAAAGACCGTTGCCACCTCACCCCTCCCGGTCCCCAGTCATTGGCCGTTGGTTGCCCGACCCCGGCTGCGTCGGACAACGAGCTGCGGAGGCTACGCAAGCTGCCGCGCCACGAGAAATCCGGGGGCGGGCGTATCATGGCCGGCGGAATTGCCTACCGGCGATGGGGGTTGGGCCGGAAGGAGGGCGGGATGACTTGGGAGTACTCCGAGAAGACCAAGCAGCTTTTCATGGACGCGGTGCACGGCGCGCCCGGCACCCATATGGGGGAAATCGCCGACCCTGACGGGTTCGGTGAGCACGGCTCGATCGCCTGCGGCGACGCCCTACGGTTCACGTTCCGCTGCGACCGGCACCCGTCGGACCCACTCCAGGACAAGATCGTCGAGGCACGCTACCTGACCTTCGGGTGCACATCGGCGATTGCCGCCTCCGAGGCGCTGTGCGCGATCATCGAGGAGGGTGGCTTCACGCCGATACAGGCACTCACCATCACCAACCAGGACATCGTCGAGTACGTGGGTGGTCTCCCCGAGGCCAAGATCCACTGCTCGGTGATGGGAGCGGAGGCGCTGGAGGCGGCCGTTTTCAACTGGGCGATGAAGCGGGGCGTGGATCTCACCGCGCTCGGCCTCGACATCACCCGCCAGGAGCAGGAGGAAGGCCGGCTGGTGTGCAAGTGCTTCGGCGTCACCGAACCGTACCTGCGACGCAAGATCGCGGAACTCAGCCTGCGCTCGATCCCCGAGATCACCAACGCGATCAAGGCGGGCGGAGCCTGCATGGCGTGCCACCACGCTCCGGGTGGGCTGCAGGACATCCTCGACGAGGTGTGGGGACGTCAGCCCTCTGGCTCGGTGGCGCTACCGACCGTGCCCGAGGCCCGGGCTGAGGCCGGCCCGAGCCTGGCCGAGCTGTCTTGGTACCAGCTCGCCAAACAGATCGAGCGCGTCATCGATGAGGATATCCGGCCGCGCCTGCAGGCCGACGGTGGCGACCTCGAGATCGTCGACATCAAGGAGATGATCGTGTACTGCCGGCTTGTGGGCGCCTGTGCCTCCTGCGCCGGGGCCGCCGGCACCATGAAGCTTCTCGTCGAGCGGTTGCTCAAGGAGCGCGTCGACGAGCGGGTTCGCGTCATCGCGATATGAGCGGGGGTCACCGTGAACCTCGTGTACGCCGACAACAACGCCACCACCCGAGTCGCCCCCGAGGTGCTCGAAGCCATGCGGCCGTTTCTCGATGAGAGCTACTTCAACCCCAGCTCGATGTACGACGCGGCGGCCGGCCCGGCGGCGGCGGTCAAAGCGGCGCGCGCCTCGCTCGCACGCCACCTGGGCGGGGTCCGACCGGACGAGATCCTCTTCACCTCCTGCGCCACCGAGAGCAACAACACCGCCATTTTTGGGGTGGTGAAGGCCAACCCCTCGCGCCGCCACGTCATCACCAGCTCGGTCGAGCACCCGGCGGTGCTCAACGTGTGTCGAGAGCTGGAGCGTCAGGGGCTGGAGGTGACGTACCTGCCGGTCGACCGCCAGGGACGACTCGACCTGGCGGACCTCGTGCGCGCCCTCCGCCGCGACACCCTCCTGGTTACGGTCATGCACGCCAACAACGAGACCGGGGTGGTGTTCCCGATCGCCGAGCTGGCGCGCATCGTCAAGGAGACCGATCCGTCGATCGTCGTCCACAGCGACGCCACACAGACGGTCGGAAAGCTCCCCATCGACTTGGTGGGTGAGCTCGGGCACGTCGACCTGCTCGCGTTCTCGGGTCACAAGCTGCACGCACCGAAGGGTATCGGAGCGCTGTTCGTGCGGCGGGGTACACCCTGTCGGCCGTTGCTGCTGGGCGGCCATCAGGAGTCGGGCCGCCGCGGTGGAACCGAGAACGTCGCCTTCATGGTCGGTCTCGCCACGGCACTCGAGCTCGCCGCCGCCACCCATGACGTCGACGAGCCGCACGTGACCGGCCTGCGCAACCGCCTCGAGCGCGAGCTCCTGGCCCGTATCCCCCTGGTCGAAATCAACGGGGCCGGCGCGCCCCGTTTGGGTAATACCTCCAACGTGTCGTGTCACTTCGTGGAAGGCGAGGGGATTTTGTATCAGCTTGCGGCAGCGGGGATCTGCGCCTCGTCCGGCTCCGCCTGCACCTCGGGCTCCCTCGAGCCCTCGCATGTCCTGCGGTCGATGGGGGTGCCGTTTTCCGCCGCCCACGGCTCGGTGCGCTTCTCCTTTTCCCGCTATACGACAGAGACCGAGGTGGAGCGCATCCTGGCGGTGCTCCCCGAGGTGATCGCGAGCCTGCGCCGTCTCTCACCGTACTGGGACACGACGACCAATCAACCACGCCCGGAGGCGGCAGGGATGCTCCATGGCGCGGCGGCCGCCCACCCGCGCTGAGCATCCGCTCCCCCAACCCGGAACCCCGGACGCTGCCACCTCCCGTGCTCTCGCCGCAAAGGGCAGAAGTTCAAGGAGTCAAGCATGGCTACACACAAAGGTACGATCGGCATCCTGACCGGTGGCGGCGATGTCCCGGGGCTCAACCCGGCCATTCGTGCCGCGACCGTCCGTGCCCTCCGCGAAGGGTACCGGGTCATCGGCCTGCGGCGCGGTTGGGCCGGCCTCGTCGAGCTCGACCGCAACAAAAAAGAGCCGCAGCCGGAGCAGTTCATCGAGCTTTCCGAAGAGATCGTCAACAAGATCGGACGCACCGGCGGCACCTTCCTCCACTCCTCGCGCACTCGGGCTTCGCACGTGCCTCGCGCTGCGGTGTTGCCACAGTTGCAGTCGATCTACCAGGACGACGTCAACGACCTCACCCCCGAGGTTTTGAAAAACCTCGAGTGGTTGGGGATCTCGACCCTCATCCCGATCGGCGGCGATGACACGTTGTCCTACGCCGTGCGCCTCCACCAAGAGGGCGTCAAGATCATCGCCATCCCCAAGACCATGGACAACGACGTCCCCGGTACCGACTACTGCATCGGCTTCTCGACCTGCGTCACCCGCACCATCGAGATGACGCACGCCCTGCGCACCACCGCCGGCTCCCACGAGCGCTTCCTCGTCATCGAGGTGTTCGGGCGCTACGCCGGCTTCACTGCACTGCTCCCGACGATGGCTGGTGCTGCCAACCGCTGCGTCATCCCGGAGCACGTGTTCGATCTCGAGCACTTGTGTGAGCTGCTGACTGCGGACCGCTACTCCAACCCCTCCAAGTACTCGGTGGTGCTGGTATCCGAGGGTGCCCGCTTCAAGGGCATGGAGGCGATGGCGTTCGAGGGCGAAGAGGCCGATATGTTTGGCCACAAGAAGCTGGGCGGTATCGGCGATCTGGTCTCGAGGAAGCTCAAGGAGATCTCACCGAAGTTCACCTCCGGCAAGAAGATCGATGTCATCAACCAGCGTCTGGGCTACCTCGTGCGCTGCGGCAACCCGGATGCGGTCGACTCGATCGTCCCCATGGCGTTCGGCAACCTGGCGCTCGACCTGGCGCTGGACGGTGTCTCCGGGCGCCTCGTCAACGTGCGCAACGGACGCTACGACAACGTGCCAATCGACGTGGTGGTGAGCCGCAAGAAGGTCGTCGACGTGCACAAGTTCTACAGCACGGACCGATTGCGGCCGATGTACTCGCGCTTCGAGTCGAAGCCGCTGTTCATCATGACCTCGGACTTCTGACCGCTCGTGCCCCATCGAGCGGCAAGCGAGAGCCTCCAGGGCCGTATCGCAGCCGTCACGTCGGTTGCTCCAAAAGGCGCGGCGTCAGATGCGGCGCTGTAGCTTGGTGACGACCACCTCGGCACCGGCCTCGCCGAGGGCCGCGAGCATGCCGTCGATGTCGGCAGGGGTGACGAAGTAGCGGCCCTCGCCCTCGTACAAGACACCTTCCTCCTTGGCCGAGGCGAGGACGGTGGTGGCCGCACTGTCGTACAGGAACGTCCCGACGTGATAGGCCGGCAGGGTGACGCCGGTCTGCCGCTCTCCCAGCAACGGCCGGTGACGGCGCACCCTCGCTCCAGCCAGCGGCAGCACCACCGGTTTGCCGAGCTTGCCGATCTCGAGCCAGCCTGGACGCACGCGGTACCGCAGCCGCGCCGGACCGAGCACGAAAGTCCGCAGGAGCAGACCCCCTCCGGCGAGGAAGAGGACGGCGTAGAGCACGAGCCATCCCAGATAGGTCGAGAACGCCCGGGGAGGAGGCGCGAACGTACCGGGCTGGTGGTTGCGAAGCGAGAAGACGAACTTGTCCGGGTCGGCCGGGCTGACGACCAGTGCCGTCGTCAAACCGCCGCCGCGCACTAAAACCCCACGCTCACCGCAATCGGTGGCGAGGTACACCTCGCCGAGCGCCGGCAGCTCGAAGTAGCCGGTGCAGTAGCCGGGCTTCTCCTTGCCGAAGCGCAGCTTGCCGCCGCGGAGCACGGTGGGCGAGACCTCGAAGATTCGCGAGAGCGGGATTCGGGTCTCGTCGACGACCAAGTTGCGGCCGGTGGTGACGATGAGGTTCTCGGTCGTGACCTCGTAGCGCAGCGTGCCGGGCCAGACGTAGCTGCCACCGATCCAGGCGATCAGCACGAGAAGCAGGGTGAGCCCACCGGCGAAGCAAAGGAGGGCAGCCTTCCTGCCCGTGGCGACAGCGGCGAACTCGCGGGTGGGCTGAGTGCTGGTGGCGGGCCGAGTGCTCATGGTGGCTCCCTGTCAGGAAGTGTACCCGCCGCCGGCAGGTTTTCCACCCGGTCTTGCCACCCCCCGCCCGGCCTGTAGAATCCCTCCCCGACGATGGCCGACCTTCTCGAGTGCCTGCTGCAGCTCAAAGCCCTGGTGGAGACGCCGCGGCGGTTCGCGGAGCTCGCCTCGCACGCCGAGCGCTCGCGTTGGTACCGGCGGCCGACCCCGGAGGTCTGGGCCGCGGTCGAGGTGCTGGCGCATCTAGCCGATACCGAGCTGTTTTTCGGTACCCGCGTCCGGCTCGTTCTCACCGCCGATCGGCCGGTGTTGACACCCTTCGACCAGGAAGCGTTGTCGACCCGCGCCGGCTACCTCAGCTGGCCCGTGGAAACCGCGCTCGAGCGCTTCTCCGTCCGCCGCGGCGACAACCTCGAGCTGCTCGGAAGCTGCGATGCGTCCGAGCTCGGGCGCGTCGGGCTCCACCCGCGACGCGGCGAGATGACGATCGCCGACATGGTGGCGCTGTCGCTCGCCCACGACATCGATCACCTCGGCCAGGCCAGGCAGCGTCTCGACCTCGCCGAGCCGCCAGCCGAGGCGCCTTTTCGCGAATCGATTTGAGCACCGCCAAACCCGTGTCGCTTGCCGGGCTCGTGCTCGGCAACGCCGCGCCACGACAGAAGGCGAGCCGCACCTTTCGAGGTACTGCCGCCGCGATCCGGCGTCACGCACCCGCTGCCTTCAGGTGGAGGCGATCGTCCGACGGTCACCTGCCTCGACCGGAGACCTCTCGAGGTCCGGCCCGACCGGAAGACCGCTTTTGGCGCGTACGTCCTCTTCGGGGCACTGGTCGCACGCGTCGAAGACGATGAACGCTGCGGCCACCACCCGCCCGGATACCGGTAGAGGCAGCGCAAGATCTTCCGGAATCTCGCTTTCTGGCATCTCCCCGAGCAACACCACGGCGTCCGCCCCGAGCCGTGCCGCCAGCCCCGCCAGGCGCTCGAGCATCAGCGCGTCGCCGCGCGCCAGGGGCACCGCGAACGCCTGCACGGCGAGGATGGAGTAGCTCTCTCCGGGGTCGGTAACGAAGACCTCCACGTCGTCCACCACGGTCATGGGCGGTCCGGTCTCGACCGGCCACACGGCCAGCGGTGCGGTGGCTGCGGCGGTCAGGATCAGGGCGGCGAACATGCCACTCACCCGCGCGGCGTCAACCGTTCGACGCCGTCCAGGTACGGCCGCAGCGCCTCGGGGATGACGACCGATCCATCGACCTGTTGGAAGTTCTCGAGCACGGCGATGAGCGTGCGTCCGACGGCGACGCCGGAGCCGTTGAGCGTGTGAACGAGACGCAGCTTGCCGCCCCCGGTCGGTCGAAAGCGCAGCTCCATGCGGCGTGCCTGGAAGTCCTCGCAGTTGGAACACGAGGAGATCTCCCGGTAGCATCCCTGGCCCGGCAACCACACCTCGAGGTCACGGGTGCAGGCGGCGGCAAACCCCATGTCGCCGGTGGAGAGCGTCACCACCCGGTAGGCGAGTCCCAGCCGCTGGAGCACCAGCTCGGCCGAGGCGGTGAGCATCTCGAGCTCCTCGTAGCTTCTCTCCGGTGTCGCCAGATGAACGAGCTCGACCTTGTCGAACTGGTGCTGGCGGATGAGCCCGCGCACGTCGCGCCCGTGGCTACCGGCCTCGGCTCTGAAGCAGGGGGTATACGCGCACAGGCGCTTGGGTAGCGCCGCCTCCTCGAGGATCTCCCCGGCGTACAGGTTGGTCACCGGAACCTCGGCCGTCGGCACGAGGTAGTAGTCGGTTCCCTCGAGATGGAAAAGGTCCTGCTCGAACTTCGGGATCTGCCCCGTGCCCCGCAGGGCCTGGCGGTTGACCACGAACGGCACGTAGACCTCCTCGTACCCGCGCCCGCGGTGCAGGTCGAGCATGAAAGTGACGAGCGCCCGCTCGAGCGCCGCACCCATCCCCCACAGCACGGCGAATCTGGCACCAGCCACTTTGGCGGCGCGCTCGAAGTCGAGGATGCCGAGGCCGGGACCCAGATCCCAGTGTGCTCGAGGCTCGAAGTCGAACGTCGGCGGCTCACCCCACGTGCGCTCGACACGGTTGGCGGTCTCGTCCGGACCCACCGGCACCGACTCGTGGGGGAGGTTGGGGATGACCAGCTCGAGCTCGGCCATCTCTTCGCCCAGACGCGCGGCTCCGGCCTCGAGCTCGGCAATGCGTGCTCCCAAGGCACTCATGCGCGCCTTGGCCGCATCGGCTTCATCCCGACGCCCGGCGGCGAAAAGCTGGCCGATCTGCTTCGAACCGCGGTTGCGCTCGGCCTTGAGACCCTCCACCTCCGCCAGCACCTGGCGCCAGCGCGCATCGACCTCCAGCAAGCGGTCGAGGGGAGCGTCGCTGCGCCGGTCGGCAAGCGCCGCACGGACGCGGTCGGGGTTGGTGCGGTACAGCTCACGGGCCAGCATACGGACCTCCGAGCCGGGGATTGTTCGCCACCCGAACGACGGAGTCAACCTAGCTCGTATACTTTGCGCGTGTTGGGGGTTCGTCTGGGTGCCGGGGTTTCGGCGGCGGCGTTCGCCATCCTCGCGGTGGTCCTCGCCGCTGCCGACCTCGTCGCCTGGCGCGAGGCCGTCGCGGCTGGCCTCGCCGCCCTCACCG